>CAZOHH010000070.1:3317-12586 GCA_964579735.1 uncultured Oscillospiraceae bacterium | reverse complement strand
TCAGGTCGCCCAGCGGCAGGTAGGACTCGCCCCAGCCGGACGTGATCTCCGCCTCGTACAGCGCCTGGGCTTCCCGGTTGCGGCCTTCGAGCGCGAGCCGGCAGACTTCACGGTAGGCGTCCCGCTTGCCCCGCGGGTTCAAGTCGCGGGGAAACCCGGACCAGAGGGTGTCCTCGTTCAGCGAGAGGACCTCGGTGTCGGTGCGGCCGTGCACCATGGCGCCGAGCCGGCCGTTCCCGAGGGGAAGGGCCTCCACCCAGCTGCGGGCGGGTTTTCCATACCAGAGTTCCATCGGCTCGACGCTCCTCTCCGCTCCCCTACTCCTGGCTCGGCACGTGGTGCGACATCAGGAGCCCGAAGCGGGTTCGGGGTTCAGGTTTCTTCATGGAGATCTCCTCCCAATTTCGTTCGACCTCTATGGGTCGACGGTTTCCGGAACCGCGATGCGGGCCGGCTCCCGCACTTTCAGAACCCACCAGATCACCGCGCTCGCAATGGCGCCGAAGAAGCACCAGACGGACACGAGGTACTCGCGGTAGAAGAGCTCCGCCACGACGTACGAGACGACCACGACGAGGCCGAAGACGTAGACCCGCTTCACGCTGGAGGCGAACATCGGCAGGATGGTCGCGAGCAGGTAACCGCACATGGTCACGATCGCCAGTGGGAACGGGGAATCGAGGGCGTACAGGATGTGCAGCCCGTCGATGCGCGCCGTGACGGTGTAGACGAGCATCCCCACCACGTGCGCCAGGGAGACGGCGACGCCAAGACCTGTGAGAACCCAAAGGACCGCGCGCCGTTTCTTCTCCTTCTCCATGAGCAGCATCGAGAGCGGGACCACGGTCGGCCACACCAGGACCGCCGCGATCAGGAAGAGCGTGATGGATACAGCCTTCACGACCGGAACCGGGTCCGGGCTCTGCAGCGAGACCCAGACGAAGCCTTCGGAGATCTGCTGGACGCCGAACACGAAGGGAATGGCGGCGAAGAGGCGGCGGGAGGGCTCCTTGTTGGTGAGGATCGTCGTTGTCCCCAGTGCCGTGAGGACTCCTCCACCGATGAAGCTGGCTGCGGCTGAAAAACACATGGTGAGCTCCTTTCGAACCGACCCTACGATTTCGCTCTCCTTGGCGTCCGGGCTTTCGGACGTGGCGTGTGATTCCATTATACGGCTTACGAGGGGAAGGGCGAGCGAGGTCCGCCGGATGAGCTAGATCATCCCGACGGGCACGATCAGGTTGTCCCGGTCGATCGCCCCGAAGCGCTCGGTCGTACAGATCACCGCTCCCGTCCCACGAGGAAGCGGGGATCGGGCCAGGACACTGAAGACACGGGTGAGTCGGGCGTCGGGGCTCGCCGATTTCTTGATCTCGATCGGGTAGAGCCGACCGTTCTGCTGCATGACCATGTCGATTTCCTTCGCATCCCGATCCCGGTAATAGTAGAGAAGCGGGTCGCTTCCCATATTCCAGTGGCTTTTCAGGATCTCCGCCACGACGAAGTTCTCGAGCAGCGCTCCGCTCATCGCTCCGTGGAGGAGCGATTCAGCGTCGTTCCACCGAACCAGATGGCAGACGAGTCCCGTGTCATGGAAATACATTTTCGGCGTCGAGACCGTCCTCTGGAGAACATTGTTGGAGTAGGGTCGCAGATAGAAGACGATACCGAGCGTTTCCAGAATCCTGAGCCAGACCTTGGCCGTCGTCTGATCGATATCGCTGTGCTCGGCCAATGTCTTGAAATTGACCATCTGCCCAGTCAATGCAGCAGCGGCGATGAAGAAATCCATGAAGCGCAATGCGTCGATCTGCCCCGAGAGTTCATTCACATCCCTCTCGATATATGTTGCGATATAGCTGGCATGTAGAGTCCTCCGGTCCTTGTTTCTGCCACTGACGAGTGCCGGCAGGCCGCCCTGGAAGATTCGCCGGTAGATTTCGGGCGCATCGGCGAAGACCTCTCCCCGACTGCGCTCCGCCAAATGGGTGGGATCGACTTCGAACGGCGTCGTGGGTCTTCCGAGGATTTCCGACTGGGAGAGCGGCATCATATGAAGCACGGCGACGCGACCGGCCATGGATTCCTGGACGCCGCGCATCAGTCGGAAGATCTGCGAACCGGACAGCCAGAAGTCGCCTGCCCGTTTGTCACGGTCCGCCTGAATCTTGATGTACGTGAATAGTTCCGGCGCATATTGGACTTCATCGATGAAGATCGGTGGCGGGTGCAGCTGGAAGAACAGCGCCGGATCGTTCTTCGCGGTACTCCGTTCCTCCAGATTGTCAAGGTTGACGTAGGTGCGGCCTCGACCTTCTGCTTTCATGAGATGTTCCAGCATCGTGGTCTTGCCGCACTGGCGCGGACCGGTCAGCAGGATTGCGGGATACTCCTGGTTCGCCCGCAGGAAGGTCTCCTCCATCGCTCGAGCAATATACGCCATGGTCACGCCTCCCGTGTTCGGCAAATATAGGACCGATTCGTATATTAGCCGATTATAGCACGAAAATCAAACCCAGAGCGCTTCTCCGGTCCGGCTGAGCTGTTCTTCCCCTCTACGTCTCCTTGTGTTCCAGCACGATGGCGTCGTAGGTCTTTTCGTCCAGCTTGTATTTACGGAGCATCAGGATGGCGGCGAGGAAGATGACCGAAGGAATCGGACCGACGATCAAGCGGATCGTGAGCAGGGTGGCGGAGGACTGGACGGCATCGGCGACGTAGCCCGACATATTGAGGAAGAGGCCGGCGAGAGAGGAAGCCAGGGCGACGCCGAGGGTGGAGAAGAAGGTCCACATGCCGTAGTAGGAGCCTTCCTTGCGGACTCCGGTGCGGACGGCGTCCACTTCGACGACGTCGGGAAGCATGGCGTAGGGCGGCACATAGGCGAAGCCGATGCCGATGCCGGCGAACAGCATGAGGGCGAGCGTGAAGTTCATGCCGAGGATGTGGCCGAAGGCGAAGATTCCCATGCAGGCGACGATCAGGATGGCGAAGGCGATCTGGTAGACGGCCTTCTTGCCGAGGTGCTTGGAGATCACGACGGAGACCGGGATCATGGCCATGGCGACGACCAGGAGGAGCAGCATGGCGATCGTCGTCATGCCCTCGGCGTCGTACATGTACTTGAAGTAGTAGACGAGGATGGCCTGGAGGAAGGTCAGTCCGGTGAGGTGGAGCATGTACGTGAAGGCGAGGCGCATGTAGACGCGGTCCTTGAAGACGTGCATGTAGGTGGCGAAGAACTTCTCGGTGGGCTTGGGTTCGTGGCTGTGGTCGGGCTCGCGGACGCTGAAGAAGGTCGCGAGGATCGTGCCGCCGATCAGGAGTCCGAACAGGAGGCCGGCGAGCGGATACCCCATGCGGGGATTCCCGGCTGCCTTGCCGAAGATGTCGACGAAGAGGACCGTCAGGGAGCCGAAGACCGTGCCGACGCACGCGAATGCGAATCGGTAGCCGTTCAAGTTGCTGCGCTCCTGGTAGTCCTTGGTGAGCTCGGGCGTGAGCGAGCCGTACGGGACGTTGAGAGCGGTGAAGGCGGTGTTGAGGAGGAGCAGGGCTATGGCGGCCCAGGCCGTGCCGAGGATCTGGTTGTCATGGAAATCCGGGTTGGAGAAGAAGAAGGCCATGGTGAGGACCATCGGAACGGCGCCGAAGAGGAAGTACGGACGGCGACGGCCCCAGCGGGTGCGCGTGCGGTCCGTGAGATAGCCCATGAGCGGGTCGTTGATCGCGTCCCAGATCTTGCCGATCAGGATCGCGAAGCCGGCGAGGGCGGCGGTGAGGCCGACGTTGTCGGTGAGGTAGTACAGGGTGTAGGAGCCCATGACGGTGAAGAAGAGGTTGCCGCCGAGGTCTCCGATGCCGAATCCGATCTTGGTCTTGCGCGAGAGGCGGGCGGGCGGGGACGGTAATACCGTTACGGGCAGGTCATTCCTGTCTTCCATGCATGTACTCCTTTATTCCTTCGTTGAAGCGGCTCTCCAGTTCGGTCGTGGCTTCTCGCGAGGCTTTCTTGGAATCCTTCTGGTAGTCGGCGAAACGGGAGGTGATATCGATCAATCGGCCGGGAATCAGCGTGGCGTCCTTGAGGATCTCGTTGGGGCGGTTGGAGTAGTTGCCGCCCATGAGGCGGGCGACCAGGTCCTGCAGGTTGACGGTGGTCTCGACGATGCGGTCGAAGGAGGGTGCGGAGCCTTCGGCGCCTCTCAGGTAAGCGGCATCGAGGTAGAACGTGAGGTCGACGAATTCCATGTGGCGCATGGCGTACCAGGCTTCGCCGGTGCGGCGGTGGGCCATGGCGGTTTCGAGCGGTGTCAGGCCTTCAAGTGAAATCTCGGGATAGATCCGGTCCCAGCCCTCCTGGCGGATGCGGTAGACGCGCTGGATCCGGTCCTCTCCGACATGCGGGAGGCCGAGGGCGTTTTCAGCCGCGTCGAGGGCGACTTCCTGAAGCGCCTCCCAACGGCGCTGGCGATCGAGCCCCTCGTCGGTGACGGCCTTGGCGGCGGGCTTCGGCTTGAACCCATAGGATTTCGCATAGAATTCCTCGGCCACCTCGAGGACGCGGGCTTCAATGGCTTCGAGCCGCGCCTGCATGCTCGGCAGAGACGAGGGGAAACGGCGCAGGTTGGCCGGAACCGGGGATGTGGCCCGGCCGCAGAGGGCATCGAGGCGGTCGAGGGCGGCGAAGACCTTGCGCTGGGAACCGGGGTGGAAGCCGTAGTGGATGGACATGGGCAGGACGACGGTCCTCTCGGGGCGCTTGGCGCGGTCGAGGTCGCGGGCGCACCAGAAGGCCATCCTCACGGTACCCTGCTCGATGCGGGGTAGGATCTCGCTGCGGTAGGAGACCTGCCCTTCGGGGGCGAGGCCGAGCGGGCACGAGTCTTCGGTCAGGATGCCGCGGATGTTCTTCAGGCTGACCGGGTCGAACTTGACGTGGTAGATCGGCACGGCCCCGACGCGGGGAAGAAGGAAGCGGATGAAGGCGTCTCCCCAGAGCGGAACGGCGTAGTCGTGGAGGACGCGGAGGTGAGGGCGGCGCGGGAGAGGCTCGCCGTGGGTGGACGTCCAGCGCTGGACCATGTTGTCGAAGACGTGGAAGAGGAGCTGGGACTCGTCTCCGTAGGCGTGGCGGAAGGCCACGACCAGACGCGTGCGGCCTTCCTGGAAGTCGCGCAGGGCGTCGACGAGTTCCTCCATATGCAGGACCTCGATTTTCCTGAACTGGAGGACGACGCGGAGATATGCGGGCATGATCAGGCGGCCGAGGGCGATGAGCGGCTCGACGATCCGTGAGGGCGGCAGGACATGGCGCGTGCGGGCGCGGACGATGGGTTCGGCGACGAGGTCGGCCTTGGGTTTTGCCATACGAGGCCCTCCTGAAGAAAAGGGCGCGATGAAGCGGAAGAGAGGCATATCGGGCTACGCCCATCTTGTCACCGGGAGTGGGGGGTGTCAAGGAGAAGGGACGGTTCGCAAGGGTGTCCGAGGCAGGTTCGGATCAGCGGTCGTCCATGGCTGCGCGGATGCTGTCGTCGAAGCGGCGACGGAGTTCGTCCGTGGCTTCCTGGCAGACGGCATAACCGACCTTGGTGCCCGGGACGTTGTAGTCGTTCAGGTCGAGCAGGGGCGCCGGGATGATCACCGCGTGCTTGCGGATCACGTTGAGCCGGTTGGTGAAGTCCCCTCCCATGAGGCGGGAGATCAGGTCGGCGAGGCTGATGACGGCCTCGACCTGACGGTCGAAGACCGGACCCTCCCCGTTCGGACCGCGCTGGTAGTCGGGGTCCAGGTAGTACACGAGGTCGACGAATTCCATATGGCGCATCGCATACCAGGCCTCGCCGGTACGACGGCCCTGGAGCGAGGTCTCGAGCCGGGAGAAACCGTCGGCGGGCGTCACGGGGTAGATCCGGTCCCAGCATTCCTGACGGATCCGATAGATCCGCTCGATGGGGTCGTTCGGGTCCGCGGCGTTGCGGTCCCCGGGTTCCGGCACGTTGAAGGGAGAGAGGCCGAGGGCGTTCTCGGCGGTGAGCAGGGCGACCTCCTGGAGGATGTCCCAGCGTTTGCGGCGCGCGGCGGCGGCCTCGACGGTGGAGACGGTCGCGGGCGCGTCGGGCGAGCCGGCAAGGGGAACGGGGGCGGGGACGTAGCCGAAGGAGCCGGCGTAGAATGCTTCGGCGACCTCGAGGACGCGGTTCTCGAGGTTGTCGATGCGCCGCTGCAGCCCCTCGAGCGTGGAGGGCTCCTTGCGGAACCGGGCGAGAACGGGGGAGCCCGCGAAGCCGCAGGTGGCGTCGAGCTGGTCGAGGATCTGCCAGAGCTTCTTCTGGTCGCGGGGGTCGAAGCGGTAATGGACGGACAGCGGCAGGATCTTGACGTGCTCGGGACGCTCGGCCTTCTCGAGGTCCTTGACGCACCAGAAGCCCATGCGCACGGTGCCCTGTTCGATTCGCGGCAGGGTCTCGCTGCGGTAGGAGACCTGGCCTTCCGGGGCGAGGGCGAGGGGATACCGGTCGTCGAGGAGGATGGAGCGGATCAGCTTGAGGCGAGCCGAGTCGAACTTGACGCGGTAGACGGGCACGGCGCCGATTCGGGGAAGGACCTGACGGAGGAACAGATCGCCCCAGAGCGGGCGGGCGTAGTCGTGCATGATGCGGATATGGGTGCCGTGGCGAAGCCGGCGATGGAGGACGCGGGCGGACCGCGGGAGCAGGTTGTTGAAGACGTGGAAGAGGAGCTGGGCTTCGTCGCCATAAGGGTGGCGGAAGGCCACGATCAGGCGCGTCCTTCCCTGCTGGAAGTCGCGGTAGGCGTCGACGACGGCTTCGGGCGAGCGCAGTTCGATCTTTCGGAAACGCAGGGTGCCGTGTAGATACGCCCGAATCGTGAGACGGCTGACGGCGAGCAGCGCTCGGGAGGTCTTTTCCTTCGGAACCCTATGACGCTTGTGGGCCCGGGAGACCGGGTCCTTGACGAGTACGCTGTTCTTCCTCATGACGCCCTCCCATTCAAGGAGCCACTATGGTCGTGATATGAAGCCTTATCGGTGCGGACCGCACGCGATGCGGCTGAATTCATCTTGTACTGTAGCCGGTGGGGTGTCAAGGAACAATGGGTACGGGAGTAGTCCATCATGTGTATACTCGGAATATATCCATTTGGAGGTGATTCCGCCATGAAGTACGAACCCATGAATCCGAAGCTGCCCCGTTTCCTGCACGGAGGCGACTACAACCCCGACCAGTGGAAGGACGTGCCCGGGATCTGGGACGAGGACTTCCGATTGATGAAGCTTGCACAATGCAATGCGATGTCGATCGGCATCTTCTCCTGGACCGCGCTCGAACCGGAAGAGGGCCGCTTCGACTTCTCCTGGCTGGACGAAATCATGGACCGGCTGGCGGCTCAAGGCGCCTTCGCCGTTCTGGCGACTCCGAGCGGGGCGCGTCCGGCCTGGCTGTCGCAGAAATACCCGGAAGTGCTTCGCGTGGACGGGGAGCGTCGACGTCAGCTTCACGGAGAGCGCCACAACCACTGCTACACGTCTCCCGCCTACCGGGCGAGGACCCAGGCGGTCAACCGGAAGCTGGCGGAGCGCTACAAGGACCACCCCGCCCTGCTCCTCTGGCATGTCTCGAACGAGTACGGCGGGGAGTGCCACTGCCCGCTGTGCCAGGATGCCTTCCGCGACTGGCTCAAGGAGAGATACCACGGAGACCTCGATGCGCTGAATCAGGCCTGGTGGACGTCCTTCTGGAGCCACACGTACACGGATTGGTCCCAGATCGAATCGCCGTCCAGAATCGGAGAGAGGTTCGTCCATGCCCAGAACCTCGACTGGATGCGCTTCGTGACCCATCAGACCATCGATTTCTTCAAGGCCGAGTCCTCGCCGCTGCGCGAGCTGACGCCGAATGTCCCGGTGACGGTCAACCTCATGGGAACCTATCCCGGATTCGACCCGTGGAAGTTCGCCAAAGAGCTGGACGTGGTCTCCTGGGACAACTACCCGACCTGGCACGGCGAAAGGAGCGATGCCGAACTCGCGTCCGACATCGCCTTCGTGCATGACATCAACCGCTCGCTGAAGGGTGGAAAGCCGTTCCTGCTCATGGAAAGCACCCCGAGCATGACCAACTGGCAGCCGGTGTCGAAACTGAAGCGTCCGGGAATGCATTTGCTTTCCTCGCTTCAGGCGGTCGCGCATGGGTCGGATTCGGTGCAGTACTTCCAGTGGCGCAAGAGCCGCGGCAGTTCGGAGAAACTCCACGGCGCCGTGGTCGACCACTGCGGTCACGAGCACACCCGCGTGTTCCGGGACGTGGCGGAGGTCGGCGAGGCCCTGTCGAAACTGGACGCGGTCGTCGGAACCTCGGTTCGCCCCGACGTCGCCCTGATCTACGACTGGGAGAACGAATGGGCGCTGCGCGATGCGCTGGGTCTGAACAACCGGCACAAGGAATACGAGGCCACCGCCAAGAGATATTATGAAGCCTTCTGGAAGCGTGGCGTGCCGGTGGACGTCGTATCCTCGGAGTGTGGATTCGACGGATATCGTCTGCTCGTGGCGCCGATGCTGTACATGCTCAAGCCCGGCGTGGCGGAGCGCATCGAGGCGTTCGTCGCACGGGGCGGGACGTTCGTCGCGACCTATTGCAGCGGGTTCGTGGACGAGAACGACCTATGTTTCCTGGGTGGCTTCCCCGGACCGCTGAGAAAGGTCCTCGGCATCTGGGACGAGGAGACGGACGGGCTGTATGACGGCGATGTCGGCCGTGTGCGGGTGGTATCCGCCGACGCTGGAATCGAGCCAGGCCGGACCTATGACGTGCGGCAGTTGTGCGACCTGGTGCATGCGGAGACGGCCCAGGTCCTCGCCGTCTACGATGCCGACTTCTATGCAGGTCGTCCGGCTCTGACCGTGAACGATTTCGGGAAGGGCCAGGCCTATTTCGTCGCCTTCCGCAACAACGCCGACTTCGAATCGGATTTCCTCGGCGGTCTGGTGTCGCGGATGGGGCTGTTGCGGGCCATCGATGCAGACCTGCCGGATGGCGTGACGGCCCAGTTGCGAACGGACGGAACGAAGGACTTCGTTTTTGTGCTCAACTTCGCTCCCGAACCGCGCACCGTTCATACCAGGGACGGGAAACCTCTCAAGGACATGCTCTCGGGCGACCTCGTCGCGGACGGAGTCGTCGCGCTTCCCGGCTTTGGAATCCGCGTGTTCGAGCGGGCGCACTGACCGGACTCTCTACACG
>CAZOHH010000070.1:0-3217 GCA_964579735.1 uncultured Oscillospiraceae bacterium | reverse complement strand
CGTGCCGGCTAGAGCTTGCGATACAGCCACTCCGGCAGGACCGTCAGCAGGCCGGCGACGAGTGCCCAGCGGTGCGTGACATAGACGATGCGCCGTTTCCTTCGGATCGCATGCAGGATCTGGGCGGCGGCCTTCGCAGGCGGCTGGACCCAGAACAGGCCCTCCCCCTGCGCCATGGCGGTGTCGACCAGGCCAGGGCGCACGTCCGTGACGAAGACGTTGCGACGTTTCCGTGCGACGAGGCAGCGCATGCCTTCCAGGTAATTCGAGAGGTAGGCCTTGGAGGCGTTGTAGGCCGGCGCTTCGGCGCTGCCGCGCAGGGCGGCGACCGAGGAAAGGACCACGAGGTGTCCCGCGCCCGCTTCCAGGAAATGCCTCATCGCGGCATCGACCAGTGCCGTGATTCCGAGGACGTTGACTTCGAGGGTCCGCTTCTCCAACGTCCAGTCGAGATCCGGGTTGATGTGTCCGATGCCGGACGAGAGGATGACGAGGTCGACGCCGCCCATTCCGCGGATCATCTCGGCCAACTGCGCGACGGACTCTTCCGGGCGGGCGACGTCCATGTACTGAACGAGCGTCTCCGGGAGCACACCGGCCCCTGATGCAGCGCCCGATTCCTCTCCCCGACCGGTACGCAGCTCGGTCCGCAGCTGCTCCAGCAGCTCCACGCGCCGCGCCGCGATTCCCAGGGCATAGCCGTCCTTCGCAAGACCTATCGCCAACTCCCTCCCGATGCCGCTGCTCGCGCCGATGACGATCGCCCGCCTCATTTCAACGGCCTCTCCGCACGTC
Source organism: uncultured Oscillospiraceae bacterium (assembly GCA_964579735.1). Lineage (GTDB taxonomy): Bacteria > Bacillota > Clostridia > Saccharofermentanales > UBA5734 > CAILLO01. Next base: position 2,422 of record CAZOHH010000070.1, on the reverse strand, counting down.
CGTCGCACGGATGTCGCCGTCGATGCGGTCAGCGCTGACCTGCTGGGCGGAGACGTCGCCTCCGATGTCGCCCTGACAGACGAGGCCGCCCCCCGCCGACACATCCCCGCCGATATCGCCGGTGCACATGAGATTGCCCCCGGCTGAAACGTCGCCTCCGATATCGCCTGTACCTTCGAAATTTCCGCCGACCGATGCGTCGCCGCCGATTTCACCCTTGCAGCGAAGGTTCCCGGTGACCGAGACGTCGCCGCCGATATCTCCGCGGCACTCGAGGCTGCCCTGCACGGCAACGTCACCCTCGACTTCCTCGCACACGAGCGAGGCGTCGCAGGAGATATCGCGCACCCTGCCAAGGAGACGGACCGTGATGGTGCCGGAGACCTTGGCGTCAGCGACCTGCCTTCCCTTGCAGAAGACGCGGATTTCGAGATCGCCAGGACTGTCGACGATAAGGTCGGGCACCGGTTCGTTCGAATCGGGAACCGCGGGCGAGGCAAAGGATTCGGGTGCTTCGACGGCTGGACTCGAAGCCGGTTCCGGCTGCACGCCACCGAGAAGGAAGTCCACGGTAGTGCCGAACACATTGGCGATCTTCGGGAGAAGCGTGACGTCGGGGTAGCAGGAGCCGGTCTCCCACTTGGAGACGGCCTGGTACGTGACGCCGAGTTTCGCGGCCAGTGCGTCCTGGGTCAGTTGCGCGGTCTTGCGGAGTTGTGCGAGGCGTTCCTTGAATTCGTCCATGTCAGGCCTCCTGGGCGTGTGCCGCGGATCTTCTCCGGGGCGGTGGTGGGATGCCCTCATCGTGGAGCGGGAGCGAGCGGATGTCTATCGAGCGTTTGGAGAGTTTTCGTATTCAACCTGTGGTTGAGTCTCGAAACCATTTTCGCGCTCACATCGACCGGCGTCAAGGGGGGTCGACTCTTCCCGCAACGCCAGGATGTTACAGAAACTCCTCTCCCCGTATCCATGGTTCTGCGTTATAATGCCTTGCGGAGGAACTGACATGAATTATGCGATTTTCGGCGACTCGAAGGTGAAGGTCTCCCGTCTGGGATTCGGCTGCATGCGTCTCCCGACGGTGCGTGACGCGGATGGCAAGGAAAGCGTGGATGAAGACGCTGCGATCGAGATGCTGCATAAAGGCATCGATCTCGGCGTGAACTACTATGACACGGCCTATTTCTATCACGGTGGAAACAGTGAGAAGGTCCTCGGCAAGGCGCTTCAGGGCGGACGCCGCGACAAGGTCGTCGTGTCCTCGAAGAGTCCGGGGCATCTCGTCAAGAAGCCCGGCGACTATCGCAGACTCCTCGAGGAGCAGCTCGAACGCCTTGGCACCGACCATATCGATTTCTACCACTTCCATGGCGTCAGCTACGACGGCTTCCAGGAGATCGACAAGGCCGGTGGCTGGTCCAAGGAAGCTGCACAGGCCAAAGCCGAAGGATTGATCCGCCACGTCTCCTTCTCCTTCCACTCGCAGCACCCGGAGGACCTCGCGAAACTGGTGGACCTGGGTTGCTTCGAGAGCGTCCTGTGCCAGTACAACGTGCTCGACCGAAGCAACGAGGAGGGCATGGCCTACGCGAAATCCAAGGGACTCGGAATCACGGTCATGGGCCCCCTGGGCGGCGGCCGCATTTCCGGTCTCCCGAAGGAACTTGCGGCGGCCTGCGGCATCCAGGTCACGGCGTCCGCCGAACTGGGACTGCGCTTCGTCGCTTCGAACCCGAATGTCGACATCATCCTCTCCGGCATGAGCGCCATGTCGCAGCTGTTGGAGAATGCGGAGATCGTGTCGAACCTGCAGCCGCTTTCCGACGCGGAGCGGATCGGCATCCTCGCCATGATGGAGGAGAACAAGCGCCTCGCCGACCTGTACTGCACCGGCTGCAATTACTGCATGCCCTGCCCGCATGAGGTCAACATCCCCCATATCTTCCGGATGATGAACAATTACAAGGTCTATGGCCTGAAGGAATACGCGATGGAAGGGTATGCCGGCATCGGCAAGTCCCCCTGGGTTCCCGGCAAGAACGCCTCCGCCTGCATCGAGTGCGGCGAGTGCGAGGAGAAGTGCCCGCAGAAGCTCCACATCATCGACCAGCTCAAGGAGAGCGCGGCAGCCCTCGGTTGAGGTCGACCCCCGGTCGCCTGGAAGGTGCACAGACGTTGAAAGACCCCGCCGGAATGGCGGGGTCTTTCTTGTCCTCGGGTGTGTTCTACTTGATGCTTGGACTACTCAGCCAGTAGCTCCGCCAATGACGTCAGGGGTCACGGTAGGTGCGACCGTAGGGGCAACGGTAGGCTTGGGAGTCGGTGCGGCGGTCGGCTTGGGGGTCGGCGCTGCGGTAGGCTTCGGAGTCGGAGCGGCGGTCGGCTTGGGGGTCGGCGCTGCGGTCGGCTTCGGAGTCGGCGC
>CAZOHH010000069.1:0-12838 GCA_964579735.1 uncultured Oscillospiraceae bacterium | reverse complement strand
CAGGACGTGCTTCTCGTCGGTCGTCCGGATGAAGCGGTCGTACTGGATGTCGAGCAGCTTCCATAGGTCCTTGATGCCCGCGACGATTCCGTCGACGTAGATCTTCGGGGGGACGCCAGCCGCGTCCGCCTTTCGCTGGATCTTCTGACCGTGCTCGTCGGTGCCGGTGAGGAACATGGTGTCGAAACCGTTCATGCGCTTGAAGCGGGCGATCGCGTCTGCCGCGACCGTGGTGTACGCATGGCCGATGTGGAGCTTTCCGCTCGGATAGTAGATCGGCGTGGTGACCATGAACGTCTTGTCCATCGTAGGAACCTCCGGGTGCATTTGCGGTCTTCGGTTGATTGTCGATTATACCAGACGGGCCGGGTCTCCCGCACGCAGGGCGAGCGCGACGGTGTACGCCTCCCTTTTCGGAAGGCCGAATTCGGAGGCCGCGACGGCCGCGGCATCCTTGACGGAGAATCCTTCGGCAAGCAGCCGGGCGATACGGGTGGAGAGGGCATCCGCGGTGCTCGCGGCGGCGGCGTCCGCGGCGGCGGAGGCCACTGCGGCCGCGTCGGACCCGGGCTCGGCGGAGGCGGCGATCGCGGCCATGCGGGCGTGGAAAGCGTCGGCGCCTTCGAGGACCAGACAGAACTCCCCGCGGGGCTCGCGTTCGATGTAGATGGCCGAAGCTTCCTGGACTGTCGTGCGCAGGAATTCCTCATGGATCTTCGTGAGTTCACGGCAGAGACTGATCCGCCGAGGACCGAGTTTGGCCGCGACGAGGTCGGAGAGGGTCTTCCGGAGGTGGTGGGGGGACTCGTAGAGCACGATGGTGCGGGGCTCCGAGGCGATGGCGGCGAGTGCCTGGCGCCGGGTGCGGCCCGCGGCGGGAAGGAACCCCTCGAAGACGAATCGCGCGGTATCGAGGGCGGACCCGGCGAGCCCGGCGACGAAGGCCGCAGGACCGGGCACGACGACGACAGGGACGCCGGCTTCGACGCAGAGGGCGACGAGATCCGAGCCGGGGTCGGAAACGCAGGGCATTCCGGCGTCGGAGACGAGCGCGATGTCGGTGCCGGCGAGGAGGCGCAGGACGAGCTGGGGGCCCTTCGTGCGGAGATTGTGCTCGTGATAGCTCTCGAGAGGCACGTGCAGGTCGAATGCGGAGAGCAGGCGGCGGGTATGGCGGGTGTCCTCGGCCGCGATGAGGCCGACGGCGGCGAGCACCTCGCGGCCTCGTGGGGAGAAGTCCTTGAGGTTCCCGATCGGCGTCCCGACCAGGTAGAGGGTTCCACTCGGCATGGTTCAGCCTCCTTCCGTGAGGAGTCGGGCGAGGGGGTCCGGCCCCGAGGGGACGAGACTGGCAAGGAGAGCGGCCTCGGCGAGGGGTGGTTCGCGGCCGTATATCGCGTCGGCTTCGGGGGTGTAGATGCCTTCGGCATCCCGTACGACCAGCGGAGGGAGGATGCGGAAGCCTCCCGGGCGTCCGTTGGCGGTCGCGGAGACGAGCAGGCAGGAAGGGGCGCGGTCCACCGCGGGCAGGACCAGTTGCAGGGTTTCGGGCTCGAGGTGGTTGCGGCGCAGTGATTCCATGAGGTCGGGGAGGCGGTCGGATCCGTGGACCAGGACGAGACGGCCTCGGGCGCGCAGCAGGTACGCGGCGGCGGAGAGCAGGTCGTCGAGCGTGCAGGTGATCTCCTCGCGGGCGATGACCATCTCGGAGGACAAGACGGCATTCGGCGCGACGGGAGTGGTCGGGATCCGGTAGGGGGGATTCGAGACGACGAGGTCGAAGGAGCGACTGGGGAAAAGGGAGTGGGACCGCGTCGGAAGGTCCTTTCGAAGGTCGCGGAGATCTCCCTGGACGAATCGAAGGCGGTCGGACAACCCATTCAGCACGGAGTTGCGGGAGGCGGCATCTGCGGTGCGGGCGATGAGTTCGATGCCGGTGATGTCTACGTAGGGAAGACGACGCGAGAGAAGGATGGAAACGGAGCCACACCCGCAGCCGAGGTCGGCGGCGCGAAGGGGGCGTTTCGCGGAGCGAAGGTAGTAGGAGGCCGCAAAGGCGGCGAGAAACACGGAGTCCTCGCCGAAGCGGAACCCATCCCTCTTCTGGAGCAGCCGCAGCCCTCCGGTTCGAAGGTCCTCGACCGTTTCGTCATCGTAGAAGGGAATCAAAAGGGGGGCCCCCTTCCCTATCCGGTGCGTCCGGTGGCGGTGGTCCATCGGGATACGGACAAGGGGACGGCGGCCGTCGCGGCTGCCGTCCCCTCCGTTGCGGTTCCGAAAGACGCGATTAGAGCGGCTTCGGGGAATCCGTCGGGCACACTGCCGCGCAGGCGCCGCAGTCGATGCACTGGGACTCGTCGATCACGTAGATGCCGTCTCCCATGCTGATGCAGGAAGTCGGGCACTCGCCTTCACAGGCGCCGCATGCGATGCAGGAATCGTCGATTCTATAGGCCATGGTGGTACACCTCCGTTCGGTGGCTATTGTAACATCGGGTCGCAGGGGGTTCAACCCCTTCGAACGGGAAAAAGCGCAAGGAAAACCGCCTTCACTCCGATGCGGGCGGGTCTCCGGCCGGCGGGTCCTGGCGTGGCGCGCCGCCGCGGGGGGCGCCGTCCTTGCGTCCGCGACCCCGGTTGCGGCCGCCTTGGCCGGGTGCCTTCGGAATCTGGGGGGGAGGCGGAGGGGGAGCGATGTAGCCGTTTGCGACGGCACGGGCGACGACGGATCGAGGGCAACGCGAGGAGGGCCGCAGGATCTCGACTTCGTCGTTGGTGTAGGTCTCGATCTCGTTTTCTCCCGGGTGGTCCAGACGAACCATCAACTTCTCCTTGAGCACGGAGATGTCGGCGACGATGCCCTGTCCATCCTTGGTCATCACGATCGCGCCCTGGCGAGGCATCCGGGAATTCGCGTCCTCATAGGCTTCCTGTTCGTATTTGAGGCAGCAGAGAAGACGTCCGCAGGCACCGGAGATCTTGGCCGGGTTCATGGAGAGGTTCTGTTCCTTGGCCATCTTGATCGAGACGGGTGCGAATTCGCGGAGGAAGGAGCTGCAGCAAAGCTCCCGCCCGCAGATTCCGAGGCCGCCTACCATGCGCGCTTCGTCGCGGACGCCGATCTGGCGGAGCTCGATGCGCATGCGGTAGACGGAGGCGAGGTCCTTGACCAGTTCCCGGAAGTCTATTCGTCCTTCGGCGGTGAAGTAGAAGGTCAGGCGCGTGCCGTCGAAGGAACTCTCCGCATCGACGATGTTCATGTCGAGACCTCGGGAACGGACTTTTTCCCGGCAGAGGACGAAGGCGCTCTTCTCGTGGCGCGTGTTCTCCTCGACGCGGAGCAGGTCTTCGGTCGTCGCGCGGCGCGTGACGGTCTTGAGAGGAGTGGGGACGCGCTCGAGCGGGACCTCCATGGGAGCGACCGCGACGTGGCCGAGTTCGGTCCCGCGCGCGGTATCCACGACGACCTTGTCCCCGACCCGCAGGTCGAAGCCGGTCGGGTCGAAATGGTAGGAGCGTCCCGAATTGCGGAACCGGACGCCGACGACTCTAGGCATGGGAGAACTCCTTCCGCAGCTGCAGCAGCAGCTGGCAGATCGTGGTTTCGAAATTCGTGTTGGCGACAAGTCCGCGCCGGGCGGACTCGATGGCGGCAACGGCAGCCTGACACCGTTGGGCTGCTTGATCGCCCTTCGGCCGGATTCGTTCCATCATATCCTTTTTGTCCGCGTGTATCAACAGAGAAGGGTCCTTGGTGGTGGATAGGACGAGGATGTCCCGCACCGCGGAGGAGGTCAGTTCGAGCACGTCGTCCGACTCCTTGCGGTGCTCGTTGATGAAGGCATACCCATCGACGAGCAGTGCGCTCCGGGTGGACTTGCCAAGGCTTGCAAGGAGTTCGAATACGCCGTCGCGGAGGATGACGAACTCCTCCGAAGCAGCAAGCGACAAGGCGACGCCGGGGACGCCCTGGGCATAGCGGGAGAGGAAAGCGATATGCGCGTCACCCTTGACGCCGCCTGCCGAAAGGATCCGGTGCATCTCGGCATCCGTGCTGGGGTGCAGGCGGACATGGCAGACGCGGGAGAGGACCGTGGGCAGGAGCGAGGAGGCGTTTCGCGCGACCAGGACGAGGACCACGGCCGGCGGAGGTTCCTCGAGGGTCTTGAGAAGTGCGTTCTGCCCCTGCTCGTTCAGACCGTCGGCTTCGACCAGGTAGACTTTACGGCGGGAGAACTGCGGTTTCATGTCCACGTCGGCGGTCAATTCGCGGCGGACACGATCGACCTTGAGCACCTTCTCCTTGTCCTTCTTCGTCAGTTCGAGCCGTCGGAAATCGGGGTTCGTGCCGGCTTCGAAAAGGACGCAAGGATTGCAGCGACCGCAGGCGCCGGACGAAACGGGGGCGTCGCAGACCGCCATCTTCGCGAACGCGAGGGCGAGCGTGCTCTTGCCGCTGCCATCGGGTCCGGTGATCAGGAACGCATGCGATCGCCCGTCCGTGAGCGTGCGAACGAGACGCGTCTTGGCTTCATTCTGTCCGACCAGGGCGTCGAAAGTCATCGATGCGGCCAGCGGCCTCCTCTACATCTTCTCGAAATGGGCCACTTCGATGACGAAGACGGTAGCGCCGCCCACCATGACCTCGACCGGGTACGGGATATAGGCGCCACCGATGGCGGCGGGCGTGACGTTCGTATTGATCGCGGCCTTGCGGCTGCTGGAGAACTTGCGGACGATGTCGAGGACGTCCTGCAGGCTGTCGTTCTCGACGCCGACCATCAGGGTGGTGTTGCCCGAGCGGAGGAATCCGCCGGAGGAATTCAGTTTGGTCACTCGGAATCCGCTGCGGTTCAGTTCGGCCATGAGTCGTGGGCTATCCTCGTCGTGAACGATGGCGAAAATCAGCTTCATGTTGAAGTTACCTCCTTCAGTATGGCGTCGATGCGGTCATCGACCTCTCCGACGTCTCCGGACGCGTCGAGGATCCGGAAACGCTCCGGACTTCTCTGCGCCAGCTTCCGATATCCTTCGCGCACCCTTCCCATGAAGGTTGCGCCTTCGTCATCCAATCTGTCCGCCTCTTCCGGGCGGATGCCCATGCGTCGGGCCGCTTCGATTTCGTCCAGGTCGAGCAGGATCGTGAGGTCTGGAATCAGTCCGCCCGTCGCGAACCCGTTGACCTGGCGGATCTCCTCCAAGTCGAGTCCCCGTCCGTACCCCTGGTAGGCTTCCGAGGAATCCGTGAAGCGATCGAGGACGACCACGTTCCCTCGCTCCAGCGCGGGCTTCACCACTTCGCGGACGATCTGCGCCCGCGCCGCCGTGAAGAGAAGCAGTTCGGCCTCCATGAACATCTGCGTATGCGCCTTGTCGAGAAGGATCCGCCGGATTCGTTCCCCGATTTCGGTTCCACCCGGTTCTCGCAGCAGTACCGCCGGAGTTCCGCTCGCATTCAGGCGTTCGACGAGCGATCGCGCGTGAGTGGACTTTCCGCATCCGTCGATGCCTTCGAAGGTGATGAATCGTCCGGCCATGCTGTTCGTCCCCTGCACCTTTCCAAGTCCGGTCCGCGCCGAGCGCGTCTCGCGGCCCTGTCGGGGCCGGTCTTCCAGTCCATTATACCATCGGGTCCCGCCGTGCGCACCAGACGGAACCCGCAGACAGCCCCGAGACGGTGCCGCCGGCACCGATCAGGGCCTCGAGGAGTCGGATGTGCCGCTCGTCGAGGCGCTCGCCGGGCCAGACGAGTGGAATGCCGGGTGGATACGGGATGAGCGGGTCGAGGACGATGCGGCCGATGGAGTCGCCGAGAAGGACCGCGTCTCGCGGCAGGCCGTCGAAGAGGACCCCGGGAGGCAGCACGGATTCGGCGGGCGTGGAGATCAGCGTGCCGTAGTCATCCGGCGGGAGCGGCCAGGGAGATGCGTGTGCTGGGCCATCGACGGCCACCGCATGCAGGGCGCGGGCAAGGGACGCGAGGTCCGCGGCGTCCTCGTGGCCGAAGAGGCCCGGAATCAGGACGATTCGAGCGGGATCAGCCATCTCGGAGGAGACGCCGAACGCCGAAAGGCGACGGGAGGCTTCGAACCCCGAAAGGCCGGTTCCGGTGACGTCGAGGACGATGCGGAGAGGGTCGCGGAGAGGGGAACGGGGCGAGGCGATGACCCGTAGGAAAGGTCCTGTGCGGCCACTTGGACCACCGAGCGTGTCGGAGATGGCCCGAAGACGACTCTCGATCCGCTGCCGTCCGTGGCGTTGCATCTCGTACCGAGCGTAGTCCAGGGAGGCTGCGACCAGGAACGAGGGGCTGGAGGTCTGGAATGTGCGCAGGGCCTCCTCGAGGCGGGCGGAGTCGATTCGGCCGGAGGAAAGGGCGGCGGCCGAGACGTGGAGCAGGGCTGCCTGCGTGAGGGCGGGCAGCGTCTTGTGGGCGCTCTGGACCGCGACGTCGGCGCCCGAGGCCATGGCGGACGGCGGGAGAATGCCGGGAGCGAAGGCGAAATGCGCTCCGTGGGCTTCGTCGACGAGAAGCAGCGCACCGTGGGCGTGGACAATCCGTGCGATGCGGCCGAGGTCGGAGGCGGTGCCGTAGTAGTCGGGGCTGGTGAGTAGCACCGCATGGATGGAGGTTTCGCGGTCGAGGGCAAGGGCGACTTCATCGGGGGAAGCGGGGGGAAAGGGGGCGAGGGCGGTAAGCGAGGTCGGCGGACGCGTGGGGAATGATGCCGTGGGAAGGAATACGGGGCGCAGTCCGAGCAGCGCCACGGCGGAGAGGACCGAGCGGTGGCAGGTGCGCTGGAGGAGGACGGTGGAGCCGCGCGGACAATTCGCCGCGACCATCGCCAGGATGCCGCATGTGGCGCCGCACGTGATGAAACGGGTCCAGCCCGCGCCGAAAGCCTGGGCGGCGAGTTCCATGGCCTGCCTCGCCGGACCTGTCGGGTGATTCAAGTCATCGGTTTCGGGGAGTTCCGTGGTATCCATGCGGAATGCCGCCTCGGCGAACCAGGCGGGAAAGCCCTTCGCGTCGGAATGACCGGGCATATGAAAGGAAACGCGTCCGGAAGACGCGTTTCCCAGGAGGGACTGCATGAGGGGAAGCTCGGACCCGTCGAACCGGTCGGAGTCCACGGGTCAGTCCAGCTTGATGTTGCGGATCTCGGCGATTTCCAGCCAGATTTCCTTTTCGAGGCGGTCGTTCTCGCGTTTCACATCCTCGTAGGTCTCCTCGGCCTTGACCTGCCGGTCCCAATTGCGCATCGGACGTTCGGGCTGGCGCTCCGGCTGTCTATCGGGCGTCCGCTGGGCATCACGGGGTGAACCGGGAAATGCCTGCGGGCGCTGCTGCGGGACCTGCGGCCCTCGCGGGGTCTGGGACTGGGGCTGCTGGCGGTCGGGGCGCTGAGGATGCCCCTGTGGGACCTGCGGCCGAGGTTCGCGTCGGAAGCCATCCCGAGTCTGTACATCGCGGGGTTGTCCTTCGCGGGGCTGTCCTTCGCGGGGTTGTCCTTCGCGGGGTTGTCCGTCTCGACGTGGGGCGTCGCGGAAATCGCGCGGGGGCTGGCCGTCACGGCGAGGCTGGCTCTGCGGATTCTGGGGGCGCGGACCCTGACCCTGAGGGCCGGGTGCTCCCGTCGGACGAGGGGGACGGTTCGGATTCTGGCCCTGGTTCTGGGGGTTCACGGGGCGCTGCCCTTGACCTTGCGGGTTCGCGGGGCGCTGCGGCTGTCCCTGAGGACGCTGCGGAGGCAGATTCGGACCGGCCTGCGGACGGTCGGATTGCGGCGCTGGCGTGCCGGTGCCGGAAACCGCGGCGGGCTCCTCGATCTCATACCCGGACATCACGTCGTCGAGCGACGCGGGGTCCCGGGGCGAACCCGCCGGTCTGATTCCGGGCGTCGGACCGAAATGGCGGGAATGTCGCCTGTTGTTGCCTCTACTCATGAAGGGATTCCTTCCTCGACCGTACGGACGGTCACCTCTCCGGAGGCGAGAATCCGCTCTCCGTCGGCTGCTGCCACATGCAGCCTGCCCTGGTCGTCGATGCCCGTTGCACGGGCTTCATAGCTTCCATCCGATGCGTGGACGCGCACATCCCTGTCGAGAACGAGGGAGTCGCGACGGTATTCTTCCAGCAACAGCCGGGTCGCGCCGGTCGCCACCATTCTACCCGTTTCCTCCAGCTCGTACAACACCGCGGCCGCCACACGGGCGCGCAACTCCTCGTTCCCGGCACCTGGCGCCGTCTCCGCGCGGCACTGCAGAAGCGAAACGGCCGGCGTGTCGAGGCCGGTCGGGAGGTCCTCGGTCCTGTGCAGCACGTCCACTCCGATTCCGACGGCCACCCAGTCCACGCCATCCCCCGAGGAGGCGCTTTCGCACAGGATGCCGCAGAGCTTGCGCCCCCGGTGGAGGATGTCGTTCGGCCATTTGATGCCCACGCCCACGGCGCCGAGGCGGCGCAGGGCCCGGCAAACCGCGACGGCGGCGGCGGCCGGCAGGAGCTCGACGGAAGTGGATCCGGCGGCAGGACGGAAGATCACGGTCATCCAGACCCCCAGGCCCGAGGCGGAATCCCAGGAGCGGCCGCGCCTCCCCCGTCCCGAGCGCTGCGCTTCCGCGAGAACGACCGTTCCCTCGGGTGCGCCAAGGATGGCCAGACGTCGCGCCTCGTCATTGGTGGAACCGGTCTCTCGCATATAAAGGATTCGGGTTGGAAAGAGCGCGGACTTCATCACGTGTCGAACCAACCGGTGCGGCTCGAGGTCGGAACCGGCGTCGGGCGGCGTGGGGGAAATCTCAGTGGCAAGGCCATCCCTCGCTTCCCCGTTGCCTTCCAATGGGTTCCAACCCCACAGCCAGGGCTCGACGCCCTGCGTGCGGCCCAGGCATCCCGTGCGCAGCTCCTCGAGAGGAACGCGGACGAAGGCCCGTTCGGCCGCCCGGACGTGAGGCAGCGTCAGACGCGGTGTGGATATCTCGACAGGACCGACTCCACCCTCTTCTCCCGCTTCGCGCTCCGCGGAGATCCAGTCGACATCGAGCGTCCGCGGGGCATTGGGGAACGACCGCGTGCGCCCTGCCGATTGTTCGGCTGCCTGGCATGCGTCGAGCAGGTCGAACGGGGCGAGCCGCGTGCGAAGACGTATGACGGCATTCAAGAATGCGGGTTGGTCGAGATACCCTACGGGCGCGGTCTCGTAGACGGAGGAGACGGCCTCGACCTGGATTCCCCGATTCGCGGCCAGGTGGCGGACCCCCGCGGAGAGCGTCTCCAGACGGTCTCCGAGATTCGAACCGAGTCCGATCCAGGCGATCATGTGGAACCACGCTCCCGTCGGATGCTGACGCCCATGGCGTCGAATCGGCCCTGCACGGGCGCGTTGGGTTTTCGTACCGTGACGGAGACGGCGTGGACCGAAGGGTACCCGGACAATACGCAGGCGGCGATTTCGCCGGCCAGGCGCTCGATGAGGTCGAAGGAGGATTCCTCGACAACCTGTCGTACTGTTTCGAAGACGTGACCATAATGGACCGTGTCCGAAAGCCGATCGGTATCACTGGCCGTCAGCATGGGAAATTCCAGCGAGAGGTCGACGCGAAACTCCTGTCCCTCCCGTTTCTCGAAGTCCAGAACGCCGGTGTGGCCATGGAAGCGCATGCCTTCCAGCAGGATCCGATCGCAGGTCTTCGGATCCAGTCGGCTCACCGCCCGGGTCCTCCGGCACAGCCGGCGGAGCGGAGGGCATCGGCCAATCTAGCGACTTCCTTCATCTCCGCGACGTCATGGACGCGTATGAAGTCGGCTCCACGGGCGATGCCATATGCGACGGCGGCGGCCGTGCCCATCAGCCGGCGATCGACGGGCAGGTCGAGCACTTTGCCGATGAACGACTTGCGGGAAGGGCCGATCAGGACGGGACGTCCGAGGGACCGGAGCATGCCGAGGCAATCGATCATGCGCATCGAGTCCTCCGGCGACACGCCGAAGCCGATTCCGGGATCCACAACGAGGGCGTTTTCGGGTACGCCGGCCGCCACGGCCGTCGCGATGCTGGTCTCGAGATATGCGACGACGTCTTCGAGGATGTCGCGGTTACGGGTCTGCCCGAGCTGCTCCTCCATTCGGCGGGGACCGGTTGCGGATGAGCCTTCCGTGCCACGATTGTGCATCAGGATCAGCCCCGCGCCGGATTCGGCCACGACGGCCGCGATGCCGGGGTCCTTCTTGAGCCCCCAGACGTCGTTCACCACGTCCGCGCCTTCGCGTACCGCCGCCCGGGCCACGGAGGCCTTGGCGGTATCGATGGAGATCGGAATCGATGACTCCTTCCGGATACGTCGGATCACGGGTAGAACGCGGTCCATCTCCTCCTGCGGGTTGATGGCCTGATGCCCGGGCCTCGTCGACTCTCCCCCGATGTCGATGAAATCCGCGCCCTGCTTCTCCATCTCGAGCGCGCGTCGGAGCGCGGTCTCCGAGGATAGGAAGAGACCGCCGTCCGAGAAGGAATCGGGCGTTGCGTTCAGGATCCCGAAGAGATAGGTTCGCTCCCCGATCGGGAAAGTGCGCCCGCGAGCGACGAAGACCTTCTCGCCCATCGCATCGGTGTTGCGCAGGTAGTTCTCGAGAGAGACGCCCACGGCCTTGAGAGTGGGGACCTGCACGCGCAGTTTCTTCACGAGCGGGGCGATCTGTCCCGGTGTGACGAGCAGAAGGACATCACTGTGGTCGATGGTGAGGGTGCAGGCATGTTGGTGGACGACGGCGTCGGCACCGACGGCGAGGGCCTCCTGCTTGAGAAGGTTCGCCGCGAAGGCAGGGACCGCCTCGATGCGGAGCGTCAGGAGTCGGGACTTCGGCAGGAGGTAGGGAAGCGCGGCAGGGTCGCAGCCGATGGAGAGGATTTCACGGGCTGCCGCGCGTTCGTCGGACAGATCGACACTGTGGACACGGAAGGGACCCTTCGGGTCAGGAGCAGGAAGCGCATTCCCAGGACCCATGTCAATCTCCCCCCGGCGTGCGCAGGCCGATCAGCGACAAAGCCTCGGCGCGGGAACGTGCGTCCTGCTTGCACAGTCCCCGCAGGGCGGAGGTCACGGTGCGCGAGCCTGGCTTCCGCACGCCGCGCATGGTCATGCAGAGATGTTCGGCTTCGACCACGACGGCCACTCCGTGCGGGTCGGCCGCCTCCATGATGATATCGGCGATCTGCGAGGTCAGCCGCTCCTGCAGTTGGGGCCGGCGGGACATGAGATCCACGAGCCGGGCGATCTTGCTCAACCCGAGGATGCGACCGTCCTTCGGGATATAGACGACGTGGGCCTTGCCCATGAAGGGCAGCAGGTGGTGCTCGCACATGGAATACAGTGGGATGTCGCGGACGAGGACCATCTCGTCGTTTCCTGGCTCATGGAACACGCGGAACTCCTCGTGCGGATCCTTGTGCAGTCCCGCGAAGACCTCCTCGTACATCCTCGCGACGCGCTGCGGAGTGTCTTCCAGTCCCTCGCGATCCGGGTCCTCGCCGATGGCGGCGAGAATCTCCCGCACGGCGGCTTCGATGCGGGGCTTGTCAATCATCTCCCAGCACCCTCTTCCGATATTCCATGGGCGTCATCATGGTCTGCTTGCGGAAAGCGGCGTTGAATCGCTGCGGACTGGCGAATCCGACCTGGCGAGCGATGCCGCCGACCTTGATGTCGGGCTGCGCGAGAAGCCGGCAGGCGTGCTCGACGCGGACCTGCATCAAGCAGGCCATCGGGCTGAGCCCGGTTTCCTCGCGGAATGCGCGCGTGAAGTACCCCTGGCTGAGGAAGACATAGCCGGCGACGTCCGCCACGGACAGGTCGCGGTCGTGGTTCTCGACGATGAAGTCGCGGGCGATGCGGACCAGTTCGCGCGCCTTGCCCGTTCGGACCTGCAGATTCTCCTCGTATTCCTCGCGAAGTCCACGCGAGAGCGTGACCAGAAGCTCCATGGCGAGGAACTGCATCATGAGGTCCTTGCCGTAGGCGTCCTCGCGGCTCTCGCGGAGCACGCGGTCGATGATTCCTTCGATGTCCTCGCGGTGGCGACCACGGATCACGAGGTAGGGGGAGGGCTCCTGGCCTTCCTCCCTGCCCTGCCCGGTCGCGAAATCCAGGAACTTCTCGATCGTGGCAAGGGAGACAGGGGTCTCCTCGTTCCCCTCTTCGCCGCGGTGCAAGATGCCCCGTGAGCCAAGGTCGGGCGTCGTGAAGCCGAAGTACAGCACGACGATTTCAACGCCGGTATCGTCGAGGCGCAGGTTGTGGGACTTTCCAGGACGGATCACGAGTGTTCCGCCTCGTTCGACGGGGACCTTGTGCCCCTCGATGTCGAAGACCAGTCGGCCCTTGCGGACGTGAAGCAGTTCGTGGAACTCGTGGCGGCTCGGGGCCGACATCGACCAGCCCTTTTCGTAGCGCAGTTCCATCCCTTTGAAAACCACGGGGATGGAGCCGGCGGACTCCGCGATGCCGCGGGTGACGGCGGGGAGGATGTCTTCGAACAAGGCGCACACCTGCCTTCTTTCCGGTCGCGCCGCAGGTGGCTTTCCGAAGAAGGTGCGGCACGAATGGACTCCTTGACTATATCAGAATCGCGGCTCGTGCGTAAACCGGCAGGTGATCTGCGATCGATGTGTCCGGCTTTTGCGAATCCGTCCCCCTGGTAACAGGAAACCCCGGGGTCCGCACCTCGAAAAGGTGCGGACCCCGGGGTTGGTCGGAAACACGTGCTCTAGTTTCCCGCACGAGTTTCAGCTATATTCCGCGCTCCTGGGGGATGAAGCCGGAGAGGATCACCTTCAGC
>CAZOHH010000068.1:0-13155 GCA_964579735.1 uncultured Oscillospiraceae bacterium | reverse complement strand
AATGGAAAAGCCGGCGTCTCCACCGGCTTCCCCCTCGTTCGAGCTGTCCCCTTAGTTCGTCCCGTAGGGGTTGGTGAGGATGGCCTGGAAAATGTCCATGCCGGCAACGTCACTCGAAGCGCAGGCTGATATCGGCGGCCGTCACGGAGTGCGTGAGCTCGCCGATGGAGATCAGGTCGACGCCCGTCTCCGCGATGGCGCGGACGCGTGCGCGGTCGACGTTGCCCGAGGCTTCGACGAGTGCACGACCGGCGATCAGCGCCACGGCTTCCCGCATGCGGCCGAGGTCCATGTTGTCGAGCATGATGATGTCGGCCCTGGCGTCGAGCGCCTCCTGCACCTGGGCGAGCGTCTCCGTTTCGACCTCGATGCGCACGGTGTGGGGCACGTGGGCCCGCGCCCGCTCGACGGCAGGCAGGATGCCTCCGGCCGCGACGATATGGTTGTCCTTGATCAGCACGCCATCCGAAAGTCCGTGGCGGTGGTTGCTCCCGCCGCCGGCGACGACCGCGGCCTTGTCGATGCGCCGTAGCCCCGGCACCGTCTTTCGCGTGTCCACGATGCGTGCCTTCGTTCCGGCGACGAGCGCGACGTACTCGGCCGTCCGTGTCGCGATGCCGGACATCCGCTGCAGCAGGTTCAGGGCGGTGCGCTCGGCCTTCAGGACGGCACGCGCGTTGCCGGAGATCTCGGCGATTCGGTCCCCCGCCTTCAAGCGGTCCCCATCCTGCGCGTGCGCCGTGAACCGGACCTGAGGGTCCAGCCGCTCGAAGACGCGCTTCGCCACGCCGAGGCCGGCCAGCACGCCGGCGGATTTCGCGACCAGGGTGGCCTTGCAGACGGTCTCCTCCGCCACGAGCGCATCCGTCGTGATGTCGCCGAGCGGCATGTCCTCCTCGAGTGCGTTGTCGATCACGCGGTCCAGGTAGATCCGGTCGATCATGGGCGGACCTCCTTCGCAGGGTCCCCTGCGCCGTCGGACAGGCTGCAGGTCTGGTGGACGATCCAGTTCGCGTCGTCGGTGTGCGGGAAGTCCTCGCGGAAGTGCGCGCCGCGGCTCTCTTCGCGGGCGAGGGCCATCCGGACGGTCAGCCGGGCGAGGGAGACGAGGTTCCGTAGTTCGTAGCCGGCGACGCCGACGGGGCGGAACCCGTCGAGGCGCTCCTCGGACTCGGTGAGCCAGCGCTTCGCCTCCTCCATTCCCTCGCGGGTGCGCACGATGCCGACCTTGTCGGTCATGAGCCGGCGCATCTGGGTCCTCAGGGTTTCCTCCTCCTCGCAGGAGAGGACGGGCCGCTTGTCCGGGACGTCGAGAAGCTTCGTGAAGTGCGCTGCGTCTCCGCGGCGGCGCTTGCGGTTCTTGACGACTTCGGTCATCTCCTCGCCGATCCTCCGGCCGAAGACGAGGCCTTCGAGCAGGGAATTGCTGGCCAGGCGGTTCGCGCCGTGGATGCCGTTGCAGGCCGCCTCGCCGCAGGCGTAGAACCCGGAGATGCCGGTGCGCCCGAAGACGTCGGTCCGGATGCCGCCCATGCAGTAGTGCTCGGCCGGCGCGACGGGAACGTAGTCCTTCGCCATGTCGATGCCGTAGCCGAGGCAGGTGCGGTAGATGTTGGGGAAGCGGGCCTGCAGGTCCTTGCGGGTGCGGGCCGTGATGTCGAGCCAGACGTGGTCCTCTCGGCTCTGGGTCATCTCGGAGAAGATGGAGCGCGAGACGACGTCGCGGGGGGCGAGTTCGTTCATCTCGTGGTATTTCGGCATGAAGCGCTCGCCCTTGAGGTTGCGCAGCAGTGCGCCTTCTCCACGTACGGCCTCGGAGATCAGGAAGGTCCGGTTCAGCGGATGGTAGAGAACGGTGGGGTGGAACTGGATGAACTCGAGGTCCATGAGGGCCGCGCCGGCGCGATAGGCGAAGCAGGCTCCGTCTCCGGTCGCGACGTCGGGGTTGGTCGTTGCGGCGTAGAGCTGTCCGAAGCCGCCGGTCGCGCAGACGACCACGTCGGCGAGCAGCAGGCGGATCTCGCCGGAGACCTCGTCGTAGATCGAGACTCCGCAGCAGGCGCCGTCGCGCACCAGCAGGTCCAGCACGATGGTGCGCTCGCGTACGCTGACGCGGGGGCGGCGCAGCATCACGGAGGTCAGCTTGTCGCAGACCTCCTTGCCCGTCGTGTCGCCGGCGTGGATGATGCGGTTCTGGCTGTGCGCGGCCTCGCGGTTGAGCGCGAGCTGCGAGACGCCCGAAGGGGCGGCGTTGGGCTGTTCCTTCAAGTCGAAGTCGACGCCGAGGGTGCATATGTCCTGGATCACGGGCCGCGCCTCGTTGACCAGGACGCGCACGACGCCCTCGTCGCACAGTCCCGCGCCCGCGTAGAGAGTGTCCTGCAGGTGGAGTTCAGGGGAGTCGTCCCGGCCGAGCGATACGGCGATGCCGCCCTGGGCGAGAGAGGAGTTGCTGATGTCGAGCGTCTCCTTGGTCACGATGACGATGTCGAGTGCCTCGGGCGCGTTGAGCGCCGTGTAGACGCCGGCCACGCCGCTGCCCACGATGATCGCGTCATGCCGTTCGACCTTCGCCGGAGCGCCTCCGGTGGCCAGATACCGCTGCTTGAAATCCATTCTGCTCCGCTTCCTCCGCCAGGGCCGGCTTCACCGGACGGCGAACATCCTGTCGAGCGCGCGACGTGCGCCGGCGGCGACGTCCTCAGGGACCTCGATGCGGTACTTCGTCTCTGCGAGCGCATCCCGAACGCTGCGCAGGGTGATCTTCTTCATATTGGGACAGACCATCCCGGGGGCGAGCAGGTAGAACGTCTTGTCGGGGTTGTCCTTGCGCAGTTTCCACATCACGCCCATCTCGGTGCCGATGAGGAACTTCTGCGCCGGACTCGTCGCGGCGTAGTCGATGATCTGCTTGGTGCTGCCGACGAAATCGGCCTGGCGCCATATGTCGGGCTGGGTCTCGGGGTGCGCCAGCAGCAGCGCGTCGGGGTGCGCCGCGCGTGCGGCCGCGACATCCGCCGGGCGGACCCGGTGGTGCGTGATGCAGAAACCCTCCCATAGGTAGGCCTTCTTCTCCGGGACCTGCTCGGACACGTACTGGCCGAGGTTGCAGTCCGGGAGGAACAGGTACTCCTTCGCGTCCAGCGACCGAACGACGGCCAAGGCGTTGGAGGAGGTGCAGATGATGTCGCACTCGGCCTTGACCGCCGCGGAGGAGTTTATATAACCCACGACGGCGACGCCGGGGTGCTCGGCCTTCCAGGCGCGCAGGGCGAACTCGTCGACCATGTCGGCCATGGGGCAGCCCGCGTCGATTTCGGGCAGCAGGACGGTCTTCCCCGGGGACATGACCTTGGCGCTCTCGGCCATGAAATGCACGCCGCAGAACACGATCAGCTGCGACTCCGATGCCGCGCAGTACCGCGCCAGCGCAAGTGAATCGCCCACGAGGTCGGCGACTTCCTGCACCTCGTCGCGCTGGTAGTTGTGCGCGACCAGCACGGCGCCCTTTTCCTTCTTCAGTCGGAGGACCTCCTCGCGGAGCACCCTCGTCCTCTCGTCCCAGTCTGTGGAGTCCATCGCACACGCCCCCCTTGTTCTCTTGACACGATTCTAGGGCGGTTCGACCTAATAGTAAACACCTATATCTCCACGCGACGTCTTTCGCGTGCGCTGCGGATGGCGCCGAAGACCATCTCCATGCTGTGGAGGTTGTCGCGGCAGTCCGTTTCGGGCTTGCCTCCGGCCTCCAGCGCTTCGAACATCGCGTCGAGGCATCCGGGGTGGTTCTCCCTCCCCGTTCCGGGGGACCGGCCTGCGTCCTCCCGCGCTTCCACGCGCTCGACTTCACGGATGAACGCCTTGTCCTGCGGGTCCTTCACGACTTCGGCATGCGGCGCGGCGCTTCCGTTCCAGACCGCCGTGCCGAGGCTGCCGACGGCCCTCCACTCCGCTTCCCAGGAGGTCGGAACGCCTTCCGCGCACCAGGACCCGCGGTAGCAGAAGACGGACCCGTCGCTCATCTCGAAGATGCAGATGGCGCTCGCATTCCCCTTGTACCAGGATCCCGCCGGGTTGAACTCGTGGCAATAGACCGCGACCGCGTCGGCGCCCGAGATCAGGCGCGCCTGGTCGAAGGTGTGGATGGTCATGTCGAGGACGAGCGGGCTGTCCATCACGTCCCGGAAGCCACCGAAGTGCGGTCCGAGGAAGAAGTCGGCGTTGAGGAATCCGTTCCTGCCGATCGTGCCGCCGCGGACGAGTTCGGCGAATTCGCGGATATTCCGCATGTAGCGGCGGTTCTGCATGACCGCGTAGGTGCGGCCGCACGCCGCGGCGGTCGCGACCATGTCCCGCGCCTGCTCCAGGGACTCCGCCATGGGCTTCTCGCCGAGGACGTCGCACCCGAAGGACAGGGCCGTCTTCACGGTCGCGTGGTGGGCCGAAGGGATCGTGACGTCGAAGACGAGGTCCGCCTTCGTCTCCCGAATCGCCTGTGCCAGGTCCGTGAATACAGGGCAGCCGAGTCCGTGCCGCTCCGCCATCGCCTGCGCGCTGGCCGGTGCTATGTCCATCAGCCCGACGATCTCCGCCCCTTCCCTTTCCTTCGCGAATCCGACCCAGGCTTCGGCCATCGCGCCGCATCCCGCGATGACGATCCTGTGTTTCGCGGACCCGCTGGGAACCTTCCTCTCTCCGCTTCCCACGTCAGACCTCCGGGTTCGGGACGAAGTCCCCGCCGCGGCAACGCTTCAGGTAGTTCAGCCCCGCGACCTGGCCCGTCATCTCCAGCTCGCCGCGATAGACCGGGTCGTGCCAGCCTTCGATGTCGATGGTTCCCTTGTAGCCGGCCGCACGGAGGATGCTGATGATCCGGGTCCAGTCCGAGTCCCCGAAGCCCGGGGTCCGGTGCCACGCGTACTGCTTCGGTCCACCCGTCCCATAGGCATGCAGGACATCGAAGTCGATGGTCGCGTCCTTGCCGTGGATGTGGAACATCCGCCCGACCCACTGCCGCAGCTGAGGGATGGGGTCGATGAGCTTGACCATCTGGTGGCAGGGCTCCCATTCCAGCCCGAGATTGTCCATGGGCAATGCCGCGAACATGAGTTCCCAGGCGGCCGGGTAATGCGCGATGTTCCAGTCCCCGGACTCCCAGGTGCCGTCCATCTCGCAGTTCTCGAAGGCCAGCCGGATTCCCCGGTCCTTCGCCCGCAATGCCAGAGGGCCCCATACGTCGGCGAACCGCTGGATGCAGTCGGGGATGGACTTGCCTTCCACGCGGCCGGTGAAGCCCGTCACGAGGTCCGTCCCGAAGAGATGCGCGCTGTCGATGGCCCGCTCGAAGCCGCGGATGGACTTCGCACGGCGGTCCGCGTCATCGGAGAGGGGGTTCCCGAAAGGGGCCAGGCACGAGATCACGGCATCCTTGCCGGCCAAGGCGCGACGAACGTCCTCCGCGGTGGCCGCGAAGTCGGCCTCGTGGGCGCTCTGCCAGTAGGTGAGGCTGAACGATTCGAATCCCAGTTCCACGAGCTTCGGCAGCATCCGCCCCGCCGTGTCCCCTCCGGTCAATGTCCCGATGCGCAGCTTGTCCATGGTTTTCCTCCTTCGTTGCTCTTCCGCCGGGTCCAGTGGGAATCCTGTCGTGTTCGACGGGTACGGCGGGTCCGTCGATACCATGATGCTTGCAATTCTCGCCGATTTCTACGATGATGATGCTCGAATATAGCACTATCCTGCGGAGGAGTCATGGAAAGAGACGATCTGCGCGAAAGACGGGTCTATTCGGATCCTACCCTTCCCATTGACCTCTACACGATTCACGGACGCGGATTCCTCATGGGCGCCCATTGGCATCCGGACCTGGAGATTCTGTACGTGGAGTCCGGCTCCGTCCTCTTCACCATGGATGGCGGGAAGGTGGCCGCGGAAGCCGGGTCGGCCGTCCTCGCCAACCCGGGGGTGCTGCACACGGCCGAGACGGTCGGCGTTGGGGAGGCTAGGTTCCACGCTGTTGTCTTTGATGTCGCCCTTTTGTCCGGGTCCATTCCGGACGCCTGCACGCTCCACTACCTGGACCCGTTGCGGGAGGACCGCCTGCGGCTGCCGCTCCTTGTTTCAGGAACCACACTGCAGGAAGCCGATTCACTGGAGAAATGCAGAGAACTGATCGCTGTTCTGCAGGGTCGCCCGCGCGGGTACGAACTGCAGGTCAAATCCCTGCTCTTCGGCTGGCTCGCAGGTTTCGTCGCGGACGATGCGCTCGCACGTTTGGAGAGCAAAGGTGCGTCAGGCCTGCCGTCGGAATGGGGGAGACGTCCCGATTCCACCCGCATCGAACCGGTGAAGAAATCCCTGGAGCTCCTTCACGAGCGTTATTCCGGGCGCGTGACCGTCGCCGAGCTCGCCGGCGTTGCGAACCTCTCCGAGTTCCATTTCTTCCGCGTCTTCAAGGACGCGACGGGCCGTTCTCCGATCGAATACCTGAACGAGTACCGTTGCCGCCGCGCAGCGGAGAGGCTCGTGGAAACGGATGCGGATATCCTCGGGGTAGCCCTGGATTCGGGATTCACGAGTGCCAGCTACTTCATACGGGTCTTCCGAAGGTTCTACGGTCAGACGCCTTCGACCTACCGACGGAGGAAGGCGGGCCAGCTTGAGGAGGCTCGGCGGCAACAATCATCCGAGCACATTCCCAGACCTTCTGAAAGGCCTTCGACACGGGCAGTTCGGCGAATTCCGATTCGGTGACCCAGCGGAAGCCGGCGGTCGGTGCAGGTGGCGGGTCGCTGCGCGGTGCCTCGGAGATGGGCGACCCGGTGGGGGTACCCCCCGCGACGGCCCTGCAGACATGGACGTCCATGCGCCACCTGCGGTGCGTGAAGACATGGTCCACGACGCCGGCGACGCGCTCGGTCTCAAGGTCCGGCCGCACGCCGCTGCGCTCCTCGAAGACCTCCACCGGCTCTCGGTCCGGGAAGCCCCAGAGCCCGCCCAGCAAGCCCTTTTCGCGATACTCCACGAGGATCCGTCCGCCGCTGCGCACGACGAGCACCGCCCGCCGCGTGACCTCGGGCGCCGGCTTCGCGCGCTTCACCGGCAGCTCCGCCGTCCGCCCCTCGGCTCGGGCCCGGCAGGCGTCCTCCCACGGGCAGGCTCCGCACTCCGGCGCTTTCGGCAGGCAGACCACCGCGCCCAGCTCCATGAGCCCCTCGCAGAAGTCCGCCGCCCGGTCCGGCGGACACATCGCCTTCGACAGGTCCGCCACGCGGCGCTTCGTCTCCGGCAGGGCCACATCTTCCGCGATCCCGGCGAACCGCGTCAATACACGCAGGACGTTGCCGTCCACGGCCGGGGTCGGCAGCCCGAAGGCGATGCTGCGCACCGCCCCGGCGGTGTAGTCGCCGACGCCGGGCAGGCGGCGCAGCGCGTCGTAGTCCTCGGGCAGCCGGCCGCCGTGGTCGCGGACGACGGCGCGGGCCGCGCGGTGGAGGCTGCGGGCGCGCGAGTAATAGCCGAGCCCCTTCCACTGGGCCATGACCTCGGCTTCGTCCGCGGAGGCCAGCGCCTCCACGTCGGGAAAGCGGGCGAGGAATCGCCCGTAATAGGGGATCACGGTCGAGACGCGGGTCTGCTGCAGCATGGACTCGGACACCAGCACCCGGTAGGGGTCGGCGCGGTCCGCCGTCTCCCGCCAGGGCATGGCCCGCCGATTCACGACGAACCAGTCCGTGAGAACGAGTCCCGCGGAGGACGCCGTGGCGTCCATCACGCCGCGGGAGTCGGGGTTCCCTCGGCGACCCGGACGATATGGGCGATCACGACGGGCTCGACGGGCTGGGACTCCTCACCGGTGGCTGCATTCACGACCACCGGCTTGGCGGCGACGGCGAGGAGCACCGAGGTCCCCTCGATGAGCCGGCCGAAGGCGGCGTACTTGCCGTCCAGCGTGGAGACGCTGCCGTCCCCCGCCAGGATGAAGAACTGGCAGGTCGCCGAGTTCATGTCGCTCGTGCGGGCCATGGAGATCGTGCCGAAGGTGTGGGAGAGCGTGTTCTGCTTGAATCCGTTCGTCGCGAATTCTCCCTTGATCGACTTGCCGGAACTGCCGGTCCCATCTCCCTTGGGGTCCCCGCCTTGGATCAGGGTGCTCTTGATGAGCCGGTGGAACGTGAGGCCGTCATAGAACTTGGCGTCGACCAGGGAGAGGAAGTTCGCGACGGTCTCCGGGGCGAACTCGGGGTAGAGCTCGAAGAGCATGGAGTGTCCGTCGGCCATCTCGATGCGGATGCGGGGATGGCCTGGAATCACCGTCGGCTTGGCCGTGGCGCACGCGGTCGCGGAAATGAGGAGTGCGAGGACAACCAAAAGGGCGGCGAAGCGGCGGAACTGAGACATGGGGTACCTCCTGGAGTGTGGCGGACGGCTTGACCGCCGATTGCCATGATTATACCTCAAAGACCAGAGAAAAGGCCGCCACCGCATTGTGCGGGGACGGCCTTCAGAGGGGGTTGGTGGGATCCCTTTGTCTAGCGGGGCTGCATGGCGCCCGCGAAGACCAGCCAGGCCAGAGTGGTCTTGGCGACGAGGCTCAAGGTGACGTAGGCCTTTTCGCCATAGAGGTAGTCCTTCCAGGGACCGATCTTCTTGTACTGCAGGATCATGTTGACGGGGAAGGTGTTGAAGAAGAAGAAGTAGGAACCGAGGATGGCCCACACGAACCAGGGCGTCTGCGCGGCCGTGTCGCCGCCGTTGCCGATCATGTGGAGGATGATGACGATCCAAGGCGCGAGTCCTGCGACGGAGCCCCATACGAAGGCTCCCCAACGGACCTTTTCCGTGCCGCGGTTCTGGTTGACCTCCTCCATGAGGAGCCCGAAGAGGTTCATGGATGCGTTGACGACGAAGATCACGATGAGCTCGCCGAGGTCGAAGACACCGAACAGATTGGCGATAAGGACGATCATGAACGAGGAGCTGAGCGCGTACTCGATCCAGCGGAAGCGGTTGATGCCCTTCACGATGTCCTCGTTGTACTTCTTGTTCCCGACGGTCACGATGATGAAATGCGCGACGGCCGAAAGGAGGAGGAAGACGGCGACGAGGAGTCCGAAGGGCAGGTTTCCCACCTGCTGCGGGTCGGTCTTGAGAATCACCCCGCCATCCGGAAGGGTGACGGCCTTGAGGTAGTTGGTCCAGATCGGGGCCTGGAAGTCGTTGATCTTGGAGACGAGGAAATACATGGCGATCATCAGTCCGCCTTGAAGGAAATGCAGGATGCCCATGTTGCGGTTGAAGCTCCGAAGGGATCCGAGGGTAATGGGTTTTTTCATGGTGTTTTCACCTCCTGATGATTCAACTATGGGTTTGCGGGAGGCACAAAGATATGCGTGGCGTTACGGATTTCATTCCCGGATCATCAGTTCCCGCACCAGCCGCGCCGTATCGGTCAGGTCCTGCAGGGACAGCGTCTCGTGGACGGAGTGGACGTCGGTCATCCCGCATGCGAGGACGAGGCAGGCCGTTCCGCTCTGGACGTAGATGTTCGCATCGCTGCCGCCGCCGCCCGGAGAGAGGGACTCGACGAGACCCAGCGTGCGGCAGGCCTCCTGGAAGCGGCGGACGACGGGGTGCTCCTCGGAGAGGCGGAAGGTCTCGTAGGCCGCCGTGATCTCGACGTCCACGGTGGCGCCGTGGCGAGCCGCGGCCTCGTGGAAGCGCGTGGAGATGGACGCGGCGAGGGTGTCGAGGCGCTCCCGGGAGAAGGACCGGCACTCCGCTTCGACGAGGCAGGCGTCCGGAACGATGTTGGTCGCGCCGCCGCCTTCGATGCGCCCGACGTTGGCCGTCGTTTCGGCGTCGATACGCCCCCATGGGACGGAGGCTATGGCGTCGGCGGCGGCCGCGATGGCGTTGATTCCCTTTTCGGGCGCGATCCCGGCATGGGCGGCGAGGCCGTGGAAGCGAGCGACGATGCGGCGGTTGCCCGGTGCGGTGAAGACGGCATGGCCGGGAGGGCCGCTGGTGTCGAGGACATACCCCTCGTGCGCCTTGAGCCAGCCGAGATCGAGCCGCTTCGCTCCGGCGAGGTTGCGCTCCTCCCCCACCGAAAAGACGAGTTGGAGCGCGCGGTGGGCGACGCCATCCTCGCGTAGGGAGCGCACGGCCTCCAGGATCGCGCAGACGCCGGAGAGGTCGTCCGACCCGAGCACGGTGGCGCCGTCGCTGTGGAAGCGGCCGTCGGCCCCCAGGAAGGGGCGCTTGCCGAGGCATGGCCCGACCGTGTCCATATGGCCCGAGAACAGCAGGGGTTCGCCCGGCAGCGTGCCGGGGATTTCAGCGAGGAGGTTCCCCGCATTGCCCGAAAGCTTCGCTCCCGCGTCATCCTCGCGCACCGAAGCACCGAGGGATCTCAGGCGCTCGGTCAGGGCGTCGGCCATGGCGCGTTCGTCGAAAGAGGGGGCGTCGATGGAGGCAAGGGCGAGGAATTCACGGGTGAGACGTTCGCGGTCGATCATGGCGGCTCCTTCTACGGCTGGACTTCCGGCCGTCGTCTCCATGATAGCCCATTCAGACCCTCATTCCACCGTCGGGATGCACGGAATGCTCGGAATGTCGACTACAGGGTCGACGTCCAGCGCATAGTCCACGTCCTCGAGGCCGAAACCGTATAGTCCGAAGAACTCGGCGCGGTAGCCCGCTATGTCCGAGAGGGTATCGAAGTCGTCGCCGCCGATAGCGTCCCAGAGCGCCACAACCTGGGTCTGGACATCGGACCGCATCTCGAGTTCGTCGACCCGGATGCGGCCCTTCTCGTCGAGGGCGAGGGCGCCGCCGTAGAGCCGTTCGGCGAAGAGCCGCCGGACCTGCTCGATGCATCCTTCCTGCGTCCCGTTGGCCTTCATGACCTTATAGAGAAGGGAGATGTAGAGCGGAACGACGGGGATGGCGGAACTGGCCTGGGTCACCAGGGCCTTGTTGACCGAGACGAAGGCCCTGCCGCCGATGACGGAGAGCCGCTCGTCCAGGAGGTACGCGGTGGCTTCGAGGTGGTCCTTTGCGCGGCCGATGGTGCCTTCGCGGTAGATGGGGTGGGTCATCGCGGGACCCACGTAGGAATAAGCGATCGTGGTCGCGCCTTTCGCCAGGAGATTCCGCGCGAGCAGGGCGTCGATCCAAAGGGACCAGTCCTCGCCGCCCATGACGGCGACGGTCTGGCGGATCTCCTCTTCGCTCGCCGGTTCGATCGTGACGTCCGAGACGACGCCGGTCTGGAAGTCCACGGTCTTGCTCGTGTAGGCGTGGCCGATGGGCTTGAGGCAGGAGGTCAGGGTCTCGCAGGTGACGGGGTGCGTGCGGCGCGGGGATGCGAGGCTATAGACGACCAGGTCGACCTGGCCGAGTTCATCGCGGACCTTGTCGAGCGTCTGGCGCTTGATCTCGTCGGAGAACGCGTCGCCGTTGACGCTCGAAGCATGGAGACCGGCCGCCGCGGCTTCGCGCTCGAAGGCGGCCGTGTTGTACCAACCCGCGGTCGCGGTGCGGCGGCCGTCGCTGGGGCGCTCGTAGGAGACGCCGATGGTGGCGGCGCCGCAGGCGAAGGCGGCGGTGATGCGGGAGGCAAGGCCGTAGCCGGCGGAAGCGCCGAGCACGAGGACGCGCTTCGGTCCGGGAATCGGTCCGGCGGCCTTCACGATCTCGACCTGGCGGCGGACCGACTCGGCGCATCCGGTCGGGTGGGCCGTCGTGCAGATGAAGCCTCGGGTGATGGGTTCGATGAGCATGCAGTTCCTCCTATGGTATTTTCTTGTCATCCTTGGTCGCTTTTTGCCTACTATATCGGAAAACCGTCCGATTGCAAAGTGCTTTGTATACCAAAGCATTTTTGGCAGGGGGTCGGCGGAGATGATTCGATCGGAGCCTGGAGGTATAATGGAGGGTGAAAAGGAGGTGCGGCCATGAAATCCCTGGTATTGTACGATTCTGTCTTCGGGTGCACGGAGAAGGTGTCCACGGCCATTGGCGAAGCCCTGTCGAGGCAGGGTGACTGCGAGGTCGTGAAGGCGGCCGATTTCACTTCGGACCGGCTGACAGGCGTCGATCGCCTGTTCATAGGCTCCCCGACGAGAGCCTTCCGCCCGACGCCGGAGCTGACCGCCAAATTGTCTGCACTTCACGCGGGTTCGCTTTCCGGAATTCCAGTCCACGTGTTCGACACGCGGGTGGATATCTTGAAAGCACCGGCAGTGCTACGCTTCATGGCCCGTCTCTTCGGCTATGCGGCCGGGACCCTGGCGAAGCTGGCCCGCGCCAAAGGCGGAACGGTTGTCGGCGAGCCCGTGGGATTCCTCGTCGCGGGGACGGAGGGGCCGTTGCTTGAGGGCGAACTGGAGAGAGCCGTGAGGTTCGCCGAGTCGTCGGAGCAGCCGTAGCGGCGGTGCAGCTGATGTAGCGGCGGTGTAGCTGTTGAAGCCTCCAACAGTTTCTGGAGGACGAGTCGCAATCGACTCGTCCTCTTTCGCGTTCACGCCCGACGTCTCACTTATTCCTGACCTGGCCGTCACAGAGGTATCACACACCTCCCGTAGACTATGGATATGGGTCGGAAGAAACGCACCTCGGCTCATGAAGCTGGAAAGCACAAACGAACGAACCCTATGGAAAGGAAGGCAATTCAATGGATATCGAAAAGGAAGTCATGAAAGGTCTGGAAATCTCGAAGGAAGAGCCCCGCACGGAGAAAGCGGCCGCGAAGCCCCGTCGTACGAAGAGGTTCCGCGTGATGGCCATGGTCGTAGCGGCCGTCGTGCTCGCCATGTCGTTCGGCGCGGTCTATGCCGCGACGGCGACCCCGACCCTCGCAACTGCCGATGGATCCGGCGTCCTAGGCGATGGCAATCGGATCGGCGGACGAGGTCACGGAATGGGCGGACTCGGCACGAGCGAATTGGCTTCGGCCGTGACCGCAGGGACGATCACACAAGCGGAAAGCGATGCCGTCTCCGCCTACCTGTCGAGCGATGTCTACGCCCAGCTGGTGAAGGCCGGCGTCCTGACGCAGGCCAAGGCCGACGCGCTGAAAGCCTCTGCAATCGCGACGGAAGCCGCGCATCGCACCCTGGAGATGACGGACCGGTTGGCAGCCGCCGTGAC
>CAZOHH010000067.1:0-13188 GCA_964579735.1 uncultured Oscillospiraceae bacterium | reverse complement strand
TCACGTAATCCGTGACCGACCCGCTGCCGCCGTCAAGGCCGTAATACTTCGGGTGTGCATAGGTGTAGTCGTAGGTATAGGGGTCCGGTGGAGAACCTTCGCGGAGCAGCGCCTCGAGGTCTTGGGCGAAAGCCTTGTGACGGTACATGCCTGCGACCGTATCCCATATCTTGCCGCCAAAGAGGATATGGCCCTGCTGGTGATAGTCGACGAAGCACGTCGTCGTGGGAATATATCGGTGGAGCCATCCCATGATGGCCTGGGTCTCGGGTTCACTCCCGAGATTTTCGCCGGCGAAGTATTCGAGTCCAGGAGATGTTCGGTACGCCCAGGTCATGGTTGCGCCCTTCATCAGCTGGGCGGCGTCGACCGAGGGGAAGTTGCGGTTCAGGTCCACGCCGTTGGCGTTGGATTTGCGCAGCTCGTTACCGCCATCGGCAATCATTTCGCGTCCATCGGGGTTGACGATGGGAATGGCCACGAATCGGACGTTCTCGAGTAGCAAGCGGGTGAATGCGTCGGTCTCCGCCTTCTGGACCAGTTCACCGAGCTGCTTCAGGATATAGAGTCCCCCGGCGAATTCACGGGCATGGACCTGTCCTGTGAGGAGGATGGTCTTCTTGGCTTCCGCTGATGGAAAATCCAACGTGAGGCTATACAGGTTCCTCCCCTGCGGCGTCTGCCCAACGACCTCCAGGCGGACGCCCTCGTGTTTCGACAAGGTCCGCATGTAGGCTTCCAAGTCTGCGTAGGAGTAGGTGCGCGACAGGTCGAGTTCGGGCACATCCGCCGTCCCGACTGCGGAGACATCGGTCCAGACGGGGTCCAGGGTCTTCCGGTATTCCGACACCATCATCCCGTTGACCGTGAATCGTCCGTAGGACTTCAGTTCCGCATTGATGCGGGTGAGGCTCCACAGCGACGTAGCCGGAGCCGGCGTAGGCGTCGGAAGCGGTTTCGCGGTGGGGGTCGGGGACATCGTGGGCAGGGGTGTCGGCAACGGTGTCGGAGAGGGGGAAGGACTCGGCGAAGGCGAAGGCGAGGGTGAGGGCGAAGGGCTCGGCGGTATCGTCGGGCTCGGCGTGTCTGTAGAAATGGCAGTCGGCGCGGGCTCGGTGGGCACGACGCACGAGTGAAGCACGGAGGGAATCACGAAAAGGAGCATCAACGTAACCATAGAAGTCTTCCAGAACAAGGGGTTCAGGGTCATTCCACCCTCCATGGGACGCAGGGGCTGAACGTACGTCCTATTATGGATGGTAGCACTTCGAGGGGGGTACGGCAAACCGGCGCACCCCCTCGATGCGCGCCTAGCGGTATTCGTTCTCGATTTCGGAGATCCTTACGGGCCGGTTCTGCTCGACCGAACGCTTCGCGGCCAGGGCGATCAGCAGCGGCGGGAGTCCGTCCTCCACGGTCACCGGGGTCGGCTTGTCGTTCAGCACGGCGTCCACGAACTGCCGGACCTCCTCGGAGAAGGAGCCCATGTAGCGCTCGAGGAAGAAGAACAGGGGCTTGTCGGCGTGGACGCCGGTCGAATCGGCGAGGCTCACGGACGTCGCCGTGTCGTTGGATGCGGATGCGGCACCGCCCGAGCCGAAGGCCTCGACGCGCTGGTCATATCCGTACGCGGCCCTGCGGCAGTTCTCGATGATGCCGATCGCGCCGTTCGCGAAGGTCAGCGTGATCACGGCGGTGTCGACATCTCCGGCTTCGCCGATTGCGGGATCGACGAGCACGGCGGCTTTCGCATAGACCTCCGTGACGGCCGAACCGGACAGGAAACGAGCCATATCGAAGTCGTGGATGGTCATGTCGCAGAACATGCCGCCGGACACCTTCACGTAGGAGATGGGGGGCGGACCCGGGTCTCGGGAGGTGATGCGCAGGACGTTCAGGTCTCCGATGCCGCCGGTGGCGATGATCTCGCGGACGCGGGCGAAGTTGTGGTCGAAGCGGCGGTTGAAGCCGACCTGCATCTTGACGCCGGCCTTCTTCACGGCTTCCATCGTGGCGCGCACCTTGGGCACGGTCAGGTCGATGGGTTTCTCGCAGAAGATGTGCTTGCCGGCGCGGGCCGCCTCGATGGCGATGTCGGCGTGGGTGTTGGTCGGGGAGCAGATCAGGACGGCGTCGATCTTCGGGTCGTTCAGGATCTCGTGGTAGTCCGCGACCACCTTCGGGATGCCGAGGGAATCGGCGAAGGCCTGCACGCCGTCGAGGACGACGTCGGAAATCGCCAGGATCTCCGCTTCGGGAACATGCTGTGCGATGGAGGTCGCGTGGACCCGTCCGATGCGTCCCGCTCCGATGATGCCGACAGTCAGTCTCTTCATGTCATCCTACCTCTTTCTTCGTGTCGATCTTCCTGAGCGACCTTCGTCTTCAAGGGTTCTTCTTGCGGGCGATCACGGCGCGGGCGCTTTCGACGATTCGTTCGTGGGTCAGGCCGAAGCGCGTCTGCAGGTAATCCTGGGGGCCGACTTCTCCGAACTCGTCCTCTACGCCGACCATCTCGACCGGCACCGGACAGTGGCGGACCAGTACGTCGGCGACGGCGCTGCCGAGACCGCCGATCACGTTGTGGTTCTCGGCTGTGACGACGCAGCCGGTGCGGGCGGCATAGGCGACGACCTGCTCGGCATCGATGGGCTTCACGGAGTACATGTCGAGCACGGCGGCGGAGATGCCTTGCGTCTCGAGTGTCCGGGCGGCCAGAAGCGCCTCGGCGACCATGATTCCGCACGCGAAGAGGACGACATCCGTGCCGTCGCGGACGACGGCTGCCTTGCCGACCAGGAAGTCGGAGCCGGGTGCATAGACGCCGAGCACTTCCTTGCGGCCGAGCCGCACGTACTTGAGGCCTGGCCGGTCGAGAAGCTTCGGCAGCAGGTTCTCCAGCATGGCGGAGTCGGTGATGTCGATCACGGTCGAATGCGGCACGGCGCGATAGAGCGCCATGTCCTCGAAGGGCATGTGGGTGCCGCCGTTGTACGCCGCGGTCACGCCGGCGTCGCTGCCGACGATCACGACATGGTTTTTAGCGTAGCCTACGGACAGGAAAGCCTGGTCGAAGCAGCGGCGGGACGCGAAGGGCCCGAAGCTGTGCACGAGAGGCTTCAGTCCCGACGCGGACAGCCCAGCCGCGAGGCCGATCATGTTGGCCTCGGACACGCCGACGTTGTAGGCGCTCAAGGGATGCGCGTCGGCCCATTTCTTGGTGCCGATCGAGCTCATCAGGTCGGCGTCCAGATAGACGAAGAGGGGGTCGTCGCCGAGACGCTCGACGGTCGCGCCGAAGACGTCCTTCATCGACCGCTTCTCCTTCTGGCCGCTGAATTCCACCGTGTAGTTCATCGCGCACCTGCTTCCGCGGCGGATTCCGCCAGCTGCCGCTCGAAATCGGCGATCGCATCATCCGCCAACTGGGGTGACACGACGATGTGGTGGTTGGAGAACATGTCCTCGACCGCCTTGACGCCGGCGCCCTTGACCGTATGCAGCACGATCATGTGCGGCTGGCCGGGAGCGGCCTTCGCGGTCTGGATCGCATCGTGGATTTCGCCGACGTCCTGGCCGTTCACGTTCTGGACGTGCCAGCCGAAGCAGCCGAATTTGCATGCGATGTCGCCGAGATCGAGGATGTCCTTCGTGAAGCCGTCCAGCTGCTTGCCGTTCTCGTCGCAGAAGGCGATGAGATTCTCCAGGCGGTTGTGGCCCGCGAACTGCGCACCTTCCCAGATCTGGCCTTCGTTGAGCTCGCCGTCCCCGACGATCAGGTAGACGAGGTGCTTCTGATGCTGGATCCGCGCGCCGAGGGCGAGTCCCAACGCGGTCGACATGCCCTGGCCGAGGGACCCGGTGGTCATGTCGATGCCGGGCGTGCGGTTGCGGTCGCAGTGGCTGGGCAGGTGCGTGCCGGGCTGGTTGAGCGTCGCGAGCCAGTCCAGCGGGAAGAACCCCTTCAGCGCCAGCGTCGCGTAGAGGGACGGCCCTGCATGGCCCTTGGAGCAGACCAGCCGGTCGCGCCCCTCCCAGGCCGGGTCCTTCGGGTCGTAGCGCATCACGGCGCCGTAGAGCACCGCGAACGTGTCGACGATGCTCAGCGCGCCGCCGACGTGTCCGAAACCGCGCGTCTTGAATTCCTTCATCGTCTCGAGCCGGATCCGCAGCGCGAATTCCGTCAGTTCCTTCCTGAGTCCCGGGTCCATCACAGGTTCCTTCCCTTCTGGCTGTCCCGCTCGTAGGCGGCCTCCATGGCTTCGACCAGCGGCAGGGTCTTCCCGGCGAGGAAGCGGACCATGGCGCCGCCTGCCGTGCAGACATACCCGAATCGGGCGGCGTCGACGTACTTCGCAGCCGCGCTGACCGTGTCCCCTCCTCCGATGACGGAGTAGCCGGGAGATCGCGCGATCGACTCGAGGACCGCGCGCGTGCCAGCCTCGAATTCGGGGTTCTCATAGACTCCGGCCGGTCCGTTCGCGAAGACCGTGCCGGCGGTGGCGAGCACCGCGTCGAAACGCGCGCAGGTATCCGGTCCGATGTCGAGGAAGAGCGCTCCCTCCAGCGGCAGGGCATCGAGCCCCACGACCGTGCGCCTCCCGTCGACGTCATATGCGAGGTCCGTCGGCATCTCGATCTTGTCCGGATAGGCCGCGAGCATGGCGCGGGCCGGGTCGATGAAGACCGTGAGGTCCTTGTCCGAAAGGAATCGGTCCGTCGCCGCGCCGAGCCGCAGCCCCTTCGCCAGCAGGAAGATCTGCCCGGTGATGCCGCAGGTCAGGATCCGGTCGGCGGTGCCGTTGCGGAGCACCTGGTCCATCATGCCGAAGGCGTCGGAGATCTTGGCGCCGCCGAGAACGAACACGGCGGGCTTCGCGGCTCCGGCCAGCACCTTCGACAGCGCGTCGTATTCGGCGTAGAGCTGTCGTCCTCCCGCCGTCGGCAGCAGCCGCTGGAAAGCGACCATGCTCGGCGAATTGCGGTGCGCCGCCGAGAACGCGTCGTTCACGTAGAAGTCCGCGAGGGGAGCCAGCGTGCGAACGAGCCAGGTGTCGAGCATCTGGTCGGGCGAGAGCTTGACCTCCTTCTCGAACCCGGAGACCTCCTCGGTCAGGTAGCGCAGGTTTCCGAGGAACACGGCCCCTCCGTCCTCCAATGCCTGCACGGCGGCCACGGCGGCCGGCCCGCACACGTCATCGACATAGGGGATCGGCGTGCCCGCCAGCGCGGCCAGGCGTTCGGCGTGCTCCGCCATGGGAATCAGGTTCTGGTAGTCGAGCGTGTCCCCCTGGTGCGCGAGGATCGCGACCCGCGCATCCGCGTCCAGCAGGTACCGCAATGTCGGAAGGCTCT
Source organism: uncultured Oscillospiraceae bacterium (assembly GCA_964579735.1). Lineage (GTDB taxonomy): Bacteria > Bacillota > Clostridia > Saccharofermentanales > UBA5734 > CAILLO01. Next base: position 7,833 of record CAZOHH010000067.1, on the reverse strand, counting down.
TCCGGAACCGGTTGTCGTTGCGGATCCGCTTCGTGACCGGGTCGATGGGCGCGTTGACGTCGAGCCGGAGCAGGACCGTCCTTCCCCGGTAGTCGAAAGTCTCGAGGGGCGTCATGCGCGTTTCGGAAGTCAGATGAGCTTCCATTTCGCCATCCCCAGGTATTCGTTGGTCTTCGCTACGCCGGACAGACGATCGGTCTGCATGCCCGTGGCCGCGCGGATCGCGTCGATGGTCTCGGGAATCGTGACGGCCTCCTGCGGGATATTGATCGCGAACATGATGCTGTCGCCGGTCTCGACGAGACTCTCCTCCCAGAGGCCGATTTCGTACATGTCTCCGCGTGCGTTGCCGAGGTCGCGGGCGTATCGGAACAGCGAGGCGTTGCCGAGGAATCCGTCCGCGATGCGCACCACGCGGATGCGGTCGTGCGTCGCGAAGGCCTCGAGCGCCATCTCCTTCGTGATCTTCTTCTTCCCCGTCGCGACCACGGTGATGATGTGTCCATGGGTGACCGGGGTGTGGACCAGGATGCCCGTCGCGTCGATGTGCGGCATGATGGTCATCAGGTCCAGCGCCTGATGGCTCGGCGCCTTGTCGATCTGCAGCGCGTTGGTCAGGCCGCGGTGGTAGTCGCCCGGGTCGGCGACACGGCGGATGATGGTGATGGCGACCCGGTCGATGCCGTAGGCGCGGTCGAGGCAATCGACGGAGCGGATCAGGCCGGTCGTGTTGCAGCTCGTCAACTTGAGGAACTGCGCTCCGACGCCCTTCTCGTAGTTGGCGTAGCCGTGGAAGAAGACGTCGGCGACCGAGTCCTTCTCCCCACCCTGGAACACGGCCTTCTTGCCGAGGCGTGCGTACATCTCCTTGTTCTTCGCGCCGACGCCGGCGCTGGTCGCGTCGAGCAATACGTCGCATTTCGTCACGAGCTCCTCGAGCGTCCCGCTGACCGGGATGCCCAGCGCGTCGAACTCCGCCCGCTTGTCCGGCACCGCGAGGTACAACCGGTAGGGCATCCCCTTCTCCTTCAGCGCGCGGATGGCGAGGGTCGGCGCGACGTCGGCGACGCCGACGAGTTCCATATCCTTCTGCAGGGCCACGCCGTCCGCCAGACGCTGCCCGATGACCCCATAGCCCACGACTCCGATCTTCATCATGTCCTCTGTCCCTCCCCTTCTTATCCGGCTCTACAGGCCGGTGGCTTCCGCGATGTATTTCCTCGCCTTGATCGCATATTCGAGTGGATCGGCCTTCGCCGGATCCTGCTCTGCCTCGACTACGACCCAGCCCTCGTAGCCGCTGTCCTCAAGCACCTGGAAGAGCGGCCGGAAGTCGACGTCCCCGTCACCGGGAACGGTGAACACGCCGGCGCGCACCGCGTCGAGGAAGCTCAGGCCGTCCTGCTCGACCTTCCGCTGGACGGCCAGCCGCACGTCCTTCAGATGGACATGCCTGATCCGGCCGATATGCTTCTTCAGGACCGGCAGGTAGTCGATGTCGGCGAAGGTGAGGTGTCCGGTGTCGAAGAGCAGGAAGACGAGCTCCGGGTCGGTCTCGGCCATCAGGCGGTCGATCTCCTCGACGGTCTGCACGCCGGTACCCATGTGGTGGTGGCAGGTGAAGCTCATCCCCATGTCGCGGGCGATTCGGCCCATCTCGTTGAAGCCGCGCACGACGAGTTCCCACTGTGCCGGAGTGTAGACCGGCTTGTTCCGCAGGATGGGCAGGTCCAGGCGCCCCTGGATCGAGTTTCCCTGCTCGGAAACGCCCACGACGCGGGCGCCGAGGGCGTGGAGCTTTTCGGCATGCGTGCGGAAGCCAGCGAGGGTCTCCTCGAGGGGACGGCTGGTCAGCAGCGAGCTGAACCATGCATTGCAGATCGTGAGGCCGCGCAGGTCGAGGGCGCGCCGCAACTCGTCCACGTCCTTCGGATAGCTTCCGCCGATTTCACAGCCCTTGAATCCGGCCAGGGCCATCTCGCTGACGGTCTGGCGGAAGGTATTCTCCTTGCCGAGGTCGGGCATGTCGTCGTTGGTCCAGCCGATCGGGGCGATGCCGAGACGGATCTTCGTCGGGTCGAGCATGGTGGGCTCCTTTCAATACTTGCGGGCTTTTCCGATCTGCTTCTGCATCTCCTCGTAGGCCGCGGCGACGTCAGGACTCGTGGAAACCTCGGCGACGCCGACGCGCCACCAGACGCCGTAGCCTCCGGTCATGGTCCCGGGAACGACCTTGATGTCGAAGACGCAGGGGCGCGTTTCGTGGCGGGAGTCCTCCAGGGCTGCGATAAGCTCCGCTTCGGAGGAGACCCGGTACCCCTTTGCGCCATAGCTCTCGGCGTTCGCGGCGAAGTCGACGGGAGCCGGCGCGCCGTCGAGGAGGCCCGTGGCGGCGTTGCGGCTTCGGAACACGGTGCCGAAGGTCGGAGTCCCCTGGCTTTTCTGCAGGTTCTCGATGCAGCCCCAGCCCCCGTTGTCGAGAACGAGGAGGTTGATCTTCCGTCCCTCCTGGACGGCCGTGTACAGTTCGCTGTGCATCATGAGGTAGCTTCCGTCCCCGAGGACCGAGAAGACCTCGCGATCGGGTCCAATGGCCATCTTGCAGCCGAGCGCGCCGCAGACCTCGTATCCCATGCAGCTGAACCCGTACTCGACATGGTAGGTGCCGGGCTCGCCCGTTCGCCACAAGCGCTGCAGGTCGCTGGGCAGGCTTCCTCCGGCGGTCAGCACCACGTCCTGTGGGCGAAGGAAGGCGTTCAGGATCCCAAGCACGCGGCTCTGGGCGAGGCGACCATCCGGCAGGGTGCGTGCATACAGCGCATCGTTTTCCTTCTTCCAGTCCGCGACGGCCAGTGGAATCTCGAAAGCGCCATATGCGGAGCGGTACCCAGCGAGGCCGAGCGCATCCGACAGCCCTTCGATGGCAAGGCGTGCATCGGCGATCAACGGCAGAGCGTCGAGCTTGTGTGCATCCTGGCTTCCGACGTTGATGGCGAGGAATCGGACATCCGGATTCTGGAACAACCACTTGGAACAGGTCGTGAAGTCCATGAATCGCGTGCCCACGCCGATGATGAGATCGGCCTCCTTGGCCAGCGCGTTGGCGGCGGACGTGCCGGTCAGGCCGATGCCGCCGAGGTTGTAGGGGTGATCCCAGCGGACGACGCCCTTCCCTGCCTGGGTCTCGCCCAGGGGGATGCCGAAGCGGGTCGCGAAATCGGACAATTCTTTCCAGGCCTCGGAATAACGCACTCCTCCGCCGCAGACGATCAGAGGGCGGCGGGACTGCTTGACCAGGTCGACGGCTCGTTCGAGCGCGGCCGCGGCAGGCGGCCGGCGGTCGATGCACCAGACCCGTCTCTGGAAGAAGGTGTCAGGGTAGTCGTAGGCCTCGCCTTCGACGTCCTGGGGCATGGCGAGGCACACCGCACCGCATTCGGCCGGGTCGGTCAGAACGCGGAAGGCGTTGATCGCGGCGGACATGAGCTGCTCGGGGCGCTGGATTCGGTCCCAGTATCGGCATACCGGCCGGAAGGCGTCCGTCGCCGTGTCGGCGAGCGAGTGGGCGATTTCGACCTGCTGCAGCACCGGGTCGGGCTGGCGGGTGGCGAACTGGTCACCGGGCAGCAGAAGGAGAGGCAGGCGGTTGGCTGTCGCCGTAGCGGCCGCAGCGACCATGTTCAGCGCGCCGGGTCCGACGGAACTCGTGCAGGCGATGATCCGGCGGCGGTTGTGCTGCTTTGCGAAGCCGATGGCGGCGTGGGCCATCCCCTGCTCGTTCTTCCCCTGGTAGAAGGTCAATCCGTGGCCGCCCTGCTCCAGAGCCTGACCGATGCCGACCACGCAGCCGTGCCCGAAGATGCCGAAGACGCCTTCGACAAACCTTTGTTCCTTCCCGTCGAACGAGACGTACTGGTTGTCCATGAATCGGACCAGTGCCTGAGCCATCGTCAATCGAATCGTCGCCATCGTCGCTACCTCCCGGGAAACTTCTGGGGCTTCTGCTGCGGCTGGGTCTTCGTGTCGGGCCGGCTCTATGCGTCCGGCCAGATCTTCGCGTCGGGCGAGTTGACCCACAGATGTTCGGGCACGAAGGTCGGGTTGACGTACGGGTCACCGTCGAGGTGGCGGATGACCCACAGATACCACATGGCGTATCCGGGAGCCGTGGTCTGGGAGTGGGTCATCCCGGAGTCGATGAGCGTGGTTCCGTTCTGGTGGAGCTTGCAGGCATCCTCGCCCAGCTCGCATAGACCGAAGCCATTCTCCGGTTGGAAGCGGTAGTGGTAGATCTCGGGCTGGAGATGGTGGTGAGGTGGATAACTGGACCATCGTCCCGGTGGATCGACGACCTCGCCGACGACCAGATTGGCATACGGGGCATTCGCATGGTTGAAGACCGTGCGAACGATCCGGGTGGCGGTTTCCTTTAGGGTTCCCTTTCCGCGTTCCTCGGATTGGCACTCCGAGGGTTCGTACAGGCGCGGTACGAAAGGCGTCGGATTCGGCGTCGCCATGTACAGGACCTCGCTGTCCGCCGCCACGCCTACCAGACGGAATGCGGTCCCGGCCGGCAGATGGAGGACCCAGGGGTTGGTGTCGAAGCAATTCGCGCGTGAGATCTCCTTGCTGAGCCCATCCCATTCGAGGCGCACCGAGCCGTAGACCAGCAGCAGCGCTCGCTCCAGGTCCTCGTGGTTCTCGACGGCATCCGCTCTGCCGAGACGCATTGCCGAGAAATCCATATGCATTTCCGGGTGCGGACCGGAAAGACCGGTGATTCGCGTGGTCCCATAGGGTAGGTCCGGGGTGGTACGGACATGCATTCTGTGCCTCCTAGCGGTACTTCTGGCGGTAGTCGGTCGGACTCAGCCCCGTGTGCTTGCGGAACAGCTGGGAGAAATACGCGGGGTCGTCGATGCCGACCTTCGTTGCGATCTCGTAGCTCTTGAGGTCCGTCGATTTGAGAAGCTGGCACGCCTGGTTCAAGCGTATGGTCTTCAGGACATCCACGAGCGTCTGGCCGGTCTCCCTGTGGAACAACCGGGACAGGTAGCTGGGGCTGACATGCACGTGGTCCGCGATCTGGTTGAGGCTGATCCTCTCGGCGAAATGGGCGTGCAAGTAGGTCTCGGACTTGAGGATGATGGAATTGGATCGCAGGTCGTCGGCATGCTGCATTTCGCTCGAGCGCTCGATCAACGGCCTGAGGATCTCATACAAGGCTTGCAGCGTGCCGGCCTCGAGGATCCGGGTGTAGTGCTTCCTCTGTTCTCCGTTTCCCCGGTGCGTCTTCAGGCGGTCGTCTGTCGCGAGGTTCGTGCACAGCGACGCCAGGAGGATGCAGACGTCCTTTTCATCCTCGAGCGCGTAATGGCACTCGCGGAAGGTTTCGAACAGCTTGTCGAGCTTGGATATCGCACCAGGGCCCTCGCCTTCGCGGACGCTTCCCATGATGGACTCGACGACGGACTGGGCTTCGACCATGTCCAGTGGGCACGGCGATTCGGTTCGCGGCAGGTGGATCGCATGTGAATCGGGTGCGAAAGCACCGACGGTGAGCGCGTCGGCAGCCTCGCTGAAAGCGGCTGAAATTTCGGAGGTGCGGCTGTGGCAAAGGCTCAGACCGATGCTCAATCGGAGACGGAGGAACGTCTCCGCGAGCTTGACCATCTCCTCGCTGCGGCCGATGACCATCTGGAGGGGGTCGGACGGGTCGCCAGGGAACGCGGAAACGACGGCGACCTGATCGGGCCGCAGCGGGACGAGGAAGGCTCCAGGAGATGGAAAGGACTCGCCGACAAGCTTCAGGAATTCTCGGTCATCGAAGCCTTTCGACCCTTCCACCGTGGGTTGCTTTCGGCCGTCGGACGCGTCATCCGCTGGCGTCGCTTCCACGAGCACCAGATAGAACAGATTGAGCTGGCGGTCCAGTTCGGCTGTCAGGACGGGATCCGAGCCCTGACGGCCTCCGACGAGACTTCGCAGGCAGTCGTCCATTTGCTGGCGATTGTTCAGCGAGGCGTGTCCAGCCAACGATTGTTCGATTCGACGACGTTCCTCGTCCTTCTCGATGAGGTCTCGGGCCTTCGCCAACGCCTCCATCACGAGCGGCTTCTGCGTCGGCTTCAGGAGGAAGTCGATGACGTTGTAGTGGATGGCTTGCTGTGCATATTGGAAATCGGCGTGACCGGTCAGAAGGATCACCTTGATCCATGGGTACTCCAAGGCGATATCGCGAACGAGTTCCATGCCGCTTCGTCCAGGCATGCGGATGTCGGAGATCACGATATCGGGTCGGGTCGCCGCAAGATTGTTCCATGCGTCGTCTCCATCAACGGCGCCGTATACGACGTCGCAATGAGCGGCCGACCAGTCGATGAACTGCATCAGTCCCTTTCGGATCACAGGTTCGTCATCGACGATCATGACGCGGGTGTTCGGCATGCCCTAGACCTCCGAATCCGATTCGCTGGGAGTCGCCGCGGTCTTCACTTTCGGAAGGACGACGGTGACGGTCGTGCCCTGTCCAGGGTTGGACTGGACCCGGATGCCGTATTCCCGGCCGTACAGAAGCTGGATGCGGCGGTGCGAGTTGACGATGCCGATGCTGGTGTGGTCGTTCTCACCGCGCAACCTATGAGGGGTAACGTCCAGATGGAGGGTCGATGCATCGAAACCTACACCGTCGTCGGCGACCTCGAAAATGAGTCTTTCCCCTTCGTCCCAGATGCGGATGAGGAGGTGTCCCTGTCCCTTCTTTGGCTCAAGTCCGTGGATGAAGGCGTTCTCCACCATCGGCATGATCGACAGCTTGGCGATGTGGAGATCGAGCAGGGACTCCTCGGAAATCCGGGTTTCAACCTGGATGCGATCTTCGAAACGGATCTTCTGCAGGTCGAGGTAGAAGCGGATATAGCGGAGCTCGTCGGCGACGGTGATGGTCTCGCTGCCGCTCCAGGAAAGGTTGGAGCGGAGAAGCTGACCGAGGGAGGAGACCATGGTCTGGATGACCGTATCGTCGTTGAGACTGGCCTGCCAGCCGATGGTCTCGAGGATGTTGAACAGGAAGTGGGGATTGACCTGGGATTGCAGGGCCTGGATTTCGGACTCCCGGAGCAGAAGCTGCTTCTCGTACACCTCGTTGATCAGGTGGTCGATCTCCCCTGCCAGGCTATTGAAACCGTCTGCCAGCTCGTCGAACTCCCGACTGCTCTGGCGGGGAATGCGCACTGCGAAGTGGCTGCTGCGGAAGGACTCCAGACTGGTCATGACGGTTCGAATGGGTCGGACCACGCGACGGGAGGCCATGAAGGTCAAGGCCAGGCACCCGACCAGAAGCACGGCGAAGAACTCGAGGAAGGTAGCCCAGGCTTTATAAAGGGCCGCGAAAACCTCGGCTTTGGGCACGGCGATGAGGGAATAGAGACCATAATCTTCGAGACGGGTGACCTTCGCCAGGTAGACTTTGTCGTCGAGAATCGTCTCGACCGTCCCGCCGGAACCTCGAAGTTGGAAGAGTCCTGCGTCGACGACCTGACCGACCTGACCGGGGTCGGAATGTGAGAAGATGGTGCCGGAATCGTCGAAGGTCAGCAGGATGCCTCCATCATATCTGATCGTGCCGCCGCTTTCGATGAATTTCGCAGGATCCACCTGAAGGAACATCTTTCCGATATTATCCGTGGTGTTGATGTCGTTGATGTTCCGGAAGAAGTAGATCTTGTTGTCGTTGTCATGCGGCGGAATCAGGTACTTGTCCACGTTGAGACCATCCGTCTTGCGGTAGAGGCTATCGATCAGGGCGGTGGTCGAAGCTGAATTGAAGTAGGA
>CAZOHH010000066.1:0-13319 GCA_964579735.1 uncultured Oscillospiraceae bacterium | reverse complement strand
CGACGTAAACACCGGATGGATCGGATGCAGATGGCGGTTGATGACTTGAAGTCCCGGCTTGCCACACCTTCGGGATTTGTGGTAGAATCGCCATTGCCGCGCAGAAATCGCGGCATGGAATCGAACTTCACGGAGGGTGACCTATGCAAGCGCTTCTGATCGTCCTTTCGATCCTGGACCTGCTGATCTGCGTCGTCCTCATCATGATGGTCCTTTTCCAGAAGGGCGCCTCCCAGGGGCTCGGCTCGATTGCGGGCGGTGCGGATACGTTCTTCAACAAGACCAAGGCACGCACGATCGACGCGATGCTCAAGAAACTGACTACCGTCGCGGCTGTCGTCTTCTTCGTCCTCACGATCGTCCTGTATCTGCTGACCAAGGGTTAGAGTAGGAGTCCTTCAAGGACTCCATCGATTCGGTGCTGAGTGGAAGCCGTTCCCGGTTGCGGGGACGGCTTTTTACGTACACGATTCCGATATAATGAAGAGGAAGAAGAATCGTGGGGTTAGGAAGAGGTAGGAAATGGAAACACTGGAGCGCGTGGTCGGTATCCTGAAGGAGGACGGGCGGAACGGCCTCGTCGTTCCGGAACGCCCGGGAGGTCTCGTCCCCGTCCGTATCGCCCAACGGGACCTCGGCGGTGCGCCATTCGGGATGAAGGTGGTCGTCGAGATCCTGTTCCGCCCCGACGAAGAGCCGCGCGGAACCCGCTCCCTGGACGCTCCATTGGCCCGTGGACGGGTCGTGGAGACCTTGGGGGACCCGGCAGAACCCGACGTCGCCGTGGCGGGAATCCTTCGCGCCTACGGCCTAAAAGAGAACTTCCCCGAGGCCGTCGAACGCGAGGCGCTGGCATTCGGCACGGACCCCTCGGACGAGGATGTGGCCCGCGAACTCGCCCGCGGTCGTCGGGACCTCCGTGGAGAACGCCTCGTCACGATCGCCGGTGCGGATGCCAAGGACCTGGATGACGCGGTTTCAGTGGAAGCACTCAAGGACGGCGGCTTTCGACTCGGCGTGCACATCGCCGACGTCTCCTGGTACGTGAGGGAAGGCACTGCGCTCGACGCGGAGGCCCGCTCACGCGGCACGAGCGTCTATCCACCGGGACGCGTGGTGCCCATGCTGCCTCCGAAGCTGTCGAACGGCATATGCAGTCTCAACCCCGGGCGGCCGCGCTTCGCATTCTCCTGCGTCATGGATTTCACGCCCGAAGGGGAACCCCGCGGCCACGAGATCTTCGAGAGCCTGATCCGCACCGTCGAGAGGATGACCTACGACGACGTCTTTTCGATTCTCTCCACCCCGGAAGGGGAGGAGACGGAGCTCTCCATCCGATATGCAGAGCTCCTGCCGGACTTTCGAAGGATGCACGAATTGGCTCGACTCCTGCGCGGCCGGCGGTTCGGCCGCGGCGCCATGGACTTCGATTTCGCCGAAACGAAGGTCGTGCTGGACGAAGCCGGCGTGCCCATCGATATCCATCCCTACCGCACGACCTTCGCCAACGGCCTCATCGAGGAGTTCATGATCCTCGCGAACGAGACCGTCGCGGAACATTTCCTGCGCCTGGGATCGCCCTTCGCCTACCGCGTGCACGAACCCCCCGATCCCGAACGCCTGCATCGCTTCGAGGTGATCGCGTCGAACTTCGGCGAGATCCATCGCTTCAAGGCCGAAGGCGCCGACTCCGCCCAGCTCGCGAAGATCCTCGAGGACGTTCGCGGCAAACCTTACGGACGCCTGCTTTCCCGCATCCTGCTGCGCTCGCTCGCCAAGGCCCGCTACTCCCCCGAGTGTCTCGGCCACTTCAGCCTGGCTTCCCCGTACTACTGCCACTTCACTTCGCCCATCCGGCGCTACCCCGACCTCTTCATCCACCGCATCATGAAGATCTGGCTGCAGGAGTCGCCCGGCGCGAAGCCGGGTGCCGCGCTGCCACGCTCGTTGTCCCTGCGCCTGGCGTCCTTCCGCGAGTCGGCGGACAGCGTCTGCCTCGGCTGCTCCTTCACGGAACGGCGGGCTGAACAGGCCGAACGCGACGTCGTGTCGCAGAAGTCGGCGGAGTACATGGCGCAACGCGTCGGCGAGGCGTACGAGGGAGTCGTGTCCGGAATCGTCGGCGCGGGTCTCTTCGTCGAGCTCGAGAGCACGGTGGAGGGCATGGTCGCCTTCGCCACCCTGGACGACTATTTCGACTACGACGAGGAAGGATTCTACGCGAAGGGACGCCGCAGCGGAGAGACCTTCCACGTCGGCGACCGTCTGCGCATCCAGGTGACGAGGGCGGACACGGTGACCCGCCGCATCGACTTCGCGCTGCTGGCGCGCGTGGGTGCGTCCGTCGGAGAGGGACGAAAGGGAGCGGGGAAGGGGCGCACGGTCGGAAAGGGCGGCGAGCCGAACAAAGGCGGCGCTTCCCGGAAGAAGGCGAAGGCCGCGGCTAGAGGACGAAAGGCGTCAGGTCCTCCAGCAGGCCGCCGCAAGACGTCTCGCGGACGTCGACGCGGAGGGGCTTCCCCAGGTCGAGGCTGAAGATGCCCATGATCGACTTCGCATCGACCACGTAGCGGCCCGAAGACAGGTCGATGTCGAAATCGTATCCGTTGACGATCCGTACGAATTCCTTGACGTCGGCGATCGTTCGGAGCTGGATCGTGAGTGAAGGCATGAAGGGCTCCTTTCCTTTCGGAGAACTCCGCCCCGCCGTTGTCTTCGGGGGGGCAGGTCCAGTATGGGTCGCCCGGGCGCCGCATGTCAAGACAGGCGGGTGCCGAGGCTTCGGCGCAGGGGGAACGATGAACGAGGAGAAACTGAACGCAGCGGACCCCCTTGAACCTCCGATTGTGCCGACGGTCGCTTTCCGCACGCTCGGCTGCAAGGTCAACCACTATGAGACCGGAGCTCTCCGCGAGGCTTTCCTGGCGGTTGGCTTCGAAGTCGTACCGTTCGACGGCGCGAGGGAGGCGGATGTCTATGTGGTCAACACCTGCACCGTGACCGGGCAGGCCGCGAAGAAGACGGGACAGTATCTGCGCGGCACCCGGTCCCGCCACCCGCGGGCCATTCTGATCGCGGTCGGCTGCCATGCCCAGCTGGACGACGGCTCGCTGCCCGTAGACGTCCTGATCGGCACCACCCGCCGCGCAGATGCCCCGCGACTCGCCCGGGAGGCCCTTGCGGACCGTGCCGGGGGCCGTTCCGCAAGGGTGGACATCCGCGAGGATGTCGCTGGCCGAACCGCCTATGAAGCCCCGGAAAGTCTCTCCGACGTCGAGGACGTACGAGCCTTCGTCAAGATACAGGACGGCTGCGATGCACGTTGCGCCTACTGCGTCATCCCCCTCGCCCGCGGTCCCGCACGAAGTCGGGACGCAGCCTCCGTGCTCGCCGAGGTTCCGCGCCTGGTCGAAGCCGGATGCCGCGAGGTGGTCCTGACCGGCATCCACGTCAGCTCCTACGGCACGGAGCGCGATGGACGCGGGACGGCCAGTCCTTCCGACGGCCTCCCCCTGCTCGATCTCGCGGCGCGTATCGCTTCGATGCCGGGTGTGCTTCGCGTGCGCCTCGGGTCCATCGAGCCGGAATCCATCGACGCGGACTTCGCTGGCGCGGCGGCGGCGATACCCGGGCTATGCCCGCATTTCCACATCCCTCTCCAGAGCGGGAGCGCCTCCGTCCTGGCCCGCATGCGTCGCCGCTATGCGCCCGACCGCTTCCTGCGCACGCTCGCCGACCTCCGTGCCGCCTTTCCGTCGGGCGCCTTCACGACCGATGTCATCGTCGGATTCCCCGGCGAGACCGACTCCGAGTTCGAGGAGAGCCTTTCGTTCTGCGCCTCCGCCGGACTGCACCGCATCCACGTCTTCCGCTATTCGGACCGCCGCGGCACGGTCGCATCGGCCATGCCGGGGAAGGTCCCCGCATCCGCCGTCACGCAGCGCGCCCGGCGCATGAAGGAACTGTCCGCGCGTCTCGCCCTGGACTTCCACGCTTCGCTGGCCGGCCAGATCCGCGAGGTGCTCGTCGAGTCCTTCGCCACGGACGGCGCCGCACGCGGATACACCCCCGAGTACGTCTTCGCCCGCATCGAGAAGGGCGGGGACCTTCCGGTCCCCGCCCTCGGCGAGTGCGTATGGCTCCGCGTCACCGAATGGGACGCGCAGGGTGTGCGGGGAGTTCGGGTCAGCCCTTGACCGTGGCCTCGAGAACCGCGAGGAAATCCGCTGCCGGGACTCGGATTCCGCGGATCCGGTAGCCGATGCCATTCGCCACGAAGGTCGCGGTGTAGACGTCATAGGTCCCTTCGCCGTTCTCTTCGTCCATCGTCTGCATGCCGACCAGCATCTCGACGCCGTCGAGGGTCGACATCTTGCCGTCCCCATAACCGCAGTCCGACAGGGGCAGCTCGCTCTGGTCGTTCAGGTCGAAGACCACCATGCCGGCCGCCGGGTCCTCCGGGTCGGTCGAGAAGGTGATGCCGTTCATCAGGAAGATGGTGCCGGTGCGGAACATGGTGGCGGAGACCGTATCCGAGACGGCCTTGTAGCCTTCGGGCATGGCGGGGATCGGGTCGCGGCCGAAGACGCCGGCGAGATCCGCGAAGGTGAAGTCGACGTACTCCGCATCAGGCGGCATGCCGATCTTTCCATCGCTGGGGGTGGTGACGTTGACGAACAGGGTGCCGTTCTTCACGGTCAGGGTCTTGCCCGCCTCGAGGCGGACATCCACCGACTTCGGCAGCAGCAGCACGATGGACAGGGTCGCGACGGCCACCACGGCGGCTGCGGTCGACAGGGCGAGGATCCAGGTGTTTCGACGTTTCATGGGGATCGGGCTCCTTTCATTTCCGGGCACCGTCTCCAGTGCCTGCTCGCGGAGATGCAGCCAACCATCCGGCGCTTGCTCCCGCGACATCTTCTCCAGTCTTTCCTTCACTTGATTCCTTCGATTTCCCATAGTTCAGCCTCCTTCAAGCAACTTGTCCGCGAGTCGGTCGAGAGCGCGCCGGTATCTCCAATGAACCGTGCTCGGCGGCAGTCCGACCATCCGTGCCACATCCTTCGCTGGCAGTCCTGCGACCGCCTTGAGCAACACGATCCTCCGGTCCTCCGGGTCCAGGATGGCCAGAGCTTCCTGAAGGTCGACCCGCTCGACCACCTGCTCCTCCACACGTTCTCCCGAGGCGAGCCTCTCTTCGGGGAATTCATCGAAACCGCTCTCCTTGCCCGTGCGTCGAATCCGGTCGACGGCGCAGTTCCTGGCGATGCCCATGATCCAGGCTTTCGGATTCCCGCCCGTGCGGTAGGTCGATGCCTTCGACCAGATCTTCAGGAAGACATCCTGCGCATTGTCCTCGGCCTGTGCGTTGTCGTGCAGGATCAGCCTCGAATACGAGTAGACGGCGTGGTGGAAGTCCCGGTACAGGCCTTCGAGCGCCTCGAGATCGCCGTTCGGGATCCGTTCGATCAGGGCTTCCATTGTCATCCTTTCCATCGTCGCCTCCTCTACCTGTCATACGTTCTGAACCGTCTGGATTTCCAATGATTTCCGATGATGACTCCAGTATAGTGGAAATTCGTCTTGAATCGCCTCCACGCCTCCATCTTCGGTTTACCCGCACGCATGCAAGGTGTAGAATCAGACTATCGACTGAAGGAGGGGATTCCCCATGCCTGACAACGGGACTGCTCGCTACGAGGTCACCCAGGACCACACCCAGGAGACGAAGGAGATCATGACCCAGGTGCTCGCCGCCTTGCGCGAGAAGGGGTACAACCCCGTCAACCAGATGGTCGGATACTTCCTCTCCGGTGACCCCACCTACATCACCAACCACCACGGCGCCCGCGGCATCATCCGTCGCCTGGAGCGCGACGAACTGCTGGAAGTGATTCTCAAGGAGTACCTGGGCCGCCTTTGATGGAAAGCAGAATTCTCGGCGCCACCGGAATCGCGGTGTCGCGGCTGTGTTACGGAACACTGCCCCTCGGTCCCCTGCAGAAGGGGCTTCCTCCTTCCGAGGGGGGAGCCCTTATCGCATACGCCATGGAGCGCGGCGTGGATTTCGTCGATACCGCCGAAATCTACGGCACCTATGCGCATATCCGGGAAGCTGCAGGACTATCGGGTCGACGCCCGACCGTCTGCACCAAGACCTATGCCCATGACCGGGAAAGCGCCCGCGCCAGCCTCGAACAAGCCCGGCGCGAACTCGACGTCGATGTCGTCGACCTGTTCCTCCTCCACGAGCAGGAGACCCCGCTCACCCTCCTCGGACACGGCGAAGCCTTCGAGTACCTCCTGGAGAGCAAGGCGAAGGGCCTCGTCCGCGCCGTCGGGTTCTCGACGCACGCCGCGGCTCCCGTCGAAGCCGTCGTCCAGGCCGTTCGTCGGGCTCGTGGACTTGAAGCGCACAATGGACGGACGCCCGAAGACGACGACCGTTGGGAAGGTCTGGGGACCGGTTCCTATGGACAAGTCGACGTGATCCACCCCATCCTCAACCGCAAAGGCCTCGGCTTGATCGATGGCCCACCCGAACGGATGCTTCAGGCGGCCGCCGAAGCGCATGCGCTGGGAATCGGCATCCTCGGGATGAAGATGTTCGGGGGTGGGAATCTCCTCCAGGACCCCTTCGCGGAAGCGTCCTTCGCATTGGGCCTGCCCTTCGTCGACGCCTATGCGGTCGGCATGCAGACCCGCGCCGAGATCGACATGGACTGTGCGCTCTTCGAGGGCCGAACGGTGCCGGAATCCATCGCAAGGGAAGCCGGAGGCCGCGAAAAACGGCTCTTCGTCCACGAATGGTGCACGGGCTGTGGAGCGTGCGTCCCCCGTTGCACGCGCGGAGCCCTCTCTCTCGGCGAGGCAGGCCGCGCCGTGGTCGACTCCTCTCGTTGCGTCCTTTGCGGCTACTGCGCGGCGGCCTGCCGCGACTTCGCGATCAAGGTGGTGTAGAAATGGCGGAACGGACCCGGATCATGGGCATCGACCCCGGCGACGCGCGGATCGGCATCGCGGTCAGCGACCCGCTCGTCACGATTGCCAATGGCATCGAGACCATCCGATGGAACGGCGTGGACCGGACCAAGGCCGAAGAGCGCATCTGCGCGATCGTCTCCGAGCAGGGCGTCTGCGAGATCGTCATCGGCTTGCCGCGGCGAACCGACGGCCGACCGGGACCGGCCGAGGAGAAGTCGCGCAGTCTCGCGGACGCGCTCTCCCAGCGCCTCGGCATCCCCGTGGTGCTGCAGGACGAGCGCTACACGTCGGTGCTGGCCAGTCGGATCCTGCGTGAAACGGGCGCGAGTCGGGACCGGAAGGGCGGCGCCGTCGACCGCATGGCGGCCGCCATCCTCCTGCAGGACTATCTGGAGCGCCGTCGAAAATGAACTCTGCCATCCCGCGGGCGAGGATGGTATAATCAGCCGGTGGCTAGGAAAGCCCGCCAAGGAGGATGACCTTATGGATTCGAACCTGTACGACGACAAGGACAAGAAGAAGGACGACGCCTGCAATTGCTCCGACGAGAGCTGCGGCTGCTCCGATGACGCCTGCAACTGCTCCGATGAAGCCTGCAAATGCACCGACGAGAGCTGCGGTTGCTCCGATGACGCCTGCGGTTGCTCCGACGACGCCTGCGAATGTGGCCACGACCACGGCCACGAAGGCCATGACCACGGGCACGAGCACGCCACGATCGTCATGACCGACACCGAGACCGGCAAGGAATATACCTTCCAGGTCGAGGACATGTTCGATTACGAAGGCGAAGTCTATTATGTCCTCGTGACCGAGGACTCCGAGGAGCCCGAACTCGTGATCACCAAGGTGGTCGCGATGGAAGACGGCACCGAGGGTCTTGTCAGCCTCGAACCCGAAGAGTCCGAGAAGGTGTACGCCGAGTACGACCGTCTCTGCGACGAAGCGGAGGACGAGGAGGGTGACGAGGAAGACGATGAAGACGGGGACGCTGACTCAAAAGCATGACCTGAAGCGCATCAGGGACAAAGGTCCCGGGTTGACGGGGGAAGCGGAGATCGCGGTCCTCGTCGACACGTGGACGCATGTCGAATACTACATGCACTTCATCGACGCCTTCTCGGCCTTCGGCAACGAATATGTCGCCATGGTCCCCTACGAGCTCGATGACGGAGCCCGCAACGATTCCGAGCTCGTGCTGTTCCGCACCAGGATGGGTGCGAACTCGGAGCCGCTCTATATGTCCATCTACAGACGGAAGGAACGGAAAGCCGTTTTCGAAGTGTTCCTTTCGCGCTTCGAATCGGCCGGCGGGCTGTGACCGTCGCGGAGCTCCCTCTCCTCACCGGCTCGGACCGAGAGGAATACGAGCGCCTGTACCGCGCGTCGGGCACGCGTCTGTCCGACATGTGCTTCGTCAGCCGGTACGCCTGGGGCGAGGCCTTTTCTTATCGCAAGGCCGTGGTCGGAGGCGCATTCTGCCTGATCAGCGATGGCGGCGCCTTCACGGAGCCGCATATGACCATGCCTCTCGGTCGGGTGAATCGCGACGTCCTCGTCGAGACGCTGGAGGAACTGTCTCCCTGGTTCGCACAGCAAGGGAAGCCACTCCGCGTGATGTACATAGATGAACCGCTGGTCCAACTGTTCCAGGACCTGCCCGGGTACCGGGCAACCCTGTGGCAGGAGGACGACTTCAGCGACTACGTCTATGACGCGGCCTCCCTCAGGTCTCTGGCGGGGAAGGCCCTTCATGGGCAGCGCAACCACGTCGCTCGTTTCGCACGCGATAACCCCGGCTTCGAATACCGGGAAGTGACGGTCTCGGATCGGGAGGAATGCCTTCGCATCGTCTCCGATTGGTGTCGCGAGCGCGGTCTGGACTGCTCCGACCAGACCCAGAGCGACTACGTCCCCATACGTCGCGTCTTCGACGCCTTCGACTCCTTGCCCGTGCATGGAGGCCTCCTGCGCTCGGGTGGGCGAACCATCGCCTTCTCGTTGGGCTCGAAGGGAAACTCCGATACCCCCGTGATCCACTTCGAAAAGGCGGCGGCCGACTTCCGCGGTGCCTATGCCGCGATCAGCCGGTTCACTGTAGAGAACGCATTTTCCGACATGCGGCTCGTGAACCGCGAAGAGGATATGGGCAACGAGGGGATTCGCGCTTCGAAAACCGCCTACGGTCCCATCGAGCGTCTGAAGAAGTTCAACGCGCTACTGGAAAGGGTGTGACGGACATGGCCGACCTCTATCAACACAGCGACTTCAGCGAGGCCCCGACCCCGACTCTGGCCCCCCTCTCGACTCCACCACCTGCCCTGCCCCCTATGCCAGCGGCTCCCGCATCGGATCCGACACATGCCGGAAACCGCGTGCCCGCCGGCTGGAGGACCTTTCTGATCCCGATCGGCGCCATGTCCGGGCACCTCGTGACCTCCCTGGTCGTCACCATGCTCTTCGCCTTCGTCGTGGCCCTCGACCTGATGCTGCGCCAGGGCGTCTCCTCGACGGCGGAACTCGCCTCCCTGATGCAGGTCCTGATGCAGCAGGCCTCCGACGCGGTCCTCCGCCTCTCCACGAAGATCGCCCTCGTCTATTCCGCCATTCAGCTCGCGATCTTCATTCCTCTCTTCCTCACGCTCCGGCGCAAGGAACGGCGCTTCTACCCCTACGACCGCACGCGACCGACGGACCTCCTGTCCGTGGCCGCGATCGCCGCCGGCCTGGTCGGCCTCACCGGCCTCCTGTTCGCGGGATTGCAGGCCTTGGCCGACTTCGTGCCCTTCCTCAAGTCCCAGCTCGATTACTATATGAACCTCTCCCAATACTTCACCGGTGACGGCGGACTCTTCTGGACGATCCTCTCGACTTGCCTCGTCGTACCTATCGCGGAAGAAGTGATCTTCCGCGGAATCATCCTGAACGAGTTCCGCAGGGTCATGCCGCTCTGGGTCGCCGTGGTCCTGCAGGGCGTCGTCTTCGCCCTCTTCCATATGAATTTCATCCAATCGCTCTACGTCGTCATTCCCGGCATCCTCCTCGGGGCCGTATATGCGTGGACCCGCTCGCTGATCGTTCCCATCATCATGCACGTGTGCTTCAACTTCCTCGGAGCCGGACTGCCCATGATCCTCGGCGAAGGCTCCGCAAGCCAGATCGTGTTCATCGTGGAGTGCTCCTTCATCCTCGTCGGCGTCTTGTGCGCCGTCTGGCTGCACTTGAACCGCAGGAAGGGAAGCGTACCCCTGAAGGACGCCTCAGGGACCGCCTTCATCACTCCATGATGCGCCTCCACACCTTCGTCGGTCTCGGCAAGCGGGTGTTCTTCCTCACCTTGGCGCTGGTCGTGCTCGCCGTAGGGGTAGGTTCCGGCATCGCCATCTACTCCGCCTCGCTTCTCACCGCCAACAGCGGCGCGGACCTTGTCTCCTTCCAGGTCATGGAGAATCCAGCCGGATCGACGTTGACCGGGCTTGGACTGTCCCTCGACGCGATTCCCTCCTCCAACCTCCTCTCCGACGCCTCCTTCGAGCCCTACGCCTTCCGCAAGGCCCTCCGCGTCTATAGCGGCGATGCGACCTCCGTGACGGTCTCCTCGGACGCAGCCAGTGCAGGGCTCTACGGCGAAGGGTTCTTCGACGGCGCAGACGTCCGGATCCTCACGACGACGGAAGACGGCCTCACCTTGCGCAAGAGCGGAACCGTCAAGAGTTTCAGCGTCAACCGCATCGGACCCTTCACCAAGGCTCAATTGCCTCAGGACCTGCCGAAAAGCGTCATCGTCTCCGGGTTCGGCGTCTACGGGGACCTTGTCGGCGCCATCGCCCAGAAGGGCATCTTCCTCCTCGGAATAGGGACTCAATCGCCGACTCTGGTCGAGACCGGTCTTCTCGGCAACCTCACCGGAGTCTGCGGCACGGCGTCCGGATTCCTTATCGTCAGCTCGAACGGCGAGGCCGCCGTCTCCTCGGACGGCATGCTCTGGACCACGATTCCCGTCGATCTTCCCGTCCCCCTCCAGGCGGTCGCCTCCACGGGACGCATCCATGTCGCCGTCGGGGATGCTGGGGCTCTGCTCGTCGGCATCCAGGGAACCTTCTACACGATCGATTCGGGAACCACGAACGACTTGAACGACGTAGCGGCCGACTCGGGTCGATTCCTCGCCGTCGGAGCCAAGGGTACTCTGCTCGTCTCCCAGGACGGCTATATATGGAAAAACGAGGACCTCGGACTGGAGGCGGATCTCCGTGCGGTCGCCAATCGCGACGGCCGCTTCGTGGCCGCCGGGAACGATGGGCAGATCGTCCTCACGGAAGACGGCCGGACCTTTGGTCGGGCGACCATACCCGGGGAACCCGACATCGTGGACGTCGTCATGCTCGATAGCCGTGAAGTCATCGCCCTCGATGCCAAGGGAGGTTTCTTCAATTCCCTCGACGGTGGATACACGTGGGTCGAATCTCCTATCGACACCGGGATGGACTGCCGCGTCTTCGACACGGACGACAAGGACCTGGTCCTCAGTGCCGGTGCGGCGGGCGTCGTCGGCACCACGCGCCTGGTCTCCCTGATAGAGCTCGACAGTCCGCTCCTGGAAGGCTCCTATACGGCCGGAGACCTTTGCTTCCTCGACCTTGACGTGGCAGAGGTGCCGGACAGCTACCTCGGTGAAAGCGCAGAGCCAATAGACCCGACAGGTCCCTGGGAGCTCCACGGTCTGGCCACCGTCGCCCGGATATCCGGCGGGGCAGCCCCTGGGTGCGGCGAAGGCTCCCTCCGCTTGACCGCCTCGACTCCGGAGAGCGGCTCGACCGCCAGCTCCGGTTCCTATCTCTCCCAAGTCGTCATCCCCGAAGGTGCTTACTCCCGGCTTCCCAAGCAGGCTCTTTGCCGTGTCGAGCTCTGGATGCGTCAGGAGGGGTCAGGGTCCAAGAACGCCCTCGTCTGGCTGACCGGACCTTTCCCGTCCGTCGGCGCGAAATTCGAACGAATCGGATCCCGCTGGAAGAAGTACAGTTTCACGTTCCTTGCTCCCGTCACGGCAACCGGCGTGACCACGGGAGAGATCCGGCTGAATGTCGGATTCGAAGGACAGGGCACGCTGGAAATCGATGGTCTATACCTCGGCACTGCCACGAACGACGCAACCGTCGCCGACACGTCATTCACTTCCCTGATCAGGACGACGGCACCGGGCCTCCTGCGCCTGAACAGTATCGGCATCGGTACCTCCCGCGTGCTGCCCGGCCGCTGGGCAGAGCTGACCGACACGGGCAATCTTGTCCTCCACGGATCGACCCCCCTTCATCGTCAGGACACCTCCCTCGAAGCGGCACTGCGCCTGGCGCTGCAGGCAGGAGCGGACCCCTGGCTCGTCGTCGGCTCCTACGCCTCCGAGTCCGAGATCCGGAACCTCCTCGAGTATGTCGCGGGACCGATTTCCGAAGTCTATGGCCGCAAGCGCATGGACAACGGCACGGCAGCACCCTGGACGGGCTCCTTCAACCGCTTCGTCCTCGAATTCTCCGATGCCGACGGCGTCTTCGAATCCGACGGCGAGCGTGCGCGTTTCGTCAACACCATGATTGCATCGGTTGAGCAGTCCACGTATTACAAGTACCTGAAGACGAAGGTCACCTTCGTGGACGGCATGGTCTACGACGCGGGGGTCATGCTCTCCCGCGCCGATCTTCACGCTTCCGACCTCGTCGGTGAACTGGGTGCCCAGACGTCCGAATCCCTCGAGAGGATCCTCGAGACCTACTATGAGACGACGCCGCGCCTTCCGGACCGTCCCGCCTCCATTCCTCTCGAGGCCATGCGCTCCGTAATGCTTTCGAACGCCGGGTCCTTCCCTCAGGCTGCCGACTATGTCGAAGTCCTGCTCCGCGACCTCGGCGGTCTCACGAACGCAGCCCTCGTCACTCTGCCCGACTTCACGGCCAAGACGCCGGATACCCTCGAGAGCCGGGTCGCCGGACTCCTGTCGCGATACGTCGCCGGCACTCCCCTCGTCGTGACCGAGAACCTCGTTCCGACCGCTCCGACGAACAGCGCCCTGAAGTCCTCCACATCGCCGCAAAGCGATCTTGGAACGCTCGTGGGGGTCTATGCCTATCGCTCCGGTCTCTCGGTCGCCATCGTGCTGAACAACCGAGCCGCGGTGCCCGTCATCATGGACGTCGAGCTGCCCGCTGCGCTTTCGAATGGACGGCTCGATCGATACGATTCGGACGGCCATCTCGCTGACTCCGCCACAGTTCGCGGCAACCGCGTCCGCGTCAGCACGCTGCCCGGCTGGGTCTACGTGGTTTCGGGGGAGACAGCGG
>CAZOHH010000065.1:0-13500 GCA_964579735.1 uncultured Oscillospiraceae bacterium | reverse complement strand
TGACGGACTTCTTCTGGATGATAGCCATGCTCTCCACACTCCTTGCGTTGAATCGGTCTTCCCTAGAACCAATGGTATTATAAGCCCACGGAAGGCAGTGGGCAAGGACTCGGAGGGCTCATTGTTGTTAGGCAGGGCTCATTCGCTCCGGTCGAACGACCTGGACCAGGTCTTCTCGGTGGATTCCCGGAGAAGCGCCTCCAGCAAGTCGATCCGCTGTTCGGAGTCAAAGGATTGAAGCGCGTCGTAATAGCGCTTCTTATCCTCATCGTATAGAACCAGCGGAGGCTCTGCGTGCGTCATCAGATAGTAGTTGAGCAACGTGCGCCCCACTCTCCCGTTTCCGTCCGCGAAGGGGTGGATGGACTCGAAGCGGGCGTGGAAATAGGTCGCGACCTTCAGCGCATCCTTCCCCTCGGCGGAAACGACCTCTTCAAGCAGTTCCACGAGGTCGGACTCGACTCGCCCCGGGGTTGAGCCGACTTCGTGGAGACCTGTCACGAAATCGTGCTTCTTCAATTCACCTGGGCGCTCTCCTCTTCGGAGGAAGCGTTTCTCGTCATAGGTTCCTTCCGTCAGGATCCGGTGGACTTCCTTCACGAAGGCAAGCGTCATCGGCTCCCGGGCAACGATCCGTTCCTTCAGGAGTTCGTAGCATCGTTTCTGGTTCCGCTGCTCGAAGATGGCCCGAGGATCCCCGGTGAAACCTGTGACGCGGCCGTTCTCGAAGATCTCGCGTGTGTCGTGGTAGGTGATATCCTGGTTTTCGATCCGACCGGAGTGATAGGCGAAAAGGATGCGGAAATTTACCAGACGGTCATCCAGGTCCTCTTCGGAAGAGATGGCCCGGGAAGCCCAGAACGTTCTGATCTGTTCATAGGTCGCCATGAGCGCTCACCTCCTCTACAGATGCTTCCGGAAGAAGTCGAAGGCCTTGCCGCCGACGAACGCATGCCCTCCCGACCCGACGTCCGACAGCAGTCGGTCGCCCGCCCCGGCGGCGCGATAGATCCGATCCACCCCATCATACCCCTTCCGCAGGTCCTCGAAGAAGAAGCAGTCATCCTGCTCCCCCATCTCGATCAGCAGAGGGCGGGGGGCGATCAGCCCGGCGATGTCGTGGGTGTCGAACCAGCGGTAGATCCCGGGGACCACCTGGGAACCACAGTAGTTGCCGCGGTCCAGGCCGAAGCCCGCCCAGGGGTTGATATAGCCGATGATGTCGGCGGCACGGATCCGGGGCTCGAGGGCCGTGGTGAAGGTGGTCGTGGTGCCGCCCTGCGAAAGGCCCATCATGCCGATACGCGCGGGGTCGACCTCCGGCCGGGTCTGGAGGTAGTCGACGCAGCAGCGCATGTCGTGGACGATCAAGGTCAGCGGATAGACGCCCAGCATGGAGCCCTTCACGTAGTTCAGGTCGCAGGCATCTTTGCCGAGGGCGGCATCGGACGGGTCGTAGCGCTCGCCGAAGCCGCGGAGGTCCGGGGCCATGGCGACGAATCCCGCCCGCGCCATCTGGGCGGCGTAGTCGTAGTTCATGGAGGCGATGTCGGCGGCCATTCCGGGTGTCGTTCGGCGGCCCGCGACGGGGTCCTTCCCGAAAGCTCCGTGGCCGTGGGAGCAGAGGACCGCGGGGTGGCGCCGGTCGGAGGGGAGGTCCCTGCGGCGCAGGATCCAGGCCGAGAGGGATGCGAAGGTCTCGGTAGCGATCACGATGCGCTCGAGCACCAGGTCGCCGTCCTCGACGACCGCCTCGACCCGCGGGTCGAGTGGCGCCTTCTCGGGGAACTCGCCCATGAGGTCGACGAGCCTGGGGTAGGCTTCGGCGCGCCACGCCTCCCAATCCGAGCGGGTCGTTCCGGCGAAGGACAGTTTCGGCACATGGCCCGCGTATTTCCGGATCCAGTACTGCCGCATGGAGAACTCCGGCGGCATGCTGGAGCCGGCGTTCTTCATCCTGGGGTTCTCCATCCGCTTGCCTCTTCCCTGCGTCTACTTGTTCCCCGCACCGTCTTCCACGGGGAAGAATCGGGCTTCGAGCATCGCGCACAGGACGTGGTAGATCGGCAGGTGGCATTCCTGCACGCGGTAGGTTTCCCTTTCGGGGGCGATGAGGGCGACATCGCAGAGCGGCTTCATCTTTCCGCCCGTCCCGCCGGTTAGGCCGACGACGGAGATCCCCATGGCCCGGGCGACGCGGATGACGTGAAGGATACCGGCCGAGTTGCCGCTGGTGCTGATCGCGACCAGCGTGTCGCCGGCGCGGCCGTAGCCGTAGAGCTGCTGGGCGAAGACGAGGTCGGGCGCGACGTCGTTGGCGAAGGCGGTCGACAGGGACAGCCCGCCCGTGAGGGGTACGGCGGCCAAGGCGCCCTGCAGGTTCGCGGCGATGTGTTCCGCGGCGGCCAGGGCCGTGGCGCGGTCTTCGGGACTGCCTTCGGCGTCCTTTTCGAGGCGCCTGCGGAAGTCGGAGGGGATGGGCCGGCACTGCAGGAAGCCCTTCATGAGCTCGCCCACGATGTGCTCGGCGTCGGAAGCGCTGCCGCCGTACCCGCAGGTCAGGACCTTGCCGCCTGCGACATAGGTCGTCTCCATCAGGCCGTATGCTTTCTCGATATCCGCGCGGAGAGGCGCAAGAGCGGGGTGGTCCACGAAAAGCCTGTCCAGGATGCGCAAGGGTTCACCGTATATCTTGGTCATGGTCCTAGTCCTCCGTTTCTGCGATCGCGAGGGCCGCGAGGTCGCCGATCCGCCGCCCGAGCGCGGCTGGCACGACTTCGCAGCCGGCCCTTGCATAGGGGAGCGTCTCGCGCTCCATGACCTCCCAAGCGGCAGGCCAGAGCAGGTCGCGACTGTGGGTGAAGATGCTGCCGATCACGATGCGTTCGGGGGCGAGCAGGTCCACGAGCAGGGAGAGGCACTGGCCGAGCCGCGTACCGCATTCGCGGTAGATCTGCAGGGCGAGTTCGTCGCCGCGATCCGCCGCGTCTGCGACGGTGCGGGCGGTCAACCTGTCAAGCTGGGAGGCATCGGGGCAGAGAGCCGGTTTCTCGCCGCGCTGCAGGCGCTCGAGCACGCGGACACGGGCGGACTGGGCGAGGCCGCCGCCACTGCAGAACCCCTCGAAGGAGCCGGCCTTGCCGTAGCCGACGGGGCCGGTCTCCGCGGCACGCACGTGGCCGATCTCGCCGGCCTGGTCGGAGACGCCGCGATAGAGGCGGCCGTCCAGGATCAGCCCGGCGCCGAAACCGGTGCCGAAGGTAAGGAATATCAGGCTGCCGCAGCCTCGGCCGGCACCGTACTTCCACTCGGCAAGCGCGCCGGCGTTGGCGTCGTTTTCAAGCTTGACGGCGGCAGGCGTGCGGTGGGCGAAGGCTTCGCGAAAGTACTCGACGACGGGCACGCGGTCCCAGCCCGGGAGGTTGGGCGGCGAAAGGACGAGCCCTTCGCGGCTGTTCAAGGGGCCGCCGCAGGAGATGCCGATGCGCACTCCGGTCTGGCCTTCCGCGCCAGCCGCGGCGAGGAGCGACTCCAGGGCGCCGCGGAGCTTGTCGAGCATGGCCCCGGGACCATCCGGGAACTCCGTCGGGAATTCGACGCGCCCCAGGACCTCGGGCTCCGCTCCGGATTCGCACGCGGGGCGGGCGAGCACGACGGCGCACTTGGTGCCGCCGATGTCGACGCCGGCGAGGAGGCCGGCGCTCATAGGGTATGGAATGCGTTGGTTGTCCATGTAGTTCCCTCCCGATGCGTCCTATTGTACCCGATTTCGCAGGGAGTCCACAGACGGAAACGCTACGGCCGCTCCATGAGGACGCCGCCGATATAGACGGATTCCACGGCGAACTGTGGCGTCAGCACGACCAGGTCCGCGAGGCATCCTTCGGCGATGCGCCCCACTTCCTTCCGGCCGATCAGGCCGGCAGGCGTGGTCGACAGCATGCGCACCACGTCCACGAGCGGAATGCCGGCATCGCGGTGAGCGGTGCGAAGCAGCCGATCGCCGGTGCAGATGCTGCCGGCGAAGGCGGAGTGGTCCGGCAACCAGGCGACGCCGTCGTGCACTTCGGCCCATTGTCCGCCCTGCAGGCCGCCGAGACGGTAGGTCCCGTCCGGCATGCCGGCCGCGCGCATGGAATCGGTGACGAGGCAGACGCGGTCAGCCCCCTTGATCTTCCAGATCATCTTCAACAGCAGCGGGGGCAGGTGGATTCCGTCGCCGATCGTCTCCACGTACATTCCATCCAGCAGGAAGGCCGCCTCGACCACTCCCCCGCGGCGGTACCCGTCGATGCGGCGCACGCTCGACATGGCCGAGTACAGATGCGTGGTCGAGACGAAGCCGCTTTCGAACGCTTCGATCGCCTCCTCCATGAACGCGTCGGAATGGGCGATGGAAGGCATGACGCCTCGAGCGCGGAGCGCCTTCGCGAACGCCTTCGCGCCTTCGATCTCCGGAGCGGCGCTCCAGCGCAGGATATGCGGGCAGCGGTCCAGAACGGCCTCGTACTCCGCCGGGTCCGGAAGCCGGATGTGGGCGGGGTCCTGGGCGCCGCGCTGGCTCTGTGGAAAGTAGGGACCTTCGAGGTGCAGGCCCGGCATGCGGGCGCCGGCCATCGCAGCCGCATGGGCGTCGTTCCCGGAGTGCGCTTCGTCCGAAGTGCGCTTGGCCGCGCAGAATACGTCGAGGGATTCGAGCAGGGCGCTCTTCGAACTGGCGAGCGTGGTCGGCAGGAGCGATGTCGTGCCATGTGAGGCGTGCATGCGAGCGGCGCCAAGGAAGGCGGCCGTCGTGCCGTCCATGAAGTCGTGGCCTCCGCCGCCGTGGGTGTGGATCTCGACGAAGCCGGGCACGACCGTCGCGCCGTGCAGGTCGCGCAAATCCGCGCCGGAATCAACATCGAAGCCGTCGGGAAGACGCCCGTCTCCGGGTGACACCAGTACATGGACCAGGCGCCCATCGGCCACGCAAAGGGCGGCGTCCTCCAGGATGCGGTCGGGAAGGACGGTTCGCGCGTGGCGCAGGACCAGTCGGTCGTTGTTCATCTCCTACCTCTTCGGGAGCAGGTCGTCGATGCGGACGACGCGGTGTTCGCGGATGCTGAGATTGGCTGCGACGCCCACGAGGATCGAGCGGGCGCCATCGCCGCTGCCGGCCGCGTGCTTCAGGGGGTCGGGCACCCCGCCGCGGAAGGTCATGGCCAGCAGGCGCTCGTCGCCGCCGCCGTGTCCGCCGGACGCGTCAGGCACCTTGATGGTGATCTCCTCGTTCCTGCGATTGTAGAGGCGCAGGCGGTATATGGTCTGCTCTGCGAAGGCGCCGATGCCGCCGTGGAGGTCCTCGGCCTCGAGCCGGCCCTCGGAGCCGTTGATGACGATACGGTATCCCTCGTAAGGGGCGTATGCCGTCAGCGTGTAGCTGAGCAGAGCGCCTCGACGGTACTTCACCTGGACGCTCATGGTGTCCTCGATGTCGATATCCTCCGCGAAGACGCAGCCGTCGCGGATGTAGCCGTCCTCGGCCTCGTGGTCCACGTAGCACTCGACCATGTCGGGCGAATGGGAGATGTCCCAATGGAAGGCGCAGACGTCCTTGTGGGCGCAGCCCGTGCAGCGGGTGCCTCGGAACGCGCCGTTCCTCCCATAGAAGCGGAGTGCGCCGAACGCGTTGACGATTTCAGGCTGGTCGTCGATCCACCAGTTGACCAGGTCGAAGTGGTGCGTGGCCTTGTGGACGAGCAGGCCGCCGGAGTTCTGCTTGAGGCGATGCCAACGGCGGAAGTAGTCGGCGCCGTGGCGCGTGTCGAGCATCCACTCGAAGTGCACGGACAGCGGGATGCCGATCTGGCCTTCCTTGATGAGTTCGCGGATGCGGGTGGTGAACGGCGCGAAGCGATAGTTGAAGGTCACGGTGACCTTGCGGCCGCTGCGCTTCTCGGCGTCGAGAATCTCGGAGGCCTTGACCTCGTCGATGGTCATCGGCTTCTCGGTGACGACATCACAGCCGTAGTCGAGCGAGCGGACGATGAATTCGTGGTGATATCGGTCCACGGTCGTGACGATCACGAGATCAGGCTTCGCGCTCTTCATCATGGTGTCGAAGTCCGAGAAGACAGGCACGTCGACGCCGCATCTGCGGCCCAGCAGGCGGCAGCGGCCCTGGTTCACGTCGTACACGCCGACCAGTTCCACGATGTCGGCGAAATCCTTCGCGAGTGGGGTGGCATACATGCCGATAGCCCGGGAACTGGCGCCTGCGAATGCGATTCTCTTCCTAGCCATGGTCGTCCTCCTCATCCCTGCTTCGTGAGTCCGAGTCCATCCGTGTGTCGCTTCATATGGCGGGCCAGTCCGTCCGCATATTCGGTCTCGAGGTGATCGAGCGCCGCGTGGATGCGGTCGCCGAGGGTGACGCCGTCCGATTCGGGGTGGGTCAGGATGTGGCCATACGTGATGTGCAGGATCTGCCGGGCGTCGTCCTGGTCGAGCAATCCGGGCAGCTCGTCGTCGGACAGCGATTCCACTGGCGCGACGCGAGAGGCCTCGCCCGAGATGTGATAGAAACTGCGCGCCTCCGGCAGTGACGCAAGGGAGACGGCGAGGATTTCACGGAAGAATTCGGGTTTGTAGGCGGCGAGGACGCGAAGCGCCTCCAGCCAGTGCGTCCCCGCGGTCTTGAGGTGGTATCCCTCGGGAGCCTCGGCGCCTACGACGGGAAAGACGAGGAACTTGTCGCTGCCGGAGTGGACGCTGACGCGGTATCCTAGGGTGCGGGCGATAGCGGCGTGCTCGGCGAACTCGACGCGGAAACGGGCGACGTCGCCACGGTAGTCCACGCCTTTCTGGAACTCGCCGCAGAAGCGCGGAGCGAGACTCATGGGACGCACGCCTGCACGCAGAAGTTCGAGTGCGACGAAGGCGTGGTCGGCGGGCGAAGTGGTCGTCGCGGTCTCGTCGATGGAAACCTCGAAATCGATCCGCCGTCCGGCCTTTTCGATGCGGGTGCAATACATGTCGACGGAGTGGGCGATAGCGCCGCAGTAGGTCAGGACGCGACGCTCGAATCCTTCGCGGTCCATGGAGATGCCGAGCGTCTTGAGCTTCGGCTCGCCACCCGCCAGATACCGCGCCTCGAGGTCGGCGCGTTCCGCGGCGGGCAGCTGAAGGTAGCGCGCATGGATGTCGGCGTCGGGCAGCGCACCCAAAGCCCTGTCGATATGGTCCGAGCAATCGAGCGTGATCATGGTGAATCCGCATTCGAGGGCGTAGTCGAGCTCTTCGCCTGTCTTCAGGTGATCCCCGTCGGCACCGTATCCGCCCTTCCAACCGGTCTCGAAGACTCCCCAGGTCGCTGCGTCGAGGACTTCCCCATAGTTCCTTCCGGTCAGGCGCAATTCCCGCATGGACTGCTGGGCGAGGACCGGGAAGACCGGGAGGCCCTCCAAAGCCTTGAGGTGTCCGGCGGCGGCCCGTCCGAGCCGGTCGCCAAGGCCGATGGAGACCGCGACGCCGGGATTCGCGCTCGGGGCCAGGTGCGGAAAGGTCCTGCGCATCCAGGCCGCGTTCTTCGCCGACAGGGGACACAGTGCGGTTCTCCCTCCATCGAGGGTCTTCTCGATTTCGAGCTCCTCGGGGTGCGAGCCGGAAGCGGTCTCGACGACAAGTCTTCGGTGGCCGTCGAAGCATACGAGTTCAAAATCGGACTTGCCCTTCCTGGAGCGTGAAGCCGGGTAACGGCGGTCCATGCCTGCGAAATTCGTGGAAGCGACTGGGCTCATGGGTGTTCCCTCCTTATGTGTGATCATCCCTTGGCCGAAGCCACTTTTCTTGGCGACGAAACGCTATCGCGGAGGACGAGTCTTGGTGCGAAGCGTTCGATGAAGATCCGCCCAGGCTCCTTGAGACTTGCCGCGAGGAGGCGCATGGCCATGGCCCCGGTGTCGAAGGCGGGATGGGCGATCGTGGACAAGGCCGGCGTGACCCATGCGCTGAACGGGAGGTCGTCGAAGCCAAGCACGGAGATGTCTTCCGGAACGCGCAGTCCGAGCTTTGAAAGCCCTTGGATCAGGCCGAATGCGGTGATGTCATTCGCCGCGAAGACCGCGGTCGGGAGGGTCTCCCGTTCGACGAGCCGTCCGGCAAGCAGACGGCCGTTTTCGATTTCGTACCCTTCCGTGCCTTCGGCTTCCCCGGTTCCGACCAGGCATCGCTTCGCACCTCCGTGGATGCCATGGTGCCGCAATCCTTCGAGGAATCCGGCTCGCAGGCTGTGCCGGCTGGGGCGGTCTATGGGGGAGGATGCGAAGACGATGTCACGATGCCCCTGTTCGAAAAGGTGATCGACGGCAAGGAGGCCCGCCGCTTCGAAATCGAATTCGACACGGCTGCAATCGAGGCCCTCGACGACCTGGTCGAAGGTGACGAGTCCGGTTCCGTTCGCCTGCATCTCGCGGAGGAGGCGCGCGTCCGGTTTGGTCAACGAGACGATCGCACCTGCGACCTGCTTGGCGGCGAGCATCTTCAGTGCGCGCAGTTCAGTCTCCGGGTCGCGGAAGGAGCTGCTGAGAAGCACCGTGTATCCGAGACGGTGCGCTTCGGTCTCGAGGCCGAGGAGGACGGAGGTGAAATAGGGGTTCGAGAGGTTGGGAAGCACGACCCCGATATCGGTGCTCTCGCGGCTGCGAAGCATTCTCCCGACGGCATTCGGCGTATATCCCATCTCCTGCGCGGCGGCGATGATCGCGGCGCGAACCGATGCCTTGACCGGGTAGCCATTGTCGGAAAGCGCGCGCGAGACGGTGGCGCCGGAGACGCCGCATTTCTTCGCGATGTCGTAGATCGTCGGCTTTCGACTGCGGGGCGCCAGTGCCATTCCATCCTCCGATCTCTTCGATGGAGCAGGGCAGTAATCGATTGCTATCGTACCTCTAGTTCCCATGCCATGCAAGAGGGCACGGACCCGCGCCTGGATGACGGGCCCAGGCCTGCAACGGGTCCGCATCGAGGCGACGGACCAGGCCTGCAACGGGTCCACGCCGAGGCGACGGGCTCGAGCCCGCGCCGGCTTGTGGTAGAATGGTTCAGGACCTGTACGGAAGCCGTTTTGCAGACCTTGCCGGAGGCCGACATGAAGATTTCCGTCCTCATCCCCTTCTACAACGAGGAAAGCCAGATTCCCATCACTCTTTCGGCGTTGCTTCCCGTCCTCGAGTCTCTCGGGTGCGACTTCGAAGCGGTCCTCGTCGACGACGGCTCTTCGGACGGCACCTGGCGCGCGTTGCGGGCCGCCGCAGCCGAGGACGCCCGGATCCACGCCATCCGCTTCTCCCGCAACTTCGGGAAGGAAGCCGCCCTGTGCGCCGCGCTCGATGTCGCGGACGGGGACGCCTGCATCGTCATGGACGGAGACCTGCAGCACCCTCCCTCCGTCCTCCCCGAGATGGTCCGCCTCTGGCGCGAAGAGGGTTTCGAGATCGTGGAAGGCGTGAAATCCTCCCGCGGCCGCGAGAGTCTCGGCAGCCGTCTCAACGCCGCGCTGTTCTATCGCCTGTTCAAGCGCCTCTCCGGATTCGATCTGGAGAACGCGTCCGATTTCAAGCTTCTCGACCGCCGTGTCGTCTCCGAATGGCGTCGACTCGGCGAGCACGACACATTTTTCCGGGGACTCTCGGCCTGGCTCGGTTTCCAACGCTGCAAGGTACCCTTCGAGGTTGCGGAACGCAAGGCCGGCACGAGCAAGTGGTCACCCCTGAAGCTTCTCCGGCTCAGCCTCAACGCCATCACCTCCTTCTCCGCCATGCCGCTCCAGTTCGTCTCGTTCATCGGCGGCGTCCTCATCGTCCTCTCCCTGGCCCTCGGCATCCAGACCCTCGTCCTCTGGGCGACGGGCGGAGCCGCCAGCGGCTTCACCACCGTGATCCTGCTCCTGCTTCTCATCGGCGGCTGCATCATGCTCAGCCTCGGACTGATCGGGCTCTATCTCGCCCGCATCTTCGACGAGGTCAAGGGCAGGCCGCGCTACATCGTCGCGGATGACACCCGCAGGAGGGCGCGCTGATGCTTGGATTCTATGACCTGCCCGGATTCGGCGGTCTCCTGGCGTTCATCTATCTCGCCGTCTGCTACCTCTTCGGCAAAGCCCTTCGCGCCCGCCTACTCCCCTCGGCGGCCGTTCTCTTCGACGGAGTGCGAGGCATGCGAACGGTCGACGGCGACGAGCCCGGCACCGAGCCTGCCGGTCGAATCGGGCCGACTCCTCCCGTCTGGGTCTTCGATGTCCCCGTCTCCTTTCTGCTCGGCGCGATCGCGCTCACCACTTTCGTCTACCTGCTCGCCTATGCGGCCGACGCCCTCCTCCCCACCCCCTCCGCCATCCACCCGCTGCTTCCGGCCAACCTGCTAGCCATGGCTGCCGCGATCGCGGCGACCGTCTTCCTGAGCCGCCCTGCCGGTTCGGTCGGCCAGGTCAGGATCGCCTCGCTGTCCCCTCACCCCATCGCCGAGGCCCTCGCCACTTTCGTGCGGTCTGTCCGGACTGCATTCGCCACTTTCATCGCATCCCCCTTCTACGCCATCTCCATCATCCTTTTCCTCCTCATAGGCGCCTTCATCATGGGCTACGTCTTCTTCGTCCGCGACGGCGTCCTCTACTCCGGCGTGACCGCGTTCAGCGACTTCTCCCCCCACACCGCGATGATCCGTTCCTTCTCCCACGGCCGCAACTTCCCCACGGAGTACCCCCACTTCGCAGACGACGGCATCCGCTATCACTTCATGTTCCTCTTCTTCACCGGGAATCTCGAGTTCCTCGGTCTGCGCATCGACATGGCCTTCAACCTGCTTGGAACCCTCGCCCTCGTCGTCTTCTGTTCCCTTCTCGGGTCCCTGGGCGTCCTTCTCACCGGTCGACGTGGCGTCTATTTCCTCGGCCCGCTTCTTCTCTTCCTCCGCGCCTCCACTTCCTTCGTCCCCTTCATCGCCGGTATTCTGGCCTCTTCGAAAGGCAACACCTCGGCTTTCTTCACGCGTCTCTTCGCGCAGCGGGACTTCATCGGCGATACCCTCCGCGACGACTGGGGACTGTGGACCTACAATGTCTTCGGCAATCAGCGGCACCTCCTGTGGGGAGCCTCGGTCCTGATTCTCGCCCTTTTCGTCTTCCTGCCCTTCGCCCGCAGGATGATCTCCGCGATCGATGAAGCGCGCCGCACGGCTGGAAACTCCGGACCGGCCGTGCTGGACGAACGTCAGATCACCACCGAGGATCTTCTCGGCGATCTGGCCACCGTCTCCGAGTCCCCCGAGGACTCGGCCGCATCCACCGCTCCCGCAGCCGCATCCACCGCTCCCGCAGCCGCAGCCGCTCCCCCAGAGTCCGTCCCACCTGCGCTTCCCCGCCATGCCTTCCCCACCCTCCACGCCCTGTTCGGACGCAGGGACGCCTGGCTGCCAGAACGTGCGGACCTCTCACCAGTCTTGGTAGTCCTCCTCCTGCTGGTGCTTCTCCCCTACTGGCACGGCTCGGTCCTGATCGCCACGCTCCTCGTCCTCGGAGTCCTCGCCGTCTTCTCCGAGGCCCGACTCCTCCACATCGCCACGGCCGCCCTCGCGATCGGCTCCTCGTTCCTTCAGACCGCCTTCTTCGCGGGCACGGGCAAGAGCATCGTGGACCCGACGGTCTTCATCGGATTCCTCGCCGACGTCAAGGACCTCGGCGGAATCTTCTCCTACAGCCTCGAGGCCTTCGGACTTACCTTCGTCCTGATGCTGCTTCTCTTCTTCTACCTCCGCCGAACCCAGGCCCTCGTGCTGGCCGCCTTCGTCGTCCCCTTCGTCTTCGCCTTCACCGTCTCCATGACACCGGACGTCACCGTGAATCACAAATACATCGTCCTGACCTTCGCCCTGGTGAATGTCTTCATCGCCGGTTTGATCTGCGACCTCTGGGCCTCCAAAGTACCGCTCCCGCTTCCCGTCGAAGGTCTGCACTCCACCGAAGGGGTTCCCGCACCAGCAGCCCACGTGCGGGAGGATGCCCCCGTGCGCTCCGCCGCGCCTTTCCTACCCACCTTCTTCCAGCGCATTCTTGCCGTAATCCTCGGCATCGCCCTCATGACCACCGGGGTCATCGATACGATCGTCTACGTCAACCGCAACCGCCAATCCGTCGGAATGAACCTGAATTCTCCCCTTGTCGAATGGATCGAGCGCCATACTTCCCCCGACGCGGTCTTCCTCACGCGCGCTCTCGCCTACGACGCGTTCTTCCTCTCGGGTCGAATGACCTACGACGGCTGGTCCTACTTCGCCTGGTCCGCCGGCCACGACACCTATGGCCGCGGCGACGAGGTGAAGGCCCTGTTCTCGGGTTGCGGCGGAGACGTCGTCGAATTCCGGAAGCGCATCGCCGCGGAAGGCATCTCCTTCGCCCTCGTCGACGACGAGCTGCGGAAGAGCACCGACCCGCTGTTCAACGAGTCCTTCTTCGAGCGGTATTGCAAGGTCGCGGTCACTTTCCCGGCGCTCGGGAACCTCGTGGTCTATGACCTGCGGAGCGATCCCCTGCTCGCCGCACAGAACCCGTAGCACGCGTCGGGATGGCTGCAGCGCTCTTTCTCCTCCTCGCCTATCTCCTCGGAGACCGGATACGGCGACTCCTCGTGCCGGACACGCAGAATCTCTTCGCCAGCATCGCGGGCACAGAGGAGAATCCCGATGACGTCCGCCCTCTCCCTCCCTCCTGGACCTTCGAGGCGCCCGCCTCGCTTCTCCTCGGAGTCCTGCCGCTGACCTGGGCTGTCTACCTCGCGGCCTGCGCCTTCGACGCCGTGCTCCCCCTGTCCATCGCCCCTTTGCTCCCGGCCAACCTCCTCGCCCTCGCGCTCGCCGCGGTGGCCGTTGGGTTTCCGCTGGTCCGCGGACTTCGCCGTGTCCCACTCCGGAATCGCCTTCCTTCCGTTCGAACGCTCCTCTCCCGTCTGCGCGCCTACCGCCCCGGCCGACCCTCCCTCTACCTGCTCTCCCTTCTCGTCTTCACGGCACTCGCCTGGTATCTCATGGCCTCGGTCTTCTACGTGAAGGACGGCGCGCTCTACGCCGGAGCCACCGTGTTCAGCGACTTCGCGCCGCACACCGCCCTGATCAGGTCCTTCTCCCATGGACGCAACTTTCCCACCGGGTACCCCATGTTCTCGGGCGAAGGAATCCGCTACCACTTCCTCTTCCTCTTCCTCACCGGAAACCTGGAGTTCCTCGGACTCCGGATCGACATCGCGTTCAATCTGCTCGGCGCCCTCGGTCTTGTTGCATTCAGCCTACTCCTCGGCTCTCTCGCGGTCCTGCTCGTCCGCCGTCGTTCGGTCTTTCTCGTCGCGCCGATGCTCCTCTTCTTCCGCAGTTCTCTGGCCTTCCTCACCACCATCGTCACGATGTCCCGCGAGTCCGACGGCAACGTCTTTGGAATCCTCGTCGGTCTTCTGGTCAATCATCGTTTCATCGGCG
>CAZOHH010000064.1:7866-13598 GCA_964579735.1 uncultured Oscillospiraceae bacterium | reverse complement strand
CCTACCTGACCTCCGACACCCCCGGCCCCTTCACGACGCTCTTTCCGCCCGATTTCCGCACCACTGAAATCTGCGTCCCAATCCGCTCTTTCAGCGCTGGCACATGCGAGATGATGCCGATCAGCTTGCCGTCCTGATGCAGACCCGCCAGCGTCTCCAACGCCGTCTCCAGCGCCTCCTCGTCCAATGTGCCGAACCCCTCGTCGAGGAACAGCGAATCGACGCGGACCTTTCTGCTGGCCATCTTCGACAGGCCCAGTGCAAGCGACAGGCTGACGATGAAACTCTCTCCGCCCGATAGGTTCTTCGTCGACCGCACTTCGCCCGCCTGGTAGTTGTCGATGACGTCGATCTCGAGTGGTTGCACATCGTCGCATTTCAGCAGGTACCGATCGGTCAGTTTCTGCAGCTGCCGGTTGGCATGGTTCACCATCATCTCGAAGGTGATGCCCTGCGCGAAATTGCGGTACTTCTTCCCATCCGCCGAGCCGATCAGCGCGTGCAGCCCATCCCAGCGCTTCGCCTCGCGCCGCGCGGCCTCGATCTGCTCCTGCTTCCCGCGCAGCCTCTCCTTGGCCTTCTCGTTCGCGGCCAGCCGCTGCCGGACGCCGCCCGCGGCCTCCGCGAACCGGCGGAGCGCATCGGCGAGCTGGTCGGCTTCCGCTTTCAGAATCGCCGGCTCCTCGTGCGTGACGTCCTTCGCGACCTCCTGCGCCAACTGGGATTCCCGGTCCTTCTGACGCGCAAGCACCCCTGCCATCCCATCGTCGAGTTCCATCGCACGGCGTGTGAGCCCCCGACGCAGTTCGGGTTCCAGTCGGACCGAAAGATACTCCGTCTCGGTCCCGAACGTCGCGGCGGAAAGTCCCTTCGCGAAGTCGCTCTCGGACTGCTCGAGTTGAGGCGAGAGTGTACGGAGTCTCTCTTCCAGGGTTGTCAGTCGCGTCAGGATTTCGGCCTGAATGGCCTTCGCCGCGTCGCGATCCCCGCGTACGGCCTTCTCTGCCGCTTCCGCGTCGGCAACCGCCTTTCCAAGATGAGTTTCCTCCGCCTCCGGGTCCTTCGCCCCGTACGACTCGGTGCGTCCCCTTCGCATCTCGCCCAACTCCACCTCGGCGGCCGCCACATCCAGCCGTTTCTCCTCCGCCGCACCCTGCATCGTCCGCAGCACGGCCTCGAGGCTCGCCGCCGCCGCAACGAGTTTCTGCACCTGCAGCGCACTTTCCGCCTTCCTCGTCGTGTTCTCCTTCCAGTCGTCGAAGCGCTTCCTCAGCCCCGCCAACACGGATTCGGCCGTCTCCGCGGAGACCTCGTCCACACCGAACGGCCGGAGCTGCACGAGTACGCCGGAGCTGCGGTGTTCGAACTGCACGA
Organism: uncultured Oscillospiraceae bacterium; assembly: GCA_964579735.1. GTDB lineage: Bacteria > Bacillota > Clostridia > Saccharofermentanales > UBA5734 > CAILLO01. The sequence goes on along the minus strand of CAZOHH010000064.1, from coordinate 12,224 downwards.
ATGTCTGGGCGATCTCGGTCCTCAACCTCTCGACTTCGCCTGCCGCGACCGTGCTCTCGAATGCCGCCCGGGTCGCCACGGTTTCCGCCGTTTTCTCCGCCGCGGCCGCTGCTTTCTCGAAGGTCTCGAGATCCCGGATCTCACCTTCCAGCGCCTCGGCCCGTTCAATCCGATCCTTCAGCTCCTTCAGGCGGGCTTCCGCAGCATCCACCTCCGGCTGATTCCCGGCCGCGTACGGGTGCTCGAGCGCGCCGCACAGCGGGCACGGCTTGCCGTCCTCGAGGTGCAGGCGCTGCTTCTCCAGGCTCTGGATCTGCTTGCGGAAGGCGCTTTCCCGCACCGCCGCTTCATGGTCCGCACGGTATTCCCGGAGGAGCCGGCCGGCAAGCACGACCTCGAGTTTCATACGTTTTTCCGTGGTCATCGCCACCGCGGCGGTGTGCGCCAGGTCTGCCGCATCGAGATCCTTCCGGCACGCCGCCTCGTTCGCCGCGAGCCGCTCTTTAGCATGGACCGCGCTCTTCTCCGCCGCCTGCTTTGCCGCAAGCGAGGCAGCCTCGGTCTTCAGACCCTCCAGCTTTTCCGCCAGGGCGGCGAACTGCGTCACCAGGCCCTCGTCGACGGCGTGGGCGGCCAGGTATGCGACGACTGCGACCCCCGACTGTTCGGCTGCGGTCCGCTCCGCATTCGAAGCCGTCCATTCCCGCTTCTTCGCCTCGGTGGCCCCGTCCACCTTCTCCTGTTCGGTACGCAGCACCAACAGCGCCTTTCCCTTCTCCGCGAGCTGACCGTCCAGCGCCCTCATGTTCTTCAGCATCGGCGCCGCTTCCGTCTGCACCTTCCGCGCCTCGAGCAGCGCCGCGTCGGCCTCCGCATGCATCAGGACCTTCTCCCCGACCTGCGCATCGGCTGCGTCCCTTTTCCCAACATTCTCCTCGAGCGCCGCTCTGTCCTCCGTCTGCCGCCGCCGAAGCGAGACGAGTGCGGCGTATCCGCCTTCCAGGTCCACGGCCTGCAGCGCGCGCGCCAGACGCTCCCGACTGGGAGCGAACGCCGCCAGCTCCTTCGTCGCCTTCTCGCACTCACCTGAAAGCCCTGCCAGTTCTTCCCGGATTCGACGGATTCCCTCCGACCACTGGACCGCCTCTCCCACGACCTTGCTCCGCGCCGTCGCGGCCGCCTCTTCCCCAAGGACGCGCGCCAGTTCCTCCGCAGCGGCGCCGGTCTCCTCGTCCGTCAGCACGGCGATGCCCGACGTCTCCGCCAGAAGCCGCCCCAGCTGGTCGTTCTCGGCCCGTCTGCGCTCGTGCACCGCGACCGAGATGTCGCTGTAGACCTCCGTCCCCGTAAGTTGTTCGAGCACAGGCGCCCGCTCGTCCGGCGCCGCTTGAAGGAAGGCCGCGAAGCCGCCCTGCGCGAGCAGGATAGAGCGTGTGAAGCGGTCGAAGTCCATGCCGGTCTTCTCTTCGATGGCCCGCGCGACGTCCCGCTTCTTCGACTCCAGGATCTGCCCCGTCCAAGCATCCGACAGCTCGTGCTCGGCCTCCGCCAGTCGACCATCGGGCTTGTTCCGTGCGCGATGCTGGCTCCAACGGCAGCGGAAGCGGCCGGCTTGCGACTCGAACACCACCTCTGCAGAACATTCGCCGGTCTTGCGGGACATGATGCCGTTGTCACTCGACGTAATCCTGCCTAGCCGCGGTGTCGTCCCATAGAGTGCGAGACAGATCGCGTCCATGATCGTGGACTTGCCCGACCCCGTAGGACCGGTAATCGCGAAGATTCCATTGCTCTCGTATTCCGGGGCCGTGAAGTCGATGAGCCACTCGCCATAGAGCGAGTTCAGGTTCTTGAAGCGAAGTTCGAGAATCTTCATGTCCTTCCCTCCCCCTTTTCCGCCCCGACATCGGCATCTTGCAGCGACGCGATGATTTCCGCATAGGCCAGGGCCAGTCCGGGCCGGTCTTCCAGCGGGACCTTATATTTCTCGAGACATCGGTCGAACACGTCATTCAGGTTCAGGTCGTCCAACGTCTCGTTCTCCCCACCCGCCGACAACGTCATCTCCACGAGCCGCTTGTTGCGGATCTTCCGGCACTCCATCCGCCCACCCTCCAGCGCCTCGTCGACCGCCTCTCGCAGGTTCCCGACGAATTCCTCGCCCGTGTACTCGACCTCGAGCCAGGCCGTGCTATCCGCAAGCTTCAATTCCGCGATCCGACCCAGAATCCTGTCCATCCCTCCGGATATCCGCTCCAACGGCTGGAAGCATGGCACCGCGACCTCCCGGACCCTCGCCGTCCGTCCTGTGAACTCCACCAGAATGACGATCTTCGTCTGTTTCGCCTCTCCGTAGCCGCAGGGAATCGGCGAACCCGAATAGCGCATCTTCTCCGACCGGCCCACGACCTGCGGTACATGCAGGTGTCCCAGCGCCAGGTAGTCGAAACCGTCGGGGAACGCGTCCGCGCCCACCTGCGCCAGCGAACCGATGTAGAGCTCGCGCACGCCGTCGCCGTCGACCGTCCGTCCCCCTGCGGTATAGAGATGGCCCATGGCGATCAGCGGGACATCCTCATCCTTCCGCCGGTCCTCACCGATTCGGCACACCTCGGCGTAATGCGCCTTCAGGCCCTCGATGAGCTTGCGGCTCCGGTCCTCCTGGGTCTCCCCCGCCTCGACGGTGCGCAGGTCCCGGTCACGCAGATAAGGTACGGCGCACACCACCGCCTCCAGCCGCTTGTCGTGGTCCAGCAGCGCCACGACCTCCTCCGACCGGACCGGCCGACACTCGCCCACCACGTGCACGCTCAGGACCTTGAGCAGCGCCTTGGGTGCATCGAGGAACGATGGCGAATCGTGGTTCCCGCCCACGACGACGACGTGGCGGCAGCATGTCCTCGACACGCGGAAAAGGAAGTCGTAGTAGAGTTCCTGGGCACGGTTGCTCGGAGACGTGTTGTCGAAGACATCCCCTGCGACAAGGAGCGCATCGATCGAATGCGCGTCGAGCTCCCCGACCAGCCAGTCGAGGAACGCGGCGTGCTCTTCGTAGCGCTTCCGGTCATAAAGGGAACTGCCGAGGTGCCAGTCGGAGGTGTGGAGAATCTTCATGGGGGCCTCCCGAATTCAACGATTTCCGACGGAAACAGGAGTGTCGCGATGAAAAAATTCTACCACATGCGAAATGCAAACCCTTGTTCATGCAAGGGTTTCTCCGAAGGGTATTCGACGGCCTTTTCGGTTCTCTCTATCGGTCGGTGATCCGCGCATCCCCGGCCGGTCGGCCGACGAGCATGAGCGCATCCGGGTCATGCCCCGCGCGATTGCGCAGTGCGCGCTCTCGACTGGTGTTCGCGTAGCAATAGGTGCAGCCGTGAGTGCACGTATGATACACCCCTATGTCCACGCTGGCACAGCATCCGCATGCCGCCCGCTGGTTCGCGTCCTTCGTGGCTCCTGCAGGTCTTCCGCCGATCCTCTCGATAAGTTCGGGGTCCACGCACCGCGCATGTCCGATCCCGAAAGCGGAAAGGTCCACCTGCTCGGAACAGGTGGAGAGGGCTATCCCGTACCGTCTGCCGGCAGCAGAGAAGGCATCCGCCAGGCGAAGGACCGCCTTGTCGCCGACTCCCGAGATTCCGTGCGCATCCATGGCCCGTCCGTTCTTCGGATAACGGTCCACGAAGCTGATGACGCATCGTTCCGTGAATCCCGCGAGACGGGAGGCAAGGCGATCGAACGCAGCCACATGGAAGTCGGGCGTATAGCGTTCCGAAAGGAGCACGGGGTCATAGCGCCATACGACGCGGTGCGGTCCCAGCTTCTCCGAAAGCCGCTGGAAAGTATCCGCGAGGCGGTCCTTATCGGGAAGGTCGGTCTCCAGATCGGTGCCGTAGGGGGTCAGCGTGAACTGGAAGTAGAATGGATAATCCTCGAGCCGCTCGAGACGGGACATCATCGGCTCCGGATTCTTCGACCAGAATACGAAGGCATCCACCGCATCGGGAGTCAATGGGACGCGACTGACCTGCATGGGGTTCATGGGGTTTGGAACCAGAACGAGTCCTTCTTCCAACCGGCGGAAGAACCAGTCGGAATAGAGTGCCGGAATATCCGTCCGGCGGCTCGCGCTGACGATCACGGGAATACCTCCCTCATGCTCTTCCTAGTGAAAAGTGCCCTTCACGCCGCCACCTTACGATTCATGAAGCTGGGTCATCGTCTCTTGAAGCTCTCTAGAAGCCCTTGTTCTTGACTCGGAACAGCAGCGGCACCGAGGAGGCGAGTATCAGGCCGTAGACCCCGACAATCGCCCAGTTGGCGGCAGGCCAACCCGCACCCGAGGATGCAGCCGG
>CAZOHH010000064.1:0-7766 GCA_964579735.1 uncultured Oscillospiraceae bacterium | reverse complement strand
TTTCAGTAGGTGAAACGGCTGTGGCCGCTCCGGTGACGTCCTCGTCGTCGTCGTCCTCATCATCCTCTGCGAAGATCGATCCACCCGAGATTGAGAGAGAAAGGACAAGTGCTGCAACCAACAGCAGCGCGGCACGAGTCAAGGCGAGGCTTTTGGGTTTCAGAATCATGATGTACCTCCATAGGCGATGACCCGATTGTGTACCGATGTTCAAACTGCGTAAAGGCGATATGTTACCGAAGGTGCTACAATGGAGGTACAACGAAGTCAAGGGGGAGAGCATGGCGAAGAAGATCACGGACAAGGTGACCTGGGTCGGCAAGACCGACTGGGAACTGCAACGCTTCCATGGGGATGAGTATTCCACGCACCGCGGCACATCCTACAATTCCTATCTGGTGCGCGACGAGAAGACCGTCCTGATCGATACGGTATGGCGTCCCTACGATGACGAGTTTCTGCGCGAACTCAAGAGGGAAGTCGACCTCAAGTGCATCGACGCCATCATATGCAACCACTCCGAAGTCGACCACAGCGGCGCCCTCCCCGCCCTCCTGCGCGAAATCCCCGGTGTCCCCCTCTACTGCACCGCCAATGGCGCGAAGCTGATCAAGGGCCATTATCACCAGGACTGGAACTTCGTCACGGTCAAGACCGGCGACACCTACGACACGGGCAGCGGCAAGCTGGTCTTCATCGAAGCGCCCATGTTGCATTGGCCGGACACCATGTTCTCCTACTGGACCGCCGAGAACATCTTGTTCAGCAATGACGCCTTCGGACAGCATTACGCTTCCGAATCCCTCTACAACGACCGCGTCGATCCAGCGGAGCTTCAGCAGGAGGCACTCAAGTACTACGCCAACATCCTGGCACCCCACAGCCCGCTCGTTGCCCGCAAGATCAACGAGATCCTCGCCTTGCAGCTCCGCGTAGACTTGATCTGCCCGAGCCACGGCGTGATCTGGCGGGACAACCCGACGCAGATCGTCGAGGAGTATCTGAAGTGGGCGGCGGACTACCAGGAGAACCAGATCACCCTCGTCTATGACACCATGTGGGGTGCGACCCGACTGATGGCCGAGGCCATTTCACGCGGCATCCGCAGGGCCGACGAAACCGTCGTCGTGAAGCTATTCAACGCCGCCAAGGATGACAAGAACGACATCTGCGCGGAAGTCTTCAAGTCGAAGGCGATCCTCGTCGGGTCGTCCACGATCAACAATGGCCACCTCTTCGCCATCGGCGGACTGTTGGAAATGTTTCATGGACTCAAGTTCAAGAACAAGAAGGCGGCAGCCTTCGGAAGCTACGGCTGGAGCGGGGAAGCGGTCAAGCAGTTGAGCGCTTCCCTTTCCGCTTCCGGCTTTTCCCTGGTGAACGAAGGCATCCGGATGCAATGGGTTCCGGATGAAAAGGCGGTCCAGACGTGTGAGGCATTCGGCGAGGCATACGTCCAGGCCCTGTGAGGGGCGGGAGGTTCGTCATGCACTTTGCGAGCGAATTCCTGAGAAAAGAACATTATTCCATACTCTTCGGCTTGCGGATCCTGGAACAGATGGTCAGCCAGTTGAGGACGCATTCGCCCCCGGAGATTCAGGAACTCAAGGACATGGTCGGATTCCTGAAGACGTTCGCAGACCGGTGCCACCATGGCAAGGAAGAGGGACTCTTCTACCCCGCCCTCGAAAAGGCCGGCGTTCCCAATCAAGGTGGACCCATCGGTCAGATGCTCCTCGAGCACACCCAGGGCCGCGCCTTCATCGCCCGCATGTCCGCCGCGCTCGACAGCCCCTACCGGCCCACCGAAGTCGCCGTAGCCGCGAATGGCTACATCGACCTCCTGCGCGCGCATATCGAAAAGGAGAACGACGTTCTCTTCCATATGGGCGATGCGCGGATTCCCGTGGAGGAGCAGGAACGCCTTGTCGATGCCTTCGAGACCTTCGAGGAGGAAGTCATGGGCGGCGGCGTCCGCGAGAGGTTGCACGCCATGCTCGACAAGTATGAGGCGAAGTATCTGGAGTAGCTATGCCTCTTCCAGCGCCGCGAATGCCTCTGCGAAGGACTTCATCCCGTAGTTCTCGAAGTCGACCGAAATTGCTTCCTCGTCCTCGGACACGACGATGCCGAGCCCGTACTTCGCATGTCGCACGCGTCTGACTGCAGGTGCCGCGCCTTCCTCGGCCACAGCCGGTTCCGAGTCCTCCACAGCCGCCACCGTCTCTTCCCGATCCTTCCCCCGCTGTTCGATCCTCCCTCGGATTTCCTTGCGGAAGTTCCGCAGGACGACTTCCGGGGTCTCCGCCGCCGCGCTGTCGTCCGACATCGAGAGCAGGTGTTCCGGAATCATGGACAGGAAGCTGCTCGGTCCGGACAGGACGCGCGGGTCGTCGGGGCTGTTGTAGTAGGAGATCTCCAACTCGTCCCTCGCCCGGGTCATCCCGACAAAGAACAGCCGTTTCTCCTCCTCGAGCGCCTCCTCGGAACGGGACGGCAAGGGAACCAGCCCGGGGTTCGCGCCGATGATGAAAACGCAGGTGAACTCAAGCCCCTTGCAGGCGTGCAGGGTCATCAGCCGAACCGCGTCGTCGTCCCGGTGCAGGTCCTCCTTCAACGCGTCGATGCCGTGCAGCGCCGTGACATGGAGGAACTCCGCGGTGGCATCAAGAAAACCGCATTTCTTTGTTTTCGCCAGGCGTTCCACTGCCTCCAGCAGACTCACGGCATAGGTCCTGTTGGTGGGGAAATCCGACGAAGTGGGAGACAGCTGTTCATCGAGTCCGAAGTAGTCATATGCCGCAACGGCCGTCACGCCTGCTTCCTCCGCCACTGCCTCCTTCTTCGCCCACGCCCGGAACCCACGAACCGCGCGTACGATCTCCGGCACGTCATCCACCGCCGCCAGGACCTTGCGCGCAGCGGCCGGTTTCAACCCCTCCCCGAAGGTCGGATGTGTCAGCGCCCCGAGCAGGCTGCCGGCGTCCTCGGGGTTCACCGCGGCGCGGAGGAGTTTCAGCAGCCACTGGAGGACCGGGATGTCCTTGAAGGTGCGGCGCAGCGAGACTTCCACCGGGATGCCGGCCTTTCGGAACACGCTCTCCAGCACAGCGGACTGACGCTGCGTGCGATAAAGCACGGCCACCTCGCGCCACGACATCCCCTGTTCGTGCAGCCGAGTGATCCGCCCTGCGAGGTGTTCCGCCTCGTTGAATGGGTCGTGGTGCCGACGCACTGCGACCCGGCTGCCCGCCTCCCGCATTCCCTCGAGTTTCTTCGGGTGCGTCAGGAAGCAGCCGGCGGCGTCCAGGATCATCCCGCTGGAGCGGTAACTGAGCGGCAGGTCGACCACGGTCGCACCGGTTCGTTGCACGAAATCCTGGAATACGTTGCGGCTGCCTCCGCGCCAGGAATAGATCACCTGGTTCGGATCCCCGACTGCGAACAGTTTCGTGTCCGGCGTCTTCAGGGCGTCCACGAAACGAAGCAGCTTTTCGTCGCTGTCCTGGAACTCGTCGACGAGGATCCATTGGGGCGCGTAGACCGAAGGTCCTCGCTCCTCCAGCAGCGACGTCGCATGGTGGATCAGGTCATCGAAGTCCATGCGGTTCGTCGCCCGCTTTCGCGCCTCGACGGCCTGCCAGAGCGCCTGGATGTCGTCCGCACCTTGCATCCGCCCGAATTCCTTACGACCGGACCGGAGCGCCTCGAGGCGTGCGGACAACCTGTTGCGGTAGCGCACGTTCAAGTTCATCTCCAGGATCAGCTGGGATGCCAGTTCTACGAGTTCGTCCGGGTCGATCACGGTGAAGTCGCGGGTGAAGCCGAGAGTCTCGACCGGCAGCGAGGTCCGCAGCAGTTTCATGGCCACCGCGTGGAACGTTCCGAAATAGGGCATGTCCGCCTCGGTGCGCGTCGGGTCCGCCCGCAGCATCCGCTCCTTGATCTCGTTCGCAGCCTTGTTCGTGAAGGTCAACACCACGAGGTCGCGCAACGGCACGCCGCGATCCAGGTGCAGATGCAGCACCTTGGCGATCAGCACGGTCGTCTTGCCGCTCCCCACATTCGCGCTCACGAGCGTCGCCGGTCCGTCCGCGAGGACCGCAGTCCGCTGGTGCGGGTCGAGCCGCGCGAGGACGCCGGAGTCGTGTCCCCCCGCGCTCAAACGCCCTTCCCGCCGAGGTCCTTCATGCGACGCAGCAACTTGCCGTGAACGTCCACGTCGGGGTTTTCCTTATATTCCTTACTTTTCCTTTTCTCCAAATCAGACATGCCCCTAACAGCACCCTCCGCCGCGCTCTCCCCCGCCTCCGCGTCCACGCGGAAGTCAGCTGGCACCGCAACGAAATGCGCGATCGCGTTGCGCATCATGGTCACGTTCTCCGTTTTCAGCACCCAGTCGCGGGTGAAGGCGTCCGGCAGCCGCAGCACCAGCGATGAGCGCTCCACGCGCACTGACGGCACGGACTTGAGGAACCCCGTCATGTACTCCCCCGTCGTCGAAAGGAACGCCACGAACTCCGGCCACCGCTCCGGCAGTTCCCCCAGCGCGAACCGCTTCGCCGCGAACACCTGCCGCGCTTCGACAGGAACCTTCACGTTCGCCGGCGGTGCCAGCTCCTCGTACAGACTCTTCAGCCCCCACAGCACCAGCGACCGGTCCAACCTGTGGTCGCCCACGCAGGCCGGGCACCCGTCGCGGCACTGGCAGTTCGCCACCAGTTTCAGCGCGCTGGCCACGATCTCCGCCGTGTGGTCGTACGCCTTCTCCGCGAACCCCAGTCCCCCCACATACAAGTCGAAGATGCACACCGAGTCGACGGGCTCGGGTCCCGTGCCATCCGAAATCCGTGCCATCCCCACGTCGCCCGTGGTGGTCATCGTGGCCATCAGCACGGCGTTCAGCAGCGCGTACCCGATCGCGTAGAAGTAGTCCTTCCAGGTCTCCTGCGGCGTTTCGTCCGCGCGGTGCGGCTTGGTCCGCCGAAACAGGTCTGCGACCTCCCGCGGCAGGTCGACCCACAGTCCTTCGGTCTCGAAGGTCTTCGACAGCGGCATGTCCAGCTCCTGATAGCCCAGATTCTGCCGGTTGTGGAACTGCAGGCGCTTGTAGCCCAGGATTGTGTTCGTCACCCGCACGTCCCCGAAGTGCTGCGCCGTTCGACCCAGCGGCTGGCCCTTCCCCTCCGCGATGCGCTCCACGGTCGTCGCCTCGTTCGGCACCGTGTAGTAGTTGATGTCCATCGGCCGCGCCTCGGCCGTGCGCCCCACGGGGTCGAAGGCTTCCACCTGGTAGGACATCCCCTCGTGCATGTAGATGGCCCCGGGGTGGATCTCGCGGAAAGCCTGGAGTTCGTCCATCTCCGTGATCAGGGCGCCGTCCTCGCGGCTGCGCAGCTTGAAGCGCGTCTTGTCCATGTTGCGCAGGCTGAAGTCACCCGCCGGGAACTCCTTGCCGCACCAGACGAATCGCCCGTTCTCCGACCGCAGCTCCTTCGCGTCCAGCAGCACCGGAACGATTTCCCCCAGATCGGCGAACAGCGCCATGTCGTCAGGAGACAGCGGCAGTTCCGCAGCCGCCGCGCGCACGTGCGCCAGTTGGATGAAGAGATTCCCGGGATCCACCACCGCGTTCTCGACCGTGGACTCGAAGAGCCAGTCCGGGTCGATGGCGATATACTGGTCGAAGGGGAGGTTGTCCAGGATCAGGAAGGTCGACGACGTCGCGCCCTTGCGGCCCGCCCGCCCCGACTGCTGCCAGAACGAGGCCCGCGTGCCGGGGAAGCCCGTCAGAATGGTCGCCTCCACGCTGCCGATGTCGATGCCCAGCTCCAGTGCGTTGGTGGAGACCAGTCCCTTGAGCTGTCCACCGACCATCTTCCGCTCGATGTCCCGCCGTTCCTCGGGAAGGTATCCGCCACGGTAACCCGCCAGTTTGTCCGACAGGTCGACCCCGCCGCCGTTCGACCCACCGCCGCCGTCCGCCCGCAGCCGATCGCGCGACTCCTTGAGCACGATCTCCACGGCCTTCCGTGACCGGCAGAACGCGATGAATGTCGTGCCCTCCGCCACCAGCCTTGGAATCAGCGTCGCGGCCTCCTCTATGGGCGGCACGCGGTAGTCCGACGCGACGATGGGTGGCTGCCAGACGTAGTAGTGCTTCTCCGGCGCAGGCGATCCATCCCGGTCCACCAGAACGAAACTGCGCCCGCATACGTTCCCCGCCAGTTCCAGTGGATTGGCGATGGTCGCCGAGCTGCACAGGAAGCGTGGCGCGGAGTGATAGTAGCGGCAGACACGCGTCAGGCGCTTGAACAGGTTCGACAGGTGCGACCCGAACGCCCCGCGGTAGGTGTGCAGCTCGTCGACTACGACGTACTTGAGATTCGAGAACACGAAGTTGAAGCCGTGCTGGCTGTGGTGCGGCAGGAACGCGGTGCTCAGCATCTCCGGGTTGGTCAGGATGATGTTGGCGCTGTTGCGGATCCGGCTGCGCTCGGGGACCGGTGTATCCCCGTCGTAGACCCCCGCCTGGATCCGATTCTTGCCGAAATGCCGCAGAATGGGCTCGAAGTTGCGGAACTGGTCCGCCGCCAGCGCCTTGGTCGGGTACACGAACAGCGCCCGCGTCAGCGGGTCCTTCAGGATCTCCTGCAGTATCGGCAGCAGGAAGCTCAACGTCTTGCCACTCGCCGTCGACGTCGTGATCACGACGTTGTTTCCCGCGAGCGCGCTTTCGAACATCTCCGCCTGGTGGTTATACAGCCGCGAAATTCCGCCCTTCCCTTCGAGGAACTCTCGGATCGCAGGCAGCATAGCCTCGGGGAAGTCCCGATACACAGCCTCCCGACGTGGGCGGACGACCCGATGGATGATCTCGCTTTCGAACTCGGAGACGTCGATCATGGGGTGGACTCCTTTACGGGGGCATAGGGGGAGGAAGAGGAAGGAAGAGGAAGGAAGGGGAAGGAATGGGAAGGAAGAAGAGAGATGGAAAAGCTGCGAAGATGGGTTGAATGCTAGAACGTCGCGATGAACCCGGCGACGCTCCAGGGCGCCAGGGGGCAACGGACGGTGTCGCCCTCCAGGATCTCGACCGCATCGCTTCCGCCCGGCATGGGCTTCTCATTCAGGTCGACGGCCATGACGGAGCGCACGGGACGGTCGAACCTGAACCGCGCCTCTCCTGCCCGCCCGTCGGTCTCATGCAGGCGAACCAGCACCGTCCGGCCGCTCGGGTCGTCCTCCGGGAGTTTGACCGCCGTGATGGCGGCGCAGCCGGACACCAGCGATACGAACGAGCTCTCGGCGGGAAGCGTGCCAGGGTGGACCGTGCCGGACTGGTAGACCAGCGGGTGGCAGAAGTCGGAGGCCGCGGCCAGTGCGGCGCATCGGTCGTCCGGGTCCGGCATGACGGCCACGGCGAACCGGAAGCGGTGCTCGCCGAACTCGGGGGTCGGGTCCGGGTCGTACGAGGAGCGGATCAGCGTCAGGGAGACCGAGTCGTCGGTCCCGCGGAACCCGTACTTGGTCGCCGCGACGACGGCCAGGCCGGGCGCGCCGGACTCGAGAGGCACCGTCATGCCGAAGGAGCTCGCGGGAACGTCCTGTTCCAGCGGTCCGCGGTCCACCGTCCCGAACGGGATGTCGTAGCGGTAGCCCTTGCAGGGATAGGCCGCCGGCAGCGTGAAGTTCAGCTGCGGCAAGGACGTCCCCGGCACCGCCGTCTCGCGGAAGTCGCAAACGACCGAGTACTCGAGCCGTTC
>CAZOHH010000063.1:0-13687 GCA_964579735.1 uncultured Oscillospiraceae bacterium | reverse complement strand
CGCGGAGATCCTGGCGAAATAAGCGGATCCTCGTCCCCCCCTCGACAAGACCCCGGGTGATGCTTTCGGAGCTCAGCCCGGGGTTTTGTCATGGAGTCCTTGGACCGTCCTGCGGGACCTCCGATGCCGAAATCTGCCGCAACTTCTGCACATAAGCAGGCAATAAGTATCTTCAATCCGTCATCCATTGTCCATATAATGGAACTGGAAGCGCTCGTTCCACCCATCGGGCGCGAAGGAGGACCCTCATGGTCGAAATCGCCCTGCAGGCCGCAGCGAAGTCCATTTCCGAAGCCGAGCTGGCCGAGGCGCTTCGCCGGTCCCTCGAAGGACGGATGCTGAAGAAGGTGCTGCTGCTCCCGCCCGACTCCACCCGTCTGCACTCCTATGCAGGCCGGATCACGAACCTGTACTACCGGATGCTCAAGGATGTCTGCCAGGTCGATATCATGCCCGCTCTCGGCACCCACGACCCCATGACGAAGGAGGAATGCGCCCACTTCTTCGGTCCGGAGATCCCCTACGAGGTCTTCCTGCCGCACCGCTGGAAGGACGATATCGTGAAGATCGGCCAGGTGCCCGCGGAATTCGTCCGTGAAGTTTCCGGTGGCCTGATCGATTACCCCATCGACGTCGAGATTAATACACGCCTGATGGACCCCGCCTATGACCTGATCGTCAGCATCGGACAGGTCGTGCCGCACGAAGTCGTCGGGATGGCCAACTACAGCAAGAACGTCTTCGTGGGCTGCGGAGGGCGTTCAGTGATCAACCGCACGCATTTCCTCGGCGCCGTATACGGGATGGAACGCCTGATGGGCAAGGACCATTCGCCCGTCCGCAAGGTCCTGGACTACGCCGAAAGCGAATTCATCGCGCACCTGCCCCTGATGTACGTCCTCACCGTGACCACGGTGGACCAGGGCGAGGTCTCCCTGGAAGGCCTCTATATCGGCCGCGACCGGAAGCTGTTCGAGCAGGCGGTGGCCCAGAGCCAACGGCGCAACCTGATTTTCCTCGACCGTGCACCGAAAAAAGTCGTCGTCTACCTCGACGAGCGTGAGTTCAAGAGCACCTGGCTCGGCAACAAGGCCATCTACCGCACCCGCATGGCGATCGCGGACGGCGGCGAACTGCTGGTCCTCGCACCCGGCGTTCGGAAGTTCGGAGAAGACCCCATGATCGACGGGCTGATTCGAAAGTACGGCTACATCGGCCGAATCGGAGTGCTCGAGCAGTATCGCGGGAACCAGGACCTCAAGGACAACCTCTCGGCCGCCGCGCACCTGATCCACGGCTCGTCCGACGGCCGCTTCGCCATCACGTATGCCGTCGAGAAGCTGACCCGAGAGGAGGTCGAGGGCGTGAACTTCCAATACATGGCCTTGTCCGAGGCGATGGCACGCTACGACCCGACGAAGTTGTCGGACGGCTGGAACACCCTTTCGGACGGCGAGGAGATCTTCTACATCAGCAATCCCGCCATCGGCCTCTGGGCCGACCGCAGAAGATTCGAAGCCTGACCGGCTGGACCGCCGGAATCGAACGAGGAGGAACCTCCATGGACCTGCAATTGCGCAATGATTTCAAGTATTCACTCGTCGTCCCCACCAGCATGGGGGTCCGCATCACCCCGAACCAAGGGCAGCCCGTCCACAGCAGCTCGCAGTTCACGATGCAGGCGACCAGCGCCGAGACCAACGTGGCCAGCATCTCCTCTTTTCTGGGCCTGCCCGTCCATGTGCTGACGACCTTCGTCAAGGATAGCCCGATCGCTGCCTTCATCAAGCACGACCTTTTGTCCCGGGGCATGACGTTCGAAGGCAAGGAGGTCCCGCAGGGCGGGCCTTGGGGTTTCCGACACCAGTTCAACATCGCCGACAGCGGATTCGGCGCCCGCGGGCCGCGCGTCCACAACGACCGCGCCGGCGAGGTCGGCCGCACGCTCGACGTCAAGGACTTCGACCTCGAACGCCTCTTCGGTCAGGATGGCGTGCAGATCCTTCACCTGTCCGGCCTCATTGCCGCCCTGTCGCCCGAGACCAGCCGGTTCTGCCTCGAGCTCGCTCGCGCGGCGAAGAAGCACGGCACGCGCATCGGCTTCGACCTGAACTACCGCGCTACCTTCTGGGAAGGCCGCAAGGAAGAGCTCTCCGCCATCTTCGCCGAAATCGCGTCGATTTCCGACATCCTCGTCGGCAACGAGGAGGACTTCCAGCTCTGCCTCGGCATCGAAGGTCCGGAAGCCGGCGGGAAGGGAGTCGCCTCCAGCATCGACAGCTTCAAGGAGATGATCGGCCGTGTGAAGAAGACCTTCCCGAACGTCTCCGTCTTCGCCACGACGCTGCGGCAGGTCATCAGTTCCAACCAGCACCTCTGGGGCGCGATTCAGCTGGCCGGAGACGAATGGACCGTCGCGGAGCCCCGCGAAATCGGCGTGCTCGACCGCATCGGGGGCGGGGATGGCTTCGTCGGCGGGCTGCTGTATGGCGTGCTGAAGGGCTGGGCGCCGGAGAAGTGGCTGCAGTTCGGCTGGGCGAGCGGCGCGCTGGCCACGACATTCCTGTCGGATTACGCGGTGCCGGCGGACGAGGAGATGGTCTGGAGCGTCTGGAAGGGCAATGCACGCGTCAAGCGCTGAACGCCCTGCGACCGATCTTTCCGGACAGAAAAAAGGAAGGACCGTGCACAACTGAAGTGCACGGTCCTTCTTCTGTTTCGGACGGTGAGAAGGGTTACTTGACCGAGAGTTTTCCAAGTGAAGAGCGCTCCAGGGTCGGCGTCTTTCCGACCAGCGCAGCGATTTCGGCGATCACGGCTTTGTAGACGAAGTCAGCGTGGGAATGCGTCTCCAATACGCCCAGATCCTTGATCTGCTTGGCATTGTCCATGAGGAACGTGCGGATCGGGCTGCAGATATGCCCCGCCCACACCGGCGTGGCGACGACCACGCGGTCGAAACTGGACAGGTTCTCGGCGAAGGGCTTGATGGGAACGGTCTTCTTCGAAACGGCTTCGAAGCCGCTGCGCATGAAGCCAAGGACTCCCTTGCGCGGACGGTCCTCGCGAAGTTCCAGAAGACTCGCTCCGAGCTCCTTCGCGAGATCTTCAGCGGCTTTCTTCGTGTTCCCGGATCTCGAATAATAGACGATCAACGTGGTCATATCGACTTGCCTCCTTGGCGTATCCCTCCTGAAAGGGTGCTATTGTTCCAGTGATTGTACCACGCAGGGCTTAGGAGTGCTTCAGGAAGGTTCCATCTTCCAATTCCTGGAACGCCTTCTTCAATTCGGCCTTGGTGTTCATGACGATGGGGCCGCCCCACGCCACGGGTTCGTGAAGGGGCCTTCCGCTGACCAGCAGTACCCGAGCGCCGGCGCTCCCGGCCCGGAGACCGACGCCGTCCCCTTCTCCGAACAGCAGCACGCGCTCCGCCTGAATCTCCTCCGTGCCGCCAACCTCGGAGGCGATGATCAAGGACCCGGTGATCGTCACGACGAAGCAGGTCGAAGTCGCGTCGACGGGAACTTCGCAGGTTGCACCCGGGTCGAGCGTCACGTCGAGGAATTCCGGTCCGGCTTCGATGCCGACGACGGGGCCCGTCGTTGCGCCGCGTCTTCCGGCGATCACTCGGATCCGGCAACCCGGCTCCGTAACGGTGGGGATGCTTTCAGCGGGTACGTCCTGGTATCTGGGCGCCGTCATCTTCAGGGAGGCCGGAAGATTGACCCAGAGCTGCAGACCCCAGTTCTCAGGCCGCTGGAGTGGCATTTCCTGGTGGATGATGCCGCTGCCCGCAGTCATCCACTGCACGTCGCCACCTGAAATGGCGCCACTGTGACCAAGGCTGTCCCCATGCTTCACGGATCCGGCCACCATGAAGGTGACGGTCTCGATGCCGCGGTGAGGGTGCCACGGGAAGCCGGACATATAGTCCTTGGGGTCCGTCGACCGGAACAGGTCCAGCATCAGGAATGGGTCGAAGGCCTCCGTATCCTCATGACCGATCATCCGGCGAAGTTTCACGCCGGCACCGTCTCTTGTCGGGAATCCTGCCAGAATCCTCACGACTTCTCTCTTCTTGCCCATGTCGACCTCCTTGCGGGTCCACTTCCGGATCCCGTACCTATCATGCTACTCCGTTGGGCTCCACGCTTCGGTTCCTGCGGTTACGGAGAAGGGATTCCACCATTCGTTTCCCGACAATCCTGATGGTATAATCGAACCGCACATCGCACCCTTTGACAGGAGGACTTCATGCACCGATTCGACCCGAAGGACGCCGTCCGCCTCGACAACGAATGGCGCAGGAGCGCTCTTCCACCCCATTCAGCGCTCGAAGCCCTGGGACTCCGCGAGACCGACACCGTACTCGACGTGGGTTGCGGCATCGGATATCTCGCTTTCCCGGCCGCCGATTTCATCGGACCGACCCGCAAGGTCTACGCGATGGACGTCTCCGAAGCGATGCTCGATGAAATGGACCGCCGCGTGCACGTCCAGAGGGTTCCGAACGTCGTCGTGTTCCTTTCGGATGGCAAGGACTGGAAGCTGGGGGATGCATCGGTCACATTCGTACTCTGCTCCACCGTATTGCACGAAGTGGACGACACGGAGGCCTTCCTGAAGGAGGCGAAGCGCGTCCTCAAGCCGGGCGGGCGCATCGGCATCGTCGAGTGGGTTCCGGGGTCCACGGGAGAGGGCAGAGGACCTTCGCCGACCGATCGGCTGGATCCGACCGATGTATCCGCCAAGCTGCTGGCGGCCGGTTTCACCCCGCAGGAACCCATCATGATCTCCGAGTCCCATTATTGCCTGTCAGGGGAGCTGGTGGTCCCTCCGAAAGCGGAGTCCGTCGAGACGGAGGTCTAGAGAACGCTCGTTCCAGTCGAAGTCTCGGCGAGGATGCGACGCACGATGTCCTCCATCTTCTCTTCATTCCGCTCCATTTCCTCTAGAAGCCGGAACTGGCATCGAGCGCGGTCCAGGTTGTGATTCGTGCGGTGGATCCGGAAATACGGATCTCCGGCGATATGGTCCGAAAGGAACCGGACGGCCAGTTCGAAGGTGATCAGCCGCGCGGAGAAGCAAAGCTGGCGTTTTTCCTCTTCGTTCAGCACGGGACCGGCGGACTCGAGGAATCCGCGGGTGAAGTTCTCGAACAACGCGAAGTCGAGGTGGACCTTGTCGAGGTCGGTCTCATCTTCGACGGCGGTGTTCGCGGCGAATCGGATCGCATCGCCGAAATCGTAGAGCGACAGCCCCGGCATCACGGTATCGAGGTCGATCACGCAGACCGCCTTGCCGCTGGTTTCGTCGAAGAGCACGTTGTTGAGCTTGGTGTCGTTGTGGGTCACGCGAAGCGGAAGCGAACCCTCGGCAAGGAGTCCGACGAGACGGCCTGCCTCGGGGCTGCGCGCACGGACGAACGCGACGTCGGAGGCGACGGAGGCGACGCGCCCCACCGGGTCCTCTGCGACCACGATTTCGAAAGCCCGGAGGCGGACAGGCGTATTGTGGAAGTCCGGAATGGTTTCGTGCAGGCACTCGACGGGAAAGTCGCCCAGCATCCGCTGGAAGTCTCCGAAGGCCCGTCCGGCCTCGTAGAGGTGGCGCACGTCCTCGACCTGGTCGATGCACAGGGAGCCTTCGATGAAGACCTGCCCCCGCCAGAAGGTTCCATCGTCGTGCTGGAAGAAATGTGCACCCTCCCGAGTGGGTACGACCGTGACCGCACCGCGGTCCGGGTCTCCCCCGACGGCTGCGACGCGCGTGCGGATATGGTCCGAAACCGCGACCATGTTCTGCATGAGTCGCACGGGATATCGGAACACGTGGTGGTTGATTCGTTGCAATATATAGCGGCGGGAGGTCCCGTCCGCGCTGGTGTATCGGACGGCATAGGTATCGTTGATGTGCCCGTTTCCGTATCGGACCGCGGACTGGAATTCGCCTTCGAACTGGAAACGGTTCGCAATGGGTCGAACGTCGTCCATGGTGGCCTCCGGTCAAATGGATTGGACTGGGAACTCGTGCGGATGCCCGCCATCGGACCCGTCGGATATTCATGATATCAGAAACTGGGTTCCCGTACTCTCGAAACTGCGATATCATCGGAGGAAGGCAACACCGAAGCGTCGTGGGGAGACCCTTGCGACAACCATGGGAGGCATCATGAAGAGGACACCGAAGATCATCGCCCGACTTGCGGAACGGCTCGGGTTCACAGTCCACGGTACCAACGCCATCGGGCGGGTCGGTTCGCACTGGTTCTCCCTGCACGCCACGTCCCTGTCCCAGGATACCGTGACCTTGACCTTGGGTCTATCCGGAATGGACGAGGAAAAGCAGCAGATCCTTCGTTCCTATTTCGTCAAGACCCGCCCGCAGTACCTCGCCGACCTGATCGCGCTGGACGGGACCTCCGCACGGTTCTCCTTCCACAAGACCATCGCGAAGGAAGAGACCTTCGTGGAGCGCATTTCAGGGTTCCTCACCGCTACGGACGCCTTCCTGTCCTCCCAGGGAGTCGGGGACGGCTGTTACTTCTGCGGGGCGCCCGGCGCGCACGGAGCCGCACTGTATACCGGAACGACCACCATCGAGATCTGCGAAGACTGCTTCCAGCAACTCCAGGAGGCCGTGCGGCAACGCGAGGCGGAAGGGGTGACCGAGGGAAGCTACGGCACGGGACTCGCCGGGGCTGCGCTGGGCGGTCTGATCGGCATCATCCCCTGGGTCCTGGTCGACCGGCTCGGGTACGTCTCGGCACTCTGCGGCCTCTTCACCGCATGGATCTCCTCGCGCCTCTACCGCTCCTTCAAGGGCAAGGCCGGTCCCGCGATGCCATGGATCATCGGCGTCTGCGTCGCGCTTTCCGTCCTGGCTTCCACGAGCGTTTCGGTGTTCGTTTCCGTGCTCGTCGACGAGGGCATCGAACCGATCGATTCCCTTCTCACGATGTTCATCGTGCCGTTCATCCCGGAGACGGCCGGGATGTACTGGGGCGCAGTGGGCCTAGGCCTGCTTTTCGCGGCTCTCGGCTCCTGGGGAATCCTGAGGAAGTTGAATTTCGAGGGGACGGGTGCGAACCTCAAGATCGAACGCGTCTAGACGGTCCAAGTCGATGCCTAGAACGTCAGGATCCGGTGTCGGAAGGCGTTGATGACGGTCGTCGTGCCGTAGGTCGTCAACCCGGACCGGTTCGCACCGTAGTTCAGGTGCTGGTGTCCATGGATGAAATAGCGCGGGTGGTACCGGTCCATCAGTTCCCGGAATGCGGTGAAGCCGGTATGGCAGGGATCGTTCGCATCCCCGACTCCCTGCGCGGGCGCATGGGAAACGAGGATGTCGAAGCCTCTGCTTCGCAACAGAGACCATCGCAGGTGCGCGACCCGGTGATTCATCTCCTTCTGGGTATACTGGTTCGGACCGTGATTGTAGAAATGGCTTCCGCCAAATCCGAGGATCCGCAGCCCCTTGACGGTGATGAGCCGGCCGTCTATGTTCTCGCAACCCTCCGGGGGATTGTTCTCGTAGCATCCATCGTGGTTGCCCGGCACGTAGAGCAGCGGAGCGTGGATCATCGTCACGAGAAAACTCAAGTATTCCGGCTTCAGGTCCCCGCAGGAAATCACCAGGTCGACATCGCGATATCGGTCCGACTCGAAACTGTCCCAGAGGTAGGGATCTTCCACGTCCGAAACCAGCAGAATCTTCATGTACCGATTCCTTTTCCCGTTCGCCCGTTCACCGGGTGACGTCCTCCGCCTGTTCCTGTTCCATGACCGGCGCCTCCGTCAGGATGCCCTCGACGAACCAGTCCATGTGCGATATCGTCTCGAAACCGGGCGATTCGCCCTCCGCGATACGGAGGTTCCCCATGTTGTCCCTTAGGGGTCCGGTGAAGGGGTGGAACCGACCTTCCACGATCAAGGTCCTCATCCAATGGACCAACCGCCGGGTCGGGTCGGGGATGCGGATCTCGTCGAGCGCCAGATCCACGAGACCGGAACCGATTCCCCACCAGAAAGCGGTGGACGAGTTCCGCACGACGAATCGGTCGTAGGGGGTCGCTGGACCCTGTCCCATCAGTTCCTTCAGGATTCTCTCATAGAATACGCCCCAGTTCCACCGCGGGGAGGCAAGGCTCTGGAGTTCGGTCCCCGTTGTATCCGATTCCGAAAGCCACTTGCCCGCCACCAGTCCCCGGCCGCTCAGATTGTATTGCCGGGAGATCGGGTCCGCTCCAGCCGCAAGCAACCTTCGCTCTTCTTCCAGCATGCCGGAGCGGGTGTGCGATTCCCAGTCGCGTGTCCACTCGACGAGGACCTCCACCGCGGGGTTGACCATGCGCGCGCCAAGAGTGAAGGCATTCAGTCCGCTCACTACGTCAGGGACCGGCCAGGTCGCGACACAGCCCAGACGACCGGACCGGGAGAGACTTCCCGCGATCATTCCGAGCAGGAACCGAGCTTCGAACATCCGACCGAAGTAGGTCTCCACATGCTTGTACGGGTGGGCTTCCGAGCAGCAGAAGAACCGTACGTCCGGAAGGTCGATGGAGGCGCGGAGAGTCGATGCGAGCATGGCTGGAGTCGTGGCGAAGATCACATCGAACCCGCGGCAGGCGAATTCCAGAATGGCGTCCGCCGCAGCGGGTCCTTCCGGGACATCGTTCAGGCAGGTCGTCTCGATGCGGTTCCCCAGCGAAGCGACCGCCTGCAGGCGACCTTCCTCGTGTGCCTTCGTCCAGAGGGACGTCTCCGGCGTCCGAGCGTAGAGGAAGCCGACCCGGAGCGGACGCGGCGAACCGAGTAGGTTTCCTAGGAATCCGCCACCCGATGGAGGCATTTGCTTATTGGGTTCGATCGACACGCGCTCGGTGTCTGCCGTGCGCCGCGTCAACAACTCATCGCCCAGTTGGCACAATCGACTTGCGACGGTCTCTTCGTCGTCCAACTCGGGCATGCCGAAGAGGCGGAGGTATGTGAGCAGGATATCACCCGAGGAATAGCGAGGGTCGATTCCCGCCGAGGCATGCAGGACTCGGCGGAAAGCCTCGAATTCAGCCGCCTCGAAGTGACGGTATCCTTCCGGAGATGCGTCCTTGAGTTTCGTCGACAGAAGTTCGTAGAGTTCGTCATATCGACCCGGCGTCGTCAACTGAACGGAATACATTCCCGTGCGCCGGTGGAACTCCATGAATTCATAGTACAGGACGACTTCCGGGTCCGAGGCGTCATACTCGGGAATGAACCGTACGATTTCAGCGCGGACGCTATGCACGTGGTAGTACTTGAGCACGCTGACACGCTTGTTTCCCTCTTCGGCATAGAATCTCCCGAGGTATTCGACCAGTTTCACCGGGTGATGGAAGCCTTCTGCCATGTGCGCCTCACAGAGGTGCACCCACTTGCTGGCGAACTCCGAGTGGCTTGCCGTGAGCGGCAGGAAGGAAGGAGAAAAACCGATGGCGCGTGCTTCCGATACGGTCCCGGCAACCAGCCGGGTCGGGACATCGCGGACGGAGAAGGTGACTCTGGAGACGATGGTCTTCCCTGCGAGGACCGCCTCGAGAGTGCAGAGACGACCCGTCCCGCCTTTTGCGAGGTCCTGAGCACGGTCGCGCTTGCCCTTCTTCAGAGCGTCGGAGTATTGTCCCCAAGAATCGAAGGGTATCGTCCCGCCCACCATCAAGACTCCAATCCGGCCAGAAAACTCTTCATGGCCTCCACGACGGCCGCATGCTGGGCTTCCTTCGTGATCGTAGCGGTTCCATCCCCCGATTGAGCGCCATAATCTCCGAACCCTGCGTGGTTGCCACCGTCAAGAACCGTCGTCACGGTCCCTGCAGGGAGATTTCCAGCCGCTTTCGCGACGGCCGCGAGATCCAGTACCTTGTCTTCCGAGCCGTAGATCACCGTCGCGGGGAGAGCGGCCGGCTTCAGGTCCTGGTCGGAGTAGGCCGCCCAAAGGGCGACTCCGACGACTTGTCCGACGTCCATGAGCGCGAACCGAGCCGCCATGACGCCGCCGAGAGAGTGTCCCGCTGCCACGAATCGGGTCGGTATGGGCTTGCCGGATGCCATCATCGCGGATTCCAGATCGCGTATCCCATCCGCGCCGAGCCCGATGCCGAAGACGGCGAGATGGAAGGGCATCCGAACGAGCGCGACGGGGTATCCCGCTTCCGCAAGGCTGCGGCAGAGCGGCGCATAGGCCTTCTCATCGACCTTGCCTCCGGGGTAGACGACAAGGCCGATCGGTTGCGCTTCGCCAACAGGGACGAACACGTACCCGGACTTCACGGAGGTCACCTTGACGACGGAGTCGGAATTCAATGCCGAGAGGGCGGCCGGCGTGGCGCGTGAAAAGTCGGCGACGTACACCGTGAAAAGTCCTGAAAGGAGAATCAGCACAACGCCGAGGACGACGAGCATGGTCCTGAGTCGGCGTCGCTTGCGCACGGACTTCAAGGGTGGATCTCCGAGGAACAGCGCCGACTCGTTCATATTGGGACCGCCTTTCGGGTCGGAGCCCTGAATCCAGCGGCTCCATGGCCGCATTGTCCCACAGATCCATCCCCCTTGACGATACCCTCGTGACGGTCCTCACGCTTCGCGGGTGTAGAATGAGGACAATCCTTGCCGACAGGAGGTCTGTGATGCCCAACCTCTTCGAGTCCCGTCGTTCCGTGGGAGACTTCGATTCCGCCCGCCCGCTCGACTCGGAACGACTCCGCGAAATCGTCCGCCTCGCCGCCTTCGCCCCTTCGGCGATGAATCTGCAGCCTTGGAGGTTGATCGCCGTCCGCTCCCCCGAAGCCAGGCAGCGACTGTATGACGTCGCTCGCCACCAGCCCCGCATCCTCCAGGCTCCCGTCACCCTGATCGTGGTCGGAGAAGCGTTCGGTTGGGACGAAACGAATCCAGTCTGGGACGAACTCGCCTTGCTGCAGGGCGGAGACCGAACCCGGGTCGAGCGCTCGATCGCCTCCGCGACGCTGAACTATGGGGCGACGAGCGAGACCCGCGCACGTTTCGCAGCCAAGAACGCGGCGCTGTTCTCCATGGGGCTCCTTCTCGCAGCGAAGAGCCTTGGCGTGGATTCCCACCCCATGGACGGCATGGACCTCGAGGGCGTCTCCCGGGAGTTCGGTCTTTCGGAGAGGGAACACCCCATCCTTCTCATCGCCCTCGGATATCACGATGACGCGAAGGCGATTCCGCCACGCAGACGTCGGAGAACCTACGACGAATTCGTCGAGGAGGTTTGAAACGAAGGGCCGGTCGACGGACTCTACCCGATGGTCAGTTTGTATTCCGTAGGGACATGTCCCTGGTACGTCTTGCCGGACGCGGCGTCGTTGCCCATGCGCACGGCGCCGGCGATCGAGATCCGATAGGTGTCGGCGGCCATTCCCCTCGTGTCGATGCTGGCGAAGAATCGTCCGTTCAGTCCGCTGTTCGCCGGGAACACGTAGGAGCGCGTGCGGCTGCGGAATATGACCATCGCCTTGCCGAGCAGGTAGGTCCGTTCCTCATAGGTCAGGTTTCCATCGACGACCAGCCGGCCGTTCTCGTTCACGAATCGGCGGAAGGAGACGTCGATTTTGCCGAAGAATATCGGAGGGACCTTCGCGGTGGCGCTGGCTGGAATGAGGTAGCTCTCCCCCACCCGTTCTCCACGGACCGCTCCCAACGGTGCGTCTACGGTCATGATGGCCGGAACCGGCAGCCGTTCGACCTGATAGGTCTCGGCGCTGCTCGAGTATTCGTTGCCTCTGGAGGCGATTTCGAAGACGACCTGGCCAGAGGGAGCCACCTCGACGATCCGCGAGTCGGTCTCGATCGTTCCCAGCACTCCGCCGATGATCCGGTCGACCGGCTTCCCCTCGACGCGCAGTTGCCCGCCGAAGTCGATCAGGATGTTCCCCGTGCCGGGCAGATGATCGGCATCGCCAAGGAAGGTCGCATACCCATCCGACCCCCGCTCTTTCCCATACTGCCACAGTTGCTCGACCGTACGGTCCGAAAGACGGATCCGATAGAGGACGCCTCTGGAGTAGTTGTTCTCCGCCGATATCGCGTCGGCTTCGGTGAAGCTGCGGTTCTGACCGTTGTCAAACATCAACAGGTCGATCGTATCGGGGTCATGGTCCGCGTCAGGCAGGATATCAAGCCCATGCTGCCCCCAGGACCATTCGAAGTCGGACCCGACAGGGGTCAGAAGATACTCCACGAGATGCGCCGAATTCCCTTCGTATCCTTCGGGAGGGCCAAGAATCCACTGGATCGCGCCGGTCGCGGAATCGATGGAGATCACCTGGCTCTGGATGGGGGAGGAGACGATGACGGCGGCATGTTCGGTGTCGTAATGCACCGAGTTCATGTGCATCCAGTCGACGTTCAACGCGTGGAGGACGCCCGGGTCGAAGTGGTGGTATGGGGCTCGCGTTTCGTCGAGGATCTTCCGATAATCATATTCCTTCACGATGGTTCCGGTCGTCCGGTCGATCACCACCGCGACGTCCTCGCGCGTGCCGGCAGTGAATAGGTCTCGGGCATTCGAGGCCGCCAGGATGTTCCCATCGGGCAGCTCGCACAGGCTATGGTGGATTCCGTTGGGAACCTCGAACTCGCGGTAGACCTTTCCGAGCCAGTCGAACTCCCAGAGCGACGTCATGTTGTAGGGGAGCTGACGGTACTCGTCGCCGGTAGCCAGCATGTGGCCGTTCCGCAGCGCAAGCATGGTGGTTCCATGGGCCATCCTCACGTTCGACAGATACCCGCGGGTCTTGCCGTCCGGGTCGATCAACGCCGTGTAGGAGTCCTCGAAGCAGGCCGTGAGAAGCGTGAGCCCAGGCTCCATCAAGTCGGGAACCGACGCCTCGAGCTCCAGCGTCTGGAAGTCCTCCGGCAGCGGTTCCGTCGTCACGGAAAGCTGAACGATCCTCCCTCGGCCGTCGTCCAGGACGATGTGGTTCTCTCGCCCAGCGTAGAGGTAGAGGAGCGGGATCTCCTGACGCGTGCCCGTGGAGCGCACGGTGTACCGATAGGTGGAGTACTCCTCGTCGCCTTCGATCGTGACGGATACGTCGCGAGGTTGTTCCGTGTCGTAGACGGCGAGGGCGGAACAGGGGTTCATCCCGTAGGGGTCCACGAGGACGTAGGGTATTTCGTACGAATAGGTCCCGGCGCCATAGTCCTCGAGAATCTCCGCCTCCCGTTCAGCTTGCCCGGAAAGGATGTCGAAGGACGCTACCTCGGTCAATGCCGCGAGAGCGGCTTTGGAGGGCATGACGAACACGCCGGCTGCGAGCGCGCCCGCGACGACCGCGAGGAGAAGCAGCGCGGACAGGCCGATGCGGACCTGCAGGGTCCATTTCTTCCTCAAGACGCCCTCACTTCAACACGATCCGGGTTTCTCCGTCATCACCGGCGTGCACCAGGACGAGCGGGCCATCTGCCGACGATTCTGGAATCTCGAAGCAGGCATACCCTTCGTTGCGTCCCAGCGTCAGGTCCGTGGATTTGATGCGGTGGAAGCCGAAACTCTCGAGGAAGGTATCATTGGCGAGTCGGCCATATGCATTCCCCTCTGCGTCCAGGACGCGGACATCGCTCCACCGGAAAGCGGGGCTGCCAGGTATCATCTTCTCGACCACGAGTTCGACGAGGAGGTA
>CAZOHH010000062.1:0-13836 GCA_964579735.1 uncultured Oscillospiraceae bacterium | reverse complement strand
TCGTCGTAGCAGCGTCCCGGAGTGAAGTGGAAGGACCCGTAGATCTTCTCGTCGAAGAGCGTGTTGCAGAAGGGCTCGCGGATCAACGGGTTGAGCCCTATGGCGAATTCGCCGATATACCGCGCGCCGGGGTCGCTGTCGAGGATCTTCAGCAGGTCCTCCTGGGAGCCGGTGCACGAGGCCTCCTCGATGCGGCCGTCCTTGAAGGTGAAGCGGATGTCGGAGAACTTCTTGCCCCAATAGATCGAAGGCGTGTTGTAGGCGAGGGTCCCGTTGATGGAGTCGCGGACCGGCGCCGTGAAGATCTCGCCGTCGGGGATGTTGTACTCGCCGCAGCACGGAATGGCGGGAATCCCCTTGATGGAGAAGGAGAGGTCGGTGCCGGGACCGACGAGCCGCACGCGGTCGGTGCGCTGCATGCGGGCCTTGAGGGGCTCGACGTCGCGGCGCATCTTGGCGTAGTCCACGCAGGAGACGTCGAGGACGAAGTCGAAGAAGCGGTCATAGGACATCCCCGCCTTCTGGGCCTGACCCTTGGTGGGGTACTCGAACAGGACCCATTTGCGGTGGTTGATGATGAGGTCCTGGAGGGGCATTCCGGTCTGGGCGGCGAGCCGCACCTTGCGGGGGTCGACGCCAGCGGTCTCCATGTCGTTCTCGAAGGAGCGGATGGAGATGCTGGCCTTCAGGTCCTCGAAGCGGCGTAGCCCCCAGGCCACGGAACATTTGAGCGAGTCCTCGGAAAAGCCTCCGTCATCGGGGTCGATGAGCTCGCGGGACAGGCGCTGGAGCTCCTCGTCGAGAATCTCCACGTAGGCGAAGGCTCCGATGCGGCGGGTCTCCTCGAGGAGGGCCTTGCCAAGGGGGATGGACCCTGTCGTAAGGCTGAGGGCGAAGCGGTCCCCCTTCTGGATCTCGACGGAATAGTGGAGGATATGGTGGGCGAGGCGGTCGAGTCTTTCGTCGTGCATGGGGTTCTCCTTTCGGCGGTTGGCGTTCGGCTGCGGGCGCTAGGGCGCCCAGGTCCCCTGGAAGATCCGGTCGAAGACCAGGGCCGAGGCGCCATGCACCGGGGCCTGGTCGAGGAAGGCGGAGACGCGGACGGGCAGGTGCTTCGCGGAGCGCTGGATCATCCGTGAATTGACGGCCCGCTCGAGCCGCCCGACGAGCAGTTCGCCGGCCAGCGCGCCTTCGTGCCCGAGGATCACGGCGTCGGGGTCGATGAGGTTCGCGAGACTGACCAGCGCGACCGAGAGGCTGCGGCAGAGGTCGTCGAAGATATGACCGGCACTCGGGTCGCCGCGACCGGCGAGGTCGACGAGGGCGGCGAAGGCCTCGGTCGGAGAGGACGGCAGCGGACCGGCATAGCGGGCGAGGAGGACGGGTAGGCTGGCGTAGAGCTCGAGGCAGCCGCGGTTTCCACAGGAGCAGACCGGCCCCTGGTAGTCGATGGACATATGACCGATCTCTCCGGCGTAGCCAGCGCCGCCTTCGAAAAGGCGGCCGTCGGAGACGAGCCCCGCGCCGACGCCGTTGGTGAGGCCGAGGTACAGGAAGTCGCGCAGACCGCGCGCGCTGCCGTAGAGGAGCTCGGCGAGGGCTGCGGCGTTCATGTCGTTGTCGATGCGGACCGGCAGGTCGAAGGCGCGCTCGAGAAGGGCTCGTACGGGGACGTCCGCGATTCCGTGGAAGTTCGGGGGTTCGAGGATGCGCCCGCCTGGGACGTCCACGGGACCGATGGAGGAGACACCGATGCCGGAGGGGCGCAGGCCGGGGCGGATGCCGCGCTCGGCGCGCAGGTCGCGGTCGCGTTCGAGGAGCTCGGAGACGAGCGAGAGGAGGCGCCGGGAGAGCGCCGCGGCATCCTCATCGGGGGGGAGAGGCTGGCGGACGGTGACGAGGGGTCCGGCGGCGATATCCGCTACCGTTCCGGTCACGGCGTCGCGGGCGATATAGATTCCGAGCGCCGTGATGCGTCCCTCGCGAAGGGAGAGGTCGACGGAGCGGCCGGGAGCAGTGGACGTTCCAGCGGTCCTCGCGTTCTCGGCGAGGATGCCGTCGGCCAGCATCTCCTGGACGATATAGGTGATGCTCATCCGGGTCAGGCCGACCTCGCGGGCGAGCGCGGCTCGGGTGGAGGGCCCGTTCGTCGCGAGCAGGCGCAGCAGCAGGGCGCGGTTGGCGCTCCGGAGACTGCGGTTGTTGGCACCGTGGGACTCGGACATCGTTGTCGGTCTCCTCATGCGGACGAAGCGGCGGCGACCCCCCTTCGACCCTTGTCACCATTGTCGCACGCAGGGGAGGGAGATGCAAAGTAAAACGTCTTTACAAACCGCAAGGACCACGGTACGATGACCACGAAAGATCCGCGACAAGGATACGGAGGAACGAGGACGATGGAGAAGAGTGCGAAGAAGCTGGACGTGGCGTGTGTCGGCATCCTGGTCGCGGACGCGATCGGAAGGACCATAGACGGAATCCCGGAGCGGGGCAAGCTTCAGCTGGTGGACCGGATCGACCTGCATGTGGGCGGATGCGCCTCGAGCGCGTCCATCGACCTGGCCCGGCTCGGGCTCTCGTCCGGCGTGCTGGGCAAGGTCGGCGACGATGGATTCGGCCGCTTCATCCAGGACACCCTTGCGAAGGAGGGCGTCGACGTCTCCGGACTCGCGACGGACAAGACCTTCGGAACGAGCGCCTCGATGGTGCTGGTCGACGGGAGCGGGGAACGCACCTTCCTGCATTGCCTCGGAGCCAATGGGGATTTCCGCCTCGAGGACGTCCGCATGGACGTGGTGGAGCGCGCGAAGATCCTGTTCATAGCCGGGACCATGCTCATGCCGTCCTTCGACGGCGAGCCGGCCGCGGAACTGCTCCGCCGCGCCACGGAACTCGGACGCACGACCGTGCTGGATACGGCCTGGGACAGCCAGGGCCGGTGGATGAAGGTCCTCGCGCCCTGCCTGCCGCACCTCGACTATTTCCTGCCGAGCTACGAGGAGGCCGTGGAGCTTTCCGGCCTCAAGGACCCGGTGGAGATCGCCCGCTTCTTCCTCGCGACCGGCGTGCGCAAGGCCGTCGCCGTCAAGTTGGGCAAGGACGGATGCCTCGTCATGGCGAAGGATGGCACGGCGTTCCGCATCCCGACCTATGCAGGCGCAAAGGTCGTCGAGACGACCGGTGCCGGAGACGCCTTCTGCGCAGGATTCACGGCGGGCCTCGCGAAGGGCTGGGATCTGGTGGAATGCGGCCGGCTGGCCAACGCGACCGGCACGTTCTGCGTGATGGCGGCGGGGGCGACGACGGGGATGCGGCCGCTCGCCGAAGTGCTGGCCTACATGGCGGACCGACCGGGCGAGAACGTCCCGACGACCGTGACCTGAAAGGATATGGGGAGGAAAGCGACATGATGACGAAGACGGAAATCGAGCAGGTCCGCGCCGACGCGTTGGAAGCCTTCGCAGCCGCAGGGATCGCCCTGACGGAAGCGGAGAAGGGGCGGATCGAATTCGCCGACTTCGGACTGTCGGAGTTCTCTCAGACGGGCCTGACCATCCTGACGTACGTGAACACGGCCCGGTGCTGCGCGAAGGAGCTGATCCTGTCTCCAGGCCAGACCTGCCCGGAACACCGCCACCCGGATGTGGACGGCCAGCCCGGCAAGGAGGAGACCTTCCGTTGCCGCAAGGGGACGGTGTACCTCTACGTGGAGGGCGCGGCGGCCCCCGCGCCGGCCTGCCGGCCGCCGAAGGGCCATGAGGCCTGGTACACGGTCTGGAACGAAGTCGTGCTGCAGCCCGGCGAGCAGTACACGCTCGGCCCGGACACGAAGCACTGGTTCCAGGGCGGGCCGGAGGGCGCGGTGATCTCGGAGTTCTCGACGCGCAGTCGGGACGAGGCCGATGTCTTCACGGATCCCGCAATCAGGAGGGTCGAATAGATGGCGCTGCGAAGGCCGGTCCTGGCCATGTACGGCGCGGGCAACATCGGGCGGGGCTTCATCGGCGCCGTCTTCTCCGACGCCGGCTATGAGGTCGTCTTCATCGACGTGATGCCGGACGTGGTGCAGGCGCTGAACCGCGAGGGCCGCTACCCCCTCGGACTCGTGAGCGACGCCGCCCGCGAGGACCGCTGGGTCGAGGGTGTCCGCGCCGTCGACGGCCGGGACGCGGAGGCCGTGGCCGAGCTCATCGCGACCTGCGATGTCGCGGCGACCGCCGTGGGCGTGAACGTCCTGCCGCGCATCGCGCCGATGATCGCCAAGGGGATCGCCCGACGGATGGAGGCGGTGCCGGCACGGCCGCTCGACATCCTGATCTGCGAGAACCTGCTGGACGCGAACCTCCTGCTGGCCGAGTGGGTATCGGCCGCGCTGCCCGAGGCGCTTCGTCCGCGGTTGGCGGCGGAAGTCGGCTTCGTCGAGGCGTCCATCGGACGGATGGTCCCCGTGATGACCGAAGCCATGAAGGAGGGGAATCCCCTCCGCGTCTTCGTGGAACCCTATGCCGAACTGCCCGTGGACCGGGACGCCTTCCGCGCGCCCCTTCCCGCCGTGCCCAACCTGCTGCCCTACAGCCCCTTCGAGTTCTACATCCGCCGCAAGCTCTACGTACACAACCTGGGCCACGCGACGACGGCGTACCTGGGCTGGCTCGAGGGCTGCTCGCTGATCTCCGACGCCGTGCGCGTCGAAAGCATCGAGCGGACCGCCCGAAAGGCCATGACCGAGTCCAGCCGCGCCCTGTCCGCCGAATTCGGCGTGCCGGCCGAGACGCTCGCCGCCCATGTCGACGACCTGCTGTTCCGATTCCACAACCGGCGCCTCGGCGACACCGTCGCCCGCGTCGGCCGCGACCCGATGCGCAAGCTCTCGCCGGGAGACCGGCTCGTCGGCGCCGCGCGGCTCTGCCTGAAGCACGGCATCCAGCCCGTCGGCATCTGTGAAGGGCTGCGGGCGGCGCTCCGGTTCGATGACCCGGAGGACCCTGCGGCCGTCTCGATGCAGGCGGAGATCCAAGGGAAGGGCGTCGAGGCCTTCCTGCGAGACCATTGCGGTCTCGGAGCCACGCCCGAAGACGTCGATGGGTTCCGGATCCGGGAGCACGTGCTCGCCGGTCCCGGCTGAGCGCAGCGGATGACGAGAAATTATCGCCGCACCACGTTCTCCTGCTTCGTCGGCATCTTCGTGCAGGCCATCATCACCAACCTCACGGCCATCCTGTTCATCCCCATGATGGACCTCTACGGCTTCAGCTACGTGCACCTCGGCATCCTGGTCGGCATCAACTTCACCTCCCAGGTCTCGGCGGACCTCTTCCTCAGCGCCATCGTCGACAAGGTAGGCTACCGGCGACTCGTCCTGCCCGCCTGCGTCCTCGCCTTCGTCGGCCTGCTGTTCTTCGGACTGTCCCCGGCGCTTTTCCCCGGCCATGTCTACGCCGGAATCGTCATCGCGACCGTCGTCTTCGCCTTTGCCAGCGGCCTTCTCGAGGTCCTGCTCAGCCCGATCGTCGCGGCGATACCGGGCAGCGACAAGGGCCCCGCCATGAGCCTGATGCACTCCTTCTACGCCTGGGGCCAGGTCGCGACCATCATCCTCACGTCCCTGTCCATCTTCCTGTTCGGCGGCGCGGCCTGGCCGTACATCGCCATGATGTGGGCGGCGGTACCCTTGGCGGCGTTCCTGCTCTTCGTCGGCGCGCCTTTCCCGGAGATCATCGCCGACGAGCACCGCCTGAACCTGAAGGACCTGATCTTCAAGCCCTTCTATCTGCTCGCTCTGCTCGCCATCTTCGCGGGAGGCGCATCGGAGATCGTCATGAACCAGTGGTCCTCCACCTTCATGGAGCGGGGGCTCTCGCTGCCCAAGCTTACCGGGGACCTCCTCGGCATGTGCGGCTTCGCCGCGATGCTCGGCCTGGGCCGGCTTCTCCACGGCGCGTTCGGTGCCCGGTTCGACATCCACCGGCTCCTCGTCCGCGGCTCGCTGCTCGCGGCCGCCTGCTACGTCGTCGTCGCACTGTCCCCCTGGAGCGCGCTCAGCGTCGCGGCCTGCGTTCTATGCGGCTTCGCGGTCAGCCTGCTGTGGCCGGGCACGCTGGTCGTCTCGTCGGACCGATTCCCCCTCGCTGGCGCCTGGATGTTCGCCATCCTCGCCGTCGCCGGTGACGTCGGCGCCGCCGTCGGACCCTGGCTCACCGGCCAGGTCATCGACGCCAACATGGCTTCCCCGATCGTGCGGCTCCTCTCCGACACCCTCGGAGTCAGCATGGAGCAGGGTGCGATCCGCTTCGGGCTCCTCATCGCCGTCGTATTCCCCCTAGTCGCGTCCGTGGTGCACCGGCAGCTGGGGAAGTCGACCGCCGCGCAGTCCGCGCTCGGAACGGAGCGCATTCCATGAGCCGCGTCGGGCGTCGTGCCGTGGTCCTCCTCAGCATCGCGAACGCGCTGTTCGCCGCGAACCTCGTCGCGCTGTCCCCCGTCGTCGCGCAGCTGGCCGGCTCGGGCGGCATGTCGAACACGGACACGGGACTGCTGTTCACCGCGCACTTCGTCGGGCTGATCCCCTGCGTGCTCGCCGGCGGCGCCATCGCGGAACGGGTCGGCAAGAAGCGCGTGCTCCTCTGGGCCATGGCTGCCTTCACGCTCGGATTCCTCGCCTTCTCCGTGGCCGACGCCTTCTGGGCGCAGTGTCTGATCATGTTCGTCCTCGGAGGAGCGGGGGGCATCGTGGAGAGCCTCGGCGCGGCGCTCGCCTCCGACTTGGACCCGGAAAACCCCGAGGCCGCCGTGAACCGCGTGCAGCTGTTCTTCGCATTCGGCGCGCTGATATCGCCGTTGGTCGTTTCGGTGTTCATCTCGCGCTTCGTCTTCTGGAAGTCCTACTATCTCGTGCTGGCCGCCATCGCCTTCGCGCTGCTCCTCGCCATGTCCCGCACGCCCATGGAGGCGCCTCGGGCCGACACGCCGGCCTTCCGCCTCCGGGACATGGCCCGCGCCTTCCGCAACCCCGCTTTCACCGCCATGGCGATCTGCATGCTCGCCTATACCGGCGCGGAGGTCGGGGCCTGGGGCTGGCTTTCGTCCATGCTCCAGCAGAACGCCTCGTTCGGGATGGTGCAGGCCGGATTCTCGGTCGCGATCTTCTGGGCGGCCATGACGCTGGGAAGGGTTCTCTGCGGAATATTGATCCGATTCATCCGCGTCGAACGGCTCGTCACGGGTCTCGCCGCGTTCTCCGCCATCGTCGCCGTAGCCGCGGCTTTTCTGAAGAACGACACGCTGCTGGTCGTCTCCGTCGTGCTGCTCGGCCTCGGCTGCTCCAGCCAGTTCCCGCTGGTCGCGGGATACGGCAGCCGCCTGTCGGGACTGCCCTCCGGGGTGGCCTTCGCGGTACTCGTGGTCGCGGGGAACGTGGGTTCCGCGACCGTCCCGCTCGCCATGGGGGTGGTCGGGGACCTGGCGGGGTTGGACAAGTCCATGCTGCTGCCGGCGCTTCTGTTCGTCGTCGTCGCATTGATCATGGGGGCGCACCGGCGGAAGCCGGAAGAAGTGCCAGCGGCCTAGTGGCTTAAGGGAAAAGCCGGATTCCGGAAGGCCTATACGGCCACGCCGCCGATGGCCGCCGAGGCGGCTTCGAGCGAGCGCTCGTCCTCGACGTTCACGCAGAGCAGTCCGGGGAGGGTCTTGCGGACCAGTCCGCAGAGGACCTTGCCGGGGCCGCATTCGACGAAGACCGTGCACCCGGCGGCCGCCATGGCCGCGAGCTCGGCGCGGAATCGGACGGGACTCGTCATGTGCAGGGACAGGTAGGCCGGGACATCGGGGATATCCCCTTGAACCGCTCCGGTCGTGTTCGAATAGAGGACGGAGCCGGAAGGAGGCGCGCCGAAGGCGAGGCCCCGCGCGTAGATCTCGAGACCGAGGGCGGCCGTCTTCATGAGCGGGGTGTGGAACGCGCCGTTCACGGCGAGGCGCACGGTCCTTCCGGCACCGGCGGCCTTGAGCCGCTCGGAGGCGAGGACCGCGGCATCCTCGTGGCCGGCGACGACCACTTGCCCCGGGCAGTTGTAGTTGACGGCTGCGACGAATTGGCCGGGTAGTTCAGCGGTGACTTCGGCGCAGATGCGTTCGACCGTTTCGTCATCGAGCCCGAGGACGGCGAACATGGCGCCGGGCGTGCACTCGCACTGCTCCTGCATGACTCGGGAGCGCTCGGCGACGAGCCGTACGGCATCGGAGACGGTCAAGACCCCGGAAGCCGAGAGCGCGGCGTACTCGCCGAGGGAGAAGCCGGCGAAGGCGCCGCCGGAAAGGCCGGTGCGCTCCTTCAGGGCGGCGTGTGCGGCCAGCGAGAGGGTGAGGATCGCGGGTTGTGCGTAGAGGGTCTGCGTCAGGCGCGCGGCCTCCTCCTCGGAGGAATCGGCGCCGAGACGGAGGACGTCCCAGCCGAGGACGGACGACGCCTCTTCGTAGACGAGGCGCGCCGCCGGACTCGCTTCGCAGAGGGCCTTGCCCATACCGAAATACTGGGATCCCTGACCGGAAAACAGATAGGCGTTCATGTTCCTGCCTCCTCTTCTCCCACCCCTCCGGCTTGACAGAGCCAAGGAAGGGTTGTATCCTTTCAGTGTCCTTTGACTATCAAAATAAACCCAAAACCCACGATTGGCAAGGAGGCGTCCTCATTTGATCGAAGCAGGCATCATCGGCACTGGGAGCTACCTTCCCGATGTCGTCGTCACCAACAAGGACATGTCCGGCATCGTCGAGACCTCGGACGAGTGGATCACGACCCGCACCGGCATCTCCGAACGTCACCTGTCCTCCGGCGAGCCGACCTGGTTCATGGGCGCCGTCGCCGCGAAGAAGGCACTGGCCGCCGCCGGCATGGACCCGCTCGACATCGATCTGATCCTGGCGACGACCGTGACGCCCGACTATTATTGCCCGTCCCTTGCCTGCATCATACAGGCTGAGGTCGGCGCCGACAATGCCTTCGCCTTCGATATCGGCGCGGCCTGCAGCGGGTTCGTCTTCGCCCTCGACGTGGCCTCGAAGTACATCGGCTCCGGCACGGCGAAGAACGTCCTGATCGTCAGCGCCGAATGCCTCTCCAAGATCACGGACTACTCGGACCGCGAGACCTGCGTGCTGTTCGGCGATGGAGCCGGCGCGGTCGTCATCTCCAAGGGCCAGGGGGAAATCCTCGCGGCCCACCTGCGCTCCGAAGGAAAGGGCGGCGGTGCGCTCGTCAGCCGGGCGCTCGCCATAGAACACCCCTTCCTCGAAGGCACCGGCGTCAACCCGGACGGCTGGGACTCCGACTTCCAGGAGCGCTTCCCTTTGATCGACGAGAAGTTCATCCGCATGGACGGGACGGAAGTCTACAAGTTCGCGGTCCGCGCCGTCGTCGACTCCATCCAGGCCGTCATCACGGATTCCGGCGTCCCGCTCGCGGAGATCGACCACTTCGTCCTCCACCAGGCCAACTACCGCATCCTCGAGGCCGCCGCGAGACGCCTCGGCGTCAAGATGGACCGCTTCGTCGTGCATATCGGCGAGATGGGCAACGCCTCTTCCGCTTCCATTCCGATCTGCCTCGACAACATGGTCCGGGACGGCCGCCTGCACAAGGGCGAGAAGGTCGTCATGTCGGGTTTCGGCGCCGGACTGACCTACGGAGCCATGCTCATCACCTACTGACCCCGCACCGCACGGAAAGGAGACTCCATGACCGCATCCGAAGGCACGTCCGCCCCTCCCGTGAAATCCATCCGCCCCGTCGCCATCGTCACCGGCGGCTCCCGCGGCATCGGCGCCGCCATTTGCCGCCGCCTCGCGGCGGACGGATTCGACGTCGCCCTCTCCTACCGCAGCGGCCAGGAGCAGGCCGAGGCCGTCGCGGCCGACTGCCGCGCAGCCGGCGTCTCGGCGCTCGCCGTCCGCGCGGACGCCGCGTCCTCCGAGGACTGCGCCGCCTTCGTCTCCGCCGTGCTCGCCGCCTTCGGGCGCATCGACGCTCTCGTGAACAACGCCGGCATCACGCGCGACGGACTCGCCATGCGCATGAGCGACGAACAGTTCGACAGCGTCCTCTCCGTGAACCTGAAGGGCTCCTTCGTCATGGCCCGCCAGGTGCTGCCCTCGATGATGAAGGCCCGCTCGGGCCGCATCGTCAACATCTCCTCGGTTGCCGGCGTCTATGGCAACGCGGGGCAGGCCAACTACTCCGCGGCCAAGGCCGGGCTGATCGGTCTCACCCTGTCCCTGTCCAAGGAGGTCGGTTCGCGCAACATCACGGTCAACGCCGTCGCACCGGGCTTCATCGAAACCGACATGACCGCGGGCCTCAACGACAAGATGCGCGAAGCGGTGCTGCCCCGGATCTCCCTCG
This sequence comes from uncultured Oscillospiraceae bacterium, assembly GCA_964579735.1. Classification (GTDB taxonomy): domain Bacteria; phylum Bacillota; class Clostridia; order Saccharofermentanales; family UBA5734; genus CAILLO01. Next base: position 3,440 of record CAZOHH010000062.1, on the reverse strand, counting down.
GCCGGTTCGGGAATCCGGAGGACGTCGCGGGCACTGTCTCTTTCCTTGTCTCCAAGGATGCCTCATACTTGACTGGACAGATCATCGTCGTGTCCGGTGGACTGGCCCTTTGATCCCATTGACCGTTCCCCGACGCCCGTGAAGGAGGAATCCATGAGCATCGCCGAACCCATACGCGGAAGAAGAGTGGTCATCACCGGCCTGGGGGTCCTTTCCCCCGTCGGATGCACCGTCGAGTCCTTCTGGGACAGCCTGAAGGCGGCCCGTCACGGCTTCACCCGCATCGACACCTTCGACGTCACCCCCTATAAGGTCCACCTGGCCGGACAGATCCACGGCTTCGACCCCCTTTCCTTCCTGGACCGCAAGGAAGCCCGCCGCATGGACCGCTACTGCCATCTGGCCATGGGCGCCGCGAAGCAGGCCATGGAGGACAGCGGCCTGGACGTCGCCGCGGTCGGCGCCTTCCGGGTCGGCACCATCATCGGCAGCGGCGTCGGCGGCCTCGACACGCTCCACGACGAGTACGAGAAGCTCTTCAAGCTCGGCGACGCCACCCGCACGTCTCCGCTCTTCATTCCGATGTTCATCCCCAACATGGCCGCCGGCCTGGTCTCCATGGCGTACGGCGCCAAGGGCGCGAACTTCTGCGTCACCTCGGCCTGCGCGACCAGCGCTCACTGCCTGGGCGAGGCCTTCCGCGCCATCAAGTACGGCCACATCGACGCCTGCATCACCGGCGGCAGCGAGGCGCCCATCACGCCCATCGCCGTCGGCGGCTTCACGAACATGACCGCCCTTTCACATAACCCGGACCCCGACACCGTCTGCCGCCCGTTCGACCTGAATCGCGACGGTTTCGTCATGGCCGAGGGCGCCGGCATCCTGATCCTCGAGAGCCTCGACCTCGCTCTGGAGCGCGGCGCGAAGATCTACGCCGAGGTCGCCGGGTACGGCGCCACCGCGGACGCCTTCCACATCACGAGTCCCGATCCCGAAGGCGAGGGGGCCGCGATGTCGATGCGCCTCGCGATGCTGGAGGCCGGCGTGACGCCGGACCAGGTCGACTACGTCAACGCCCACGGCACCAGTACGCCGTTGAACGACAAGTACGAGACCAACGCCATCAAGAAGGCCCTGGGGGAGCATGCCTCCAAGGTCGCGGTGAGTTCGACCAAGTCCATGACCGGGCACCTTCTCGGAGCGGCCGGCGCCGTCGAGGCCATGGCCTGCGCTCTCGCTCTCCGGGACGGGATCCTGCCGCCGACGCGGGGACTCCTCACGCCGGACCCGGACTGCGACCTGGACTACGTACCCAACACGGCGCGCAGGACCGACGCGAAGGTCGCGCTGAGCAATTCCCTGGGATTCGGCGGGCACAACGCCACGCTGTGCATCAAGCGCTACGAGGGGTGAACGGAATGGACGGAAAACAGACAACCTTCGACAATCTCGACATCGCACGCGTCGCGAAGCTGATGCACCAGATGCGGGAGAACGGCATGACCCGCCTCGAACTCGAGGTGGAGGGCGTGAAGCTCACGCTGGAGCGCGGCCGAGCCAACTTCGTCTCGGAGACGGCGAACGCCGCCGCGCCTGAATCCGGTGCCGCCCCTGCCGCGGCAGCGGCCCCACCCGTCGCGGCATCCGCGGCTTCCACTCCGGCCGCCGTCCCTGCGGCCCCTGCGGCACCGCCTTCCATCGAAGCGCCGGTCGGCCACATCGTCAAGTCGCCCATCGTCGGCATCTTCTATGCCTCGCCCTCCCCGGACGCCGCGCCGTTCGTCTCCCCCGGTACCGTCGTGACGCCTGGACAGACGCTGTGCATCATCGAGGCGATGAAACTGATGAACGAAGTCAACAGCCCCGTCGCCGGAACGGTGGCGGAAGTCCTCGTCAAGAACGGCGAACGAGTCGAGTACGGCCAGCCGATGCTCCGCATCATCTAGTCCGGAAAGGAGGCCCACCATGATCATGGATCGTGCCGCCATCGAGGCCGTCATCCCTCACCGGGATCCTTTCGTCATGATCGACGGCGTTCTCGAGCTGAACCCCGGACGTACCATCGTCGCCTTCAAGAACGTGCTCCCCGAGGAGGAATACTTCAAGGGTCACTTCCCCGGCAACCCCGTGATGCCGGGCGTCCTGATCGTCGAATCCATCGCCCAGGCCGGCGCCGTCTGCATGCTCTCGACACCCGAATTCGCAGGCTGCACCGCCTACTTCGCGGGCATCGACAAGGTCCGCTTCAAGCGCAAGGTGCTGCCGGGCGAGCAACTCCGCCTCGAGGTCACGATCGGCCGCATGCGCGGACGAATCGGCTTCGGAACGGGAAAGGCCTATGTCGGCGATGAGCTCGCCGTCCTGGCCGAAATCATGTTCGCCATCGGCTGATCCACCAGGAACCAGGGGGAAGCATGTTCAAGAAGGTACTGATCGCGAACCGCGGCGAGATCGCCGTCCGCATCATCCGAGCCTGCCGCGAGATGGGCATCCAGACCGTCGCCGTTTGCTCGGAGGCGGACCGCGACGCGCTGCACACCCAGATCGCCGACGAAGACATCTGCATCGGACCGGCCCAGTCCCGCGACAGCTACCTCAACCCGCAGGCCATCCTCGCCGCTTGTCAGGTCACCGGCGCGGAGGCGCTGCACCCCGGTTTCGGCTTCCTTTCCGAGAACCCGACCTTCGCGCGGATGTGCGAGCGCTGCGGCATCACGTTCATCGGTCCGTCCTACCGCTCCATGGAGAAGATGGGCGATAAAGCCGAGGCGCGCCGCACCGCGCAGGCCGCCGGCGTACCCGTCACGCCCGGCTCCGACGGCATCGTGGCGACCCTCGAGGAAGCCAAGGCCGCGGCGAGCCATGTGGGCTACCCGGTCCTGATCAAGGCCACCGCCGGCGGCGGCGGCCGCGGCATGCGCGTCGCGGCGTCGGCCGAGGAACTGCCCTCCGCGCTGATCACAGCCAAGGCCGAGGCACTCGCCTGCTTCAACGACGACCGCGTCTACGTCGAGAAATTCGTGAAGAATCCGCGCCACATCGAGATCCAGCTCATGGCCGACACCTTCGGCCACGTGGTGCACCTCGGCGAACGCGACTGCAGCATCCAGCGCCGCAATCAGAAGATCCTCGAGGAGTCCCCCTCGCCCTTCATGGACGAGAAGCTGCGCGCCCGCATGGGGCTCGCCGCCGTGCGCCTGGCCGAGAGCGTCGGCTACATCGGCGCCGGTACCATCGAGTTCCTGGTCGACGAACAGAAGAACTTCTATTTCATGGAGATGAACACGCGCATCCAGGTCGAGCACCCCGTCACCGAAGCCGTCACGGGCACCGACCTCGTCCAGGAGCAGATCCTCGTCGCGGCCGGCGAGACGCTGCGGTTCCGCCAGAAGGATATCCTTCTGTCCGGCCACTCCATCGAGTGCCGCATCAACGCG
>CAZOHH010000061.1:12611-13861 GCA_964579735.1 uncultured Oscillospiraceae bacterium | reverse complement strand
TCCTTGCTCGGGAATTCCGGGAAGGGAGCCGTGGGCAACGTCTGATACCAGAAGACCGTGGAGGCGATATCGTCCTGCAGGGGGAGATAGTATCTGCCTTGCCGCCAGCCCAGGGCCTGCATCGTGACCCGGAGGTCGGCGGTGAAGCGGATGGGGTCGACGACATGCCAGCGGTACAAGCCGAAACGTTGCTGCGAGGCGTAGAGGCCATCGGGCCGGATGACCTGGGGCATGCCTGAGTAGGGGGTCGAGAACTCCTGGTACTGGTGGGTCGTCGGATGCTCGAAATTGTAGGATCCGCAGAAGTAGTCCTCGGTGCCTGTGCCGCATATCGTCGGAAACTCGCGGTCGCCGTCGAGGTAGAACTTGATTTCTCCTTCACCCCACCAGCCGTTGCTTTGGGTGCCCCAACACATATATGTGCCGACATATTGACCCTGTCCATGGACGCCGTCGAGAAGGATATGGGGCTGCTTCAAGGGGAGTGGATTCGAGCGGCGGAACTGGGCGTGGAAGTATGCTGCATCGGCAGGGACTTCGGTGAGACAGTAGTCGATCTGATAGTAGAGCGTGGTTTCTGCATCGCCGCGGTTCTCAAGCGTGATGCGGCAGCGTTTGCGGAAAGGCATGGGCCAGTAGCAGTTGTAGGCACTGCCCGGGTTGACGCAGACAGCCAAGGAAGAGAGCTGGGCATAGGCGCCCCAACCGCTGGCGAAGAAGTCGCCCACTGGGCACTCGACGGAAGGTTGCTCCTGATCATCCCAATAGAAGCGCAGGGTCTGGAAGCGTTGGGTCCCGGTCGGCGTCAGCCAGATGTGCTGGATGGAGCCAGGTCCCTCGATATCAGCGAGGACATGGGTGCCGTGGGCGGGAATCTTCACGAAGGGGTTGACCTTCCAACCCTTGCCGAGATTCTGGGCGGCGTGGGAGGCGCTTCCCTGACCGATTTCGGCTTGAGCGCCACCGCCCTTGGCCCCGGTCGGATTCTCCGAGCTGATGGAACGCGACTGTGCAGCGGAAAGCAGGTGGAGATCCGAGAGGGAAGATGCGAGTCCGTTGAACATGACATAATCCTCCTAGCATAGGCGATTGGGGGAAGAGAGGTGGTACGATTCCAGTATACCTCTCAAATCCAGCGTGCCCAGAAAAATCGAAGTGACGGATTGGCACGAACCATACAGACAGGTTGATGTACTAAAAGATACAATAATTGACACAAGAATTTAGAAAGTGTATCATCTGAGAAAGAG
>CAZOHH010000061.1:0-12511 GCA_964579735.1 uncultured Oscillospiraceae bacterium | reverse complement strand
GTGGAGGATTTTTGCTACTCACTGCACAACACGAAGCCCGGGTATGAACACGAAGTCCTATATGTATTCTGCCCGACGACGATCCAGCACGGGGTCGATGACATTCCGACAAGGCTCGAGCTATACATGAAGTTCAACATTCTGCTTTCTGAAGAGAAATACGTCATAGTCATTTCATTTCATGAACGCAAGAAGCCGGTGGAATTCCTATTCAGATAGGACAAATCGTCGACCTATAGCGGAGGGATCGGATATGGACATAGGGAACAGTTTCTGTGATGAGTGCAGAAAGCATGTTGCTTTTTCGGTGGTGGAGATTGAAAACGAAGGGGTGCTGAAGGCAAAGACATATCGATACCCAGGACAGAAGGCGGTTTGTTTGGAATGCCAATCGGAAGTGTATGTGGCCGAAATCGAGGAAGAAAACCTGAAGTCCCTATACGACGTCTACCGACGGGATCAGGGGATCATATCACTGGAGAAGATTCATGGAATCACACAGAAATATGATATCGGAAAGCGTCCCTTGTCGTTGCTGCTAGGCTGGGGCGAACTGACGTTCACCCGCTTCGATGACGGCGACCTACCTTCGAAGCAGTATTCCGACGTGCTCGAAAGAATCCACGATTCACCGACTGAATACCTCGCACTATTGAAGGCAAACCAGGGAAGCCTCAAGTCTCCTGCCGCCTATACAAAGAGTCTTCGCGCGACAATGGCTCTTCTGCAATGTGGGACCTCCTCAAAGTCCAAGATCGACAGGGTGGTCGAATACCTCCTGTTCCATTGTGAGGATATGTCGCCGCTGGCACTTCAGAAAGCGCTCTACTACGTCCAGGGGTTCTTTTATGCCTTTTCAGGAAGATACCTCTTCGACGAGAACTGCGAAGCCTGGGTGCTCGGCCCAGTCTATCGAAGAGTGTACAATCACTACAGTGATTGTCGATATGAAGCGATTCCCAAACCGGACCAACTGGATGTTTCACAGTTCTCCGACATCGAAAAAGCTGTGATGGACGGCGTGATCCAGCACCTCTGCTGCTATAGCGGCGGAGTTCTTGCACGGTTCACTCATTCCGAGATGCCATGGATTGCCGCACGAGGCGAACTTCCGGCGGGTACTGCTTCCCACCGTGTGATTATGAAGGACTCCATCGGGGGGTATTTTACATCCGTACGGAAGAAGTACGAAATGCTCGCACCGGACGATATCGCTCAATATGCGCGGGAGATGTTCGCAAGGGGGATGTAGGGAAACACATGAAGATCGTCTTCAGCCGCAAAGGATTCGACTCCTCCTCGGGGGGCGGTCCCAGTCTGCATTTCATCGATACAGGACGACTCCTGTCGCTTCCCATTCCGGAGGTCGACCGCCCCTGGCTCAATGCGGGCATGACCTACGACGAGCTTCGGTTCGATGGTGCGGACTCGTACCTGGACCGGATGGAAAAGCTGGGTTACACAGGCTTCCGCGGCGCGACCGCACACCTCGACCCAGACTTGTCGCCGAATGTACTGGAGGTGCGTCCGAGCGGTTGGCGGGGGATTTTCGGACAGTGCGAATCCTCTGCGGCACACCTGATCAACCAGAAGATCGGGTCCGGCGACCTGTTCCTGTTCTTCGGCTGGTTTCGCGATGTCGTCTTGGAGGATAAGGGGTATCGCTTCGTCAAAGGGACGGACCGGCATGTCCTCTGGGGCTATCTTCAAGTCGGAGAGGTCGAGTGGATCGGCCTCGATTCAGCCCCCGTTGGGTGGAAGACGACGCACCCGCACTTCCGTCACGCGGACTGGGCTGGAAACACGGCCTTTATCGGGCGCGAGCACCTGTCCTTCGCTCCGCACCTTCCCGGCTTCGGTACCTTCCCTTTCCGGGAAGAGGGCATCCTGACCTGTCCGGGACAGAGGAAGCGTTCGGTATGGCGACTTCCGGGCTGCTTCCATCCCGATTCCGGGACCCGCATGAGCTACCATGACGGCTTGTCCGACAGGACAGTCCGTTCCAGGTGGAGCCGGCAGGGCGAAGACGCAATCCTGCAGACGGTCGGGCGAGGGCAGGAGTTCGTGGTGAATGGTGGCGCAGCGGTGGAGGATTGGGTGCAGGGGCTTTTCCGGGACCCGAGAACCTGAGAGCTGCATTGCGCTATCGGTATCGGCCTCGAAGATGTACCATGATGGCAGCATCGACGGAGGTGTCCTTCATGTTGGATGATCGGAATCCACGGATCGAAAAGCTGAGGAGTCACGTGCTCGGACTGGGTGAAATCGGCATGCGAAGCGCCGAAGGAAGCCTGCTGTGGGCGCGAGGCTGGTTGGAGAACCGCTCCGCCGAAAGCAACCTGCTCCGCAGAGGTCTGTCCAAGTCGCACCTGCTCGTCCACAGCACGCCGGTCATCGATGAAGGAGAACTGCTGGTCGGAAAGCCCTGCTACCGGATACTGACTCCGGAGGAGCAGGCGGAGCTCGACGGATTCGTCCGTTCGGCCGAACCCGCCATGGCGTCACTGGACGGTCAGGCTTCCCACATGACCGTCGATTACGAGAAATTGCTGCGAATCGGAATCGTCGGCATCCAGAAGGAGATCGACGGATGCCTGGAGCGACTCGATCCGCAAGACCCGGCGGATCTGCCGAAGGAGCAGTTCTATCGGGCCTGTCTGGCCACTTTGTCCGCGGTCGTGACCTACGCAGGGCGATACGCTGCAGAAGCCGAGGCACAGGCGGACCGCTGCGCGGACGCCCTCCGACAGGTCGAACTGTGCCGCATCGCCGAAACGTGCCGACGTGTGCCCGAACACCCTGTGGAGACCTTCGAACAGGCGCTGCAGTCGGTCCACTTCGTGACCTTCTGCCTGGAGGGACTCTACCAGTACGGCCGCCCGGACCGGTATCTCTGGCGCTTCTACCAGGAGGACCTGAAGGCCGGACGGATCGACGCGGACCGCGCGCAGGAGCTGATCGACTGCCTGTGCATCCTCATGAACGAATTCACGCAGAAGGGCCTCGCCGTCGGCCTGATGGTCGGAGGCAGCGACGCGGAGGGGCGAAGTGTCGCGAACCCGTTGAGCCGCATGTTCCTGGAGAGCATCGACCACACGCGGCTCTCGTATCCGGGAATCGGGCTCTGCTTCACTCCGGACGCTCCGGAGGACCTCCTCGAGCTCGGTTGCCGTCTTCTCGGCAAGGGATACTCACACCCCGCGCTCTTCAACGACGCGGTGATCCGGAAGGGACTCCTCCAGCTGGACCTTCCTCCTGAAGAGGCCTGCAGCTACATCCACAGTACCTGCGTCGAGATCACGCCCATCGCCTCGTCGGCCGTCTGGGTCGCAAGTCCCTACATCAACCTGCTCCAGCTGCTCCTGGATATCCTCTCCGACCCTTCGCCCGCCGTGGAGGCGGATTTCGAGGGGCTGCTTCTCGCATGGAGAAGCCACCTGCACGAGACGATAGTCCGGGAGGCTCGCGTGCAGAACCTGATGCAGATGGAGCGACAGAACCACGGCGGAGACCCGCTGGTCTCCTGTTTCGTGAACGATTGCCTGGCCCGTGGTCTGGATGTCGATCAAGGCGGTGCGCGATACAACTGGATCATGCCCTCCTTCGTAGGACTCGCCAACCTGGCCGACTCGCTGGCGGCGGTCCGGCAGCTGGTCTTCGAAGAACGGCGTTTCCGACTGGAAGAACTCCACGGAATCCTGTCCGCGAATTTCACGGGGCATGAGGCGCTGCGCCAGGAAATCCTGAACCGTCTTCCGAAATACGGCAACGACTTCGACCCGGTGGACGACCTGGTCTGCCGGATTACGGAATGGATCGTCGAAGAGACCGAGAAAATGAAGACTTTCAGAGGGGGAAGGCTGATTCCCAGCCTGTTCTGTTGGGTCATGCACGAACGCCTGGGCAGCCATACGGGAGCTTCTCCGGACGGACGGCTCGACGGGTTCCCGCTCGGGGACGGGTCGGGTCCTGCGCAGGGAAGGGAACGGAACGGACCCACCGCGTCCATCCTCTCCTCGACCAAATGGGAGCAGGACCGGTTCATCGGGGGCATCGCGGTCAACCTGAAATTCACAAAGAGCATGTTCCATGAGGAATCCCTGCCGAAGATCATGACCTTGGTGAGGACCTTCATGAGCCGCGGCGGGTTCGAGCTCCAACTCAACGTCGTCGACCGGGAAACCCTTTTAAAGGCGCGTGCGCACCCGGACCAGCATCGCGATCTGGTCGTGCGGATCGGCGGGTACAGCGACTACTTCGTTCACCTGAGTCCGGCCATGCAGGACGAATTGATCCTCCGGTCCGAGCACGGAACCTCCTGACCTTACGCAGGGATCCTGAACCGCACGATCAGCCCGCCGTCATCGGGAATCTCGAATCGCAGGCCGCTCTCCTCGCCGAAGCGCAGGCGCAGACGGCGGTTGACGTTGGCGAGCCCGTGCTTCCGAATACCTGTGCCCTCGTCGAGCAGGCGGTTCATTTCGGAAAGATCCGGGGACTTCCCGTTGTTCTCTACGGTGACCTCGAGGTAGAGCTCCTCCATGACGGCCGATATGCGGATGCGGGGTTCGAGTCCTTCGACCTCGCGGATGCCGTGCAGGATGGAATTCTCGACCAACGGCTGCAGCGTGAGCTTCGGAAGGTAGAAGCCCTCCATCATGGACCCTTGCACCTCGAGGTGGAAGGAGAGCGAGTAGCAGAACTCCTGGATGGCGATGTAGTCCCGTACGACTTCGACCTCCTCGCTGAGGCGCACCAGACGGTTCGGGTCGCTGATGCTGTATCGCAGGATGGTGGAGAGGGAGGACAGGATGGTCGAGACACGGGAGTCGTCGCGATTCAGGGTCCATCCGATGGAGTCCAGCGTGTTGTAGAGGAAATGCGGGTTGATCTGCGCCTGCAGGGCGAGGACTTCGGCTTCACGCGATTTCTCGTTCTCATCGTAGATGCGGGCGATCAGTTGCGTGATGTGCTTCATGAGTCGGTTGTAGGCGTCATAGAGGACGGAGAGTTCGGTGAAGCTTTCCTCGACGGGAAGGCTGTGGGAATAGTCGTCATGACTCATGACTTCTCCGATGCCGTGGGAGAGTCGGGATATCGGAGCGCTGATGAGGCGGGGGATGTAGAAACGGGAGAAATAGAGGAGCAGGAGCAGCGTGATGAGGTCGACGGACAGGATGAGGATCAGCAGGGGTGTCAAGCTGGCGTTGATGACCCGATAAGGCACGAGGCAGATGAGCTCCCAACCGGAGTTGAGGCGGAAGGGCTGCATGAGGTAGCGGACGCCGCCGGACCATACGTCGGAGGTGGGGCTGCGGTTGTTGTGGTAGACGATTCCGTCGAAGAGATCGGCGGAGAAATCCTCGGTCTCGGGCGTGATGCGGAGGAGATCGCCGTCGGTGGTCTTGAGGAAGAACAGGTTTGCACTGCTGACGGGGTGGGCGTCCTGGGCGAGCGTGAGATCTCCCTTGGAGAGCTCGATGGCGAGGACGCCGGCGAAGTGGCGGACCCCGCCTTCGAGGATGTTAACGCGGCGGGAGAAGACGACGACCTGACCATCGGGGTCGGGGGTGATGGTGATCTCATCGTCCTTCGGATACCACGGCTCGTCCTTCACCCGGTCGGTGGTGCGTATCGGCGAGCCGCTGTCGGACTCGAAGAGCACAGCGGTGGGAGCGCCGCTGTCGATGGCGAAGAGGTAGTTCGAAGTCGGGAAGTACGTGCGGAGCGGCACATAGGTGTTGAGGGCGAAAAGGGTCTCGAGGTCGCGCCGGAGGATGATGCGCCGCGCTTCGCTCAGATCGGCCGGGTCCGTGGCCAATGCCTTGTCGTAGAGGGTCGGGAGATAGGCGGGGTAGATCAGCAGCTCGTAGATTCGTAGAAGACTCTTGTCGGTGCTCTCCGCGTTGTACTGGACATTCGTGGAGAGATAGGATTTCACCTGGCCGAGGTTGATGGAATACGCGATGAAATAGATGGCGAGGCCACCCAGGGTGGTTAGGCCGAAGTAGAAGCTGAAGACCAGGATGAAGAGACGCGTCCCCAGCTTCACGGAGCGACGGCCTCGGCGTCGAAGGCCACGGACGCGCATGCGTTGGCGGTCTGCAGGTGCAGGCGGCGGTAGTCCGCGGGGGGAAGGCCGTGGAACTTGCGGAAGACGCGCGAGAAGTAGTGGGGGTCGGCGTAGCCGCACTGCTGCGCGACGGCGGCGATGGGAACGGTTCGGTCGGAAAGGAGACGAGCTGCGTGAGCCATGCGCAGTTCCGTGAGATAGGTGTTGAGACCGGTGCATTGGAACCGCTTGAAGATCTGGCAAAGGTAGCTCTGGCTGACATTGAAGCGCTCCATGATCTGGCGCGAGGTCAGGTCCGGGTCGGTGAAGTTCTGGTCGATATAGGCGACGATGGCCCCGACGATGTGACGCGTGGTGGAGTCGCGGGCGGTGGCAACAGCCTCGCAGATGCGGGCGGAGAGATCCGTTGCGGTCCGGACGAGACCGTCCGGGCGGCTTTCAGCGCCGACGCGGGCGAGAAGTACCTCTCGGTCCGGGCAGGGGTTCAGGTCGGCGGGGAGGTGGCGGGACGCGAAGTCCTGCAGCGAGGAGACCAGTGCAGCGGCCGCTCGTTGGGTCGCCGTGAAGGATGGCGCGGCATCGGCGTGGAGGACGGCGGCGATGAAGGCTTCGGCTCCGGACTTGTCCGCATGCTGGAGGCAGACATAGAGGCGCTCCATGTTGCCGCGGTCAGAGACGGAGGAAAGAGCGGAGGAAAAGGAGTCGATGCGGTTCTTGATGTCGGCGAGGAAAGCGACGATACTTTCAAGCTTCTTCGGATCGAGGGGCTTGAGAAGATATGCGGCGACGCCGTAATCGATGGCGGTCTTCGCGTATTCGAATTCGTCGTAGGCCGAAAGTATCATGATGGCGATGCCGGGATACTCCTCGCGCAACTGCTTGGCGAGCTCGAGGCCGTCCATGATGGGCATGCGGACGTCTGTGATGACGACGTTCGGCTGGTGCTTCTGGACCAGCTCGAGCGCTTGACGCCCGTTGTAGGCGACCCCTGCGCATTCGAAGCCAACGGATTCGAAGTCGATGCTTCGTGCCAATCCGTCCGCCGACGGGACATTGTCGTCCACGATGATGACCTTGAGCATCGTTTCCTCCCCAGAAGACCCTGTTCGACTGGATTGTACTGCACGTCGTGGAGAAAAGTCCACGATGCACAATATCGTCCCATTGTCCCGACGTGGGCGATGCTGTCCCGTTGCGGGCGATGCGGTTGGGGAAGTGCGATTACAGGTCCATTCCGAACCCGTAGTATTCATGTGCGGCTTCATACATCGCGACGACGTTTTCCGGAGGCGTTCCGACCTGGATGGCATGGCTCGGAGCGAGGATGTATCCGCCGCCCTCGCCAAGCGTGTCGAGGAGGTGCTTCACCTCGTCTTTCACCTCTTGCCGACGATAGAAGGGAAGGACCTTTTGGACATCGACACCTCCGCTGAAGGTGATGTCCTTGCCGAATTCGCGCTTCAGTAAGACCGGGTCCATCCCCGTCGCGCTCGTCTGGACGGGATTGAGGATATCGATTCCAGCGTCGATTAGGTCGGGAATCAGTTCTAAGACGCTGCCACAGCAGTGGAATTCGACGAGTAGCCCTGCGGCGTGGGCCAAGTCGATGATCCTCCGATAGTGCCTCTTGAAGAAGGTGCGAAAGATAGTCGGGCTGACCAGCAATCCGGACTGGGTCGCCCAGTCGTCGGCGAGGTGAATGCAGACGAAGTTCCGGCCGATGTGATCCTTTCCTGTTTCGATGATGTTCCGATAGTAGTCGTAGGCGAGATCGGCAACAATGCAGACGATGGCATCCGCGATTTCAGGCTCGAGGAGGAGGTCCTCCAGAAACTGGCTCATTCCGCGCATCTCCCATGAGAACCAGCCGATGGACTGGTATCCGACGGTGAAGGCATAATCAGGGTACTTCTCGAGCGGCTCCAGGATTCTGGTGAAATCGTACTGTGCGGACGTGGGCCAGGGGTGGCGCTCGATCTCTTTGATCCGCGTCGCTCCCGCCAGCGGGTGATGGACGGATTCCGCATAGGTTCCGAAACCATAGCTCTTGTCCACCATCCGCACTCCGAAGATGTTGTCGTAGCTTCCGTCCTCGTATCTCTTCGGTGTCGGGCCGACGTAGACCGGCATCGCAGAGCGACGGTCGATGCCAAACGGACCGTAGAGCAAGGAATTCCAATCGTACCCCAGGCTTTTCTCCAGAATACGGGTCATCTCGGGAGTAGCGGAGTAATCCAGTGGCACGCGGTCGATTGAACCTCTGGATACGGATTGGCGGAAGCGCTCCACGTGATTCATTCGAGGCTCCTTTCTGATGCAGCTGCCTTTTACGACTGCGTGCATGCCAGATTATAGGCCATTCGAAGCGGCGGGGATTGTCACAATCCTTTCTTCCTCGTCCGAACCGCAAGGTATCCTCGCCATTCAAACGAAAAGCGATGCAGAGTCGAAGAGTGCTCCGAAAACGGTCCTATAATCGAAGTCATTCTACTAGCGGGAGGGTTTCCGATGCAGGAGAGGTCAGGCTGTCAGATCGAGTTCGATGAATGCAAGGTCAGGCTCGTTTCACCGTTGTTCGAGTATTCCCTGGACATCTCCCAGGGGTTGGTCGGGGTGTCGGTGGAAAACCGCCTTAGCGGGCGCACACTGTCTCTGGGCTGTGGTCCGGAATTCGGCGCGGATTTCGACAAGTCGTTCCACCGCTCCTGGATTGCTGGATGGAAGGTGCTCGACAGTGGCGCGAGTGGAAGCGATCCAGACCAGGAAAGCGGTTTTCTCAAGGGTTTCCATGATCCGGGCTTCCACGACCGGGACTGGCTTGGCGCCCAGACTCCGAATGCGATGGATGCGACCCGATTCGCCGCGGACCATACCCTTTGGGCGCGGACCCATGTATTCCTGCCGGAGGAATGCAAGGGAAAGAAGGTGACGCTGCTCCTCGGCGGCATGGAGCTCATGGATTTCCAATCCATGCGCGTATTCCTGAATGGTCGGCCGATTGGCGTGCGGGAGGTATCCGCGCGGTGGAACGAGCCAGGATCCTTCGAGATCGATTCGACATCCGGACTCTACACGTGGATCCATTTCGGCGGAGACAACGTCATCGCAATCCAGGCGAGTGGGTATACGTGCAGAACTTCCCGGCTCGACGAAGTTGATCCGCTTCATGTCCGGGATCTGTCCACTTCCGCGCTCTTCTGGAGTTGCCAATTCGAGCAGTGCGTCGTGGTCGGAGAGGTTCTGGATACGCCTGAATGGAAGGTGATCCGATGCGTTCCGGTCCTGGAGGGACCCGCGGGCGAGATGCGGGTGGAACTCGAGTCCTGCGACGGGCGATTCCATGCAGCAGTCGCTTATCGCTGGAATGCGGACGAACCCACCCTCCACAAGACGGTCCGCATAAATAACCGGACTCCTCGAACCCTGCGCCTCATGAATGTCCGGCTCGGCGCATACGATACGGACGCTCCTGCATCGGACGGTGACAAAGGTTTTCCGGTCTATATCGGAGACGACCACTTCCTGACGCTCGCACACCCCGCGGGTTGGGCAACGGGTGAAGGCTCGCGCGTTAGGCTGCGCCAGTTTCCTGGCGTGCTTCTGGATTCCGGCGCCATCTTCGACTCCATGGAGACGGTTCTCGGCATGGCGGCGAAGGGCGATGCGCGAAAATCCTTTCTACGTTTGATCGGCGGCCGCATGAGAAGGAGGTTAAGGAACCATGAGGGCATTGTGAAAATCTATGAGCCTTTTGGCGCGTGGCCTCAGGAGGAGCTGGAGCGGGAGGGAATCTGGGAGTCGGAGAAGATCGTCCTGGACAACCTCCGCCGGCTGGAACCCGTCCTCTTGGAAGAGGGGTTTGCCTTCGATTATTTCTCCATCGATTTCTGGGCGGATGTCCATGGAGATTTCATCCGAACGATTCCCGATAGATTTCCAGATGGGCTCGCTACGTCCTTCGACCGGATCAAGGAACTGGGGATGGCCCCCGGTCTATGGATCGACAGTTCGATGGGCCGGTGGGGCATCGGAGCTAATCCAGTGGTCGCAGCATGCCGGACCTACGATTTCGCAGCATATGACGCCGTGAACCAGGACACGATGCTCCGCGAGACCTTCTGCCATGCCTCTGACCCTTTCAGGAGCCTTTTCCGTAATGCTTTCATACACCATTTAAAAGAGAACGGAGTCCGGCTTCTGAAATTCGACAACTGCATGAGCACCTGCCACAATCCCAATCACGAGCACCTTCCCGGCATCTATTCCACGGAGGCGATCCATGACAGCCTGATTCAGGATTTCCAAGCTTTCGACCGCTCCTGCCCGGACGTGTTCATCATGCTCTACTGGGGATACCGTTCTCCATGGTGGTTGCCCCATGTCGATACGCTGTTCGAGTCGGGACTACACATGGAGTCGTGCTCCCCCGCGGCAGAGCCCACGCGATATGCCAGGGATGGGGTGATTCTGACCCTGGACCAAGGATCTGCATGGTGCGCGGACGTGCCCGCCCTCGGAAGGGACACGCTCGGCTTCTGGCTTTCAGACTGGGCGTGGAACAGCTCCATCGGTCGGGAACGATGGGTTGAAGGCATGCTGATGGACATGATGCGAGGTAGCAACCTGTTCCAGCCATGGGGGCACCCGGATTGGCCCGGTGCGATGGAATGCCGCACGCTTGGAACGTGGGGCCGTCTCTTTGAAAGCGCATCGGGCTGCATTCGCAACTGTGTCAGGATCCTCGGGGACCCCTGGAGAACGGAGCCCTACGGGTACTGCGGCAGCGATGGTGAACGGGCGTTCATCTCCCTTTTCAACTGCGTGTGGCGCGACTCTCTGCTGGAACTGACACTGGGACCCCAATGGGGTCTTCCCGAAGGTGTGGAGTGGGACGTCTATCAGTGGCATCCAGAACGCGTGAAGTGGGAGAGAGATGCACGGACGGGTTCGATGCCTTCCCTGGTGCTCCGTCCTTTCGACATCGTCCTCCTCGAGGTCGTGCCCAGAGGAACTGCCACTACCATGAAAGGGGATTTCAAGTCATCGGTCATGGGTGCGGGGTTTCCGGAGGAATCGCGGCGCGTCGAGCTATCCTCCCTTGAAACCTCTGCGGAGGATGAACCGACGCGCGTCTACCAGATTCAGGGCGTCATCCCCTCGAACCAGAAAGGCGGTACGCTGATTGTGACCGTCCAGCAGTTCGATGGCGGGATTGGCCGCCTGCAAAACGACATCGGCACGCACTGGAGCGCGTCCGCCGGGATCGAAGGGGGGGCTGTCGCCACCACGCCGATTCTCGGCAGCAAGACGTATGCTTCCGCCTGGCAGGGTTGGAGGATTGAGATTCAGCCTGAACATGCGGACCACATTTTCAAGGTGGACATGGACTCCGATATCGAAGGGGAATACTCAACCCGGTTCTCCGCCTGGTTCATACCATTCGACGGACCGGAACTTTTGGAATGAAATACTCCTCCGCCTTGACGCGGCTGTCGAACTCATAGTGGTTGCTCGCTTTGATTCGGTATTCGGCAGGGGAGGACCCGGTCTCCTTCTTGAAGACCATGGAGAAATACTGCCGGCTATTCATGCCGACGTGCATGCTGATGTCTGTGATTGGCATGTTGGTGGACTCGAGGAGTTCCTTCGCCTTTTCAATCCGGATACTGATCGTGTACTGGATGATGGTGACGTTCATAGCCTTCTTGAAGATCTTGTGGATATAGACCTTACTGAGACACATGTGCTTAGCCAGATTCTCGATGGTGAAGGGGGAACCGTAGTTGGTGTGGATGTACCGGATGATTTCGTCGATATAGGTCCTGTGGACGGATGTGCTTCTCGCGATGGCGTCCAGACGGACTATCTTCAGCAGGATGAGCTTGAAATAGAGCTGGACGATCTCGGAGTGGCGGTCATGGGAGAACAACTCGAAAAGCTCTCCTGCGACCAGTTGGTCGAGGTCCTCTGTATCGTGCAGGACCGCGACCTCCGGGTCCGCGGTGATCGACAGCTCGGAGTTCTCGATTCTGAGGTCGTTTGTGCTGAGGATTCCGCCCTCTCTGGACAATCCGAATTCGAAATTCATGATGTGGCAGAAGTCCTCCACCTCGAGGCGGTGCGGCACGTTCGAATTCAAGAGGATGACGTCCCTCTCCTTGAGGCGGTAGCTCGTATTCGCTGTTTCGACGAGACAACGGCCCTTTCGGACATACATGACTTCCAGGCGGCCGTGCGCGTGGAATCCCATGGAATAGCGCTTCCACTTCCGGTTGTAGAAGGATATGACGTCGATCCAAACGTTCTTCTCCCCGAAGCTCTGCTGCAGGATCTGCATTCTTCATCCCTCGCCCTGATGGATTGTCGGTTCCAAGTGAAGGCAATTATAACAGGGTTGCGATTCGAAGAATACGTCTGGGTATCGCCTGCAGGAGGCGC
>CAZOHH010000060.1:5199-14443 GCA_964579735.1 uncultured Oscillospiraceae bacterium | reverse complement strand
GTCGCCTCGAGCATCATGTGGGTGGTGACGATGCTGGTGTCGATGTCGGTCAGCGTCTTGCCGTCGTAGCGGCGCTTCCATACGTCATCGTGGTCCGCGCAGACGAGGATCGCGAGGGGCGCACCGTAGACGTTGGCGCCTTTCTTGAGCCGTTCGAGGCCGTCCTTCTGTCGGATGACGATGAGGCGCTGCGGCTGGTAGTTCGCGCCCGTCGGGGCGAGCCGCCCCGCTTCGAGGATCTGCGCGAGCAGGTCGTCTCCGACCGGTTCCTCCGTGTATTTCCGGACCGAATAGCGCTTTTGGACGATTTCCATGAAGTCCATGTCGGCATCTCCTTTGTATTGGCTCTTTCAAGGGGCCGTACGCTTCGATTATACCTTTCCCGACGACGTGTGGGGCAACACGGGAAGGAAACCCGGGCCCCTCGACGCTCTGCATAGAATCTCCACATTCCTCCGATATATTGGGCTCGACCCCAATAATCAAACACAGGAGGTATCATGAAATGGCCGAGACGATGACCCACTATATGCAGCTCCTTGCCACCAACCAGCCCTGGAACCTGATCCTGTTCATGGCCATCCCCGTCATCTGCGCCGAGCCGCTCGCCATCACCGAACTGATCGTGCTGTTCGGGCGCAACCTGTCCGGCACGGCGAAGAAGTTGAACCGCTTCACGGGAATCTTCGCGGGACTCTACTTCCTCGGCGTGTTCCTGTATCTCTTCGCTACGGCCGTCATCCCCATCACCGCAGGCGGTCTGTGGAGAGGTCCGTTCGACGTCATCGCGGTGGGCTTCTACCTGGCCGGCGTCATCCCGTTCCTCGGCATGTTCCTGCTCGAGGTCGGCGCCATCGGCCGCAAGCGCGACGAGACCGGAAAGCTCAAGCTGCACGCCACCTTCGTCGGCATCTTCCTGGTCGTCGCCCATATCGCCATGATCTTCGGAATGCTGAATCCGCAGCTGCTCGTCCCGATGACCATGTAGAGCCAGCCCACGCACCGGACCGCATCCCAGGGCGATCCTCCCGGCGAAAGCCCGGGGGATCGCCTTCTTTGCGGCGTCGGAGACCACTCCTATCCGGTGTATGTTTTCGTCCGTTTAATCCATGTCTCGAATCGGATTCCGGGGCTATGATGGGCTTGACGACAAGGCGAACCCGCAGTGAACCCGGAGGTGTCCTCATGAGCCCGAAGCTTTCGAAGCCCGAGTACGAGAAATGGACCGCATCGACGCGCGACGCACGCATGTCCTGGTGGAGGGAAGCCCGCTTCGGCATGTTCGTCCACTTCGGGCTGTATTCGCAGCTCGGGCGGCATGAGTGGGCGATGACCTGCGAGAACATCCCCATTCCGGAATACGAGAAACTGGCGGAGTCCTTCCAGCCGAAGCCGGGAGCCCCGCGCGAGTGGGCGGCGCTGGCGAAGAAGGCCGGGATGAAGTACATGGTGCTCACGACCCGCCACCACGAGGGGTTCAGCCTGTGGGACTCGAAGGTGAATCCGTACAACTCGGTGAACTACGGCCCGAAGCGCGACATCGTCCGCGAGTTCGTCGACGCCTGCCGTGAATTCGGACTCGGCATCGGGTTCTACTCCACGCTCATGGAATGGCATCACCCCGACAGCTGGCGCTGCGCCTTCGACACCGAGGCCCGTCGGCGGTACACGCAGTATATCCGGGACCTCAACACCGAACTGCTGACGAACTACGGGAAGATCGACATCCTCTGGTACGACGTCGCGCTTCCCATGGAGTCGTGGGAAGGCTGGGATTCGCTGGAGTTGAACCAGCACATGCGCGCACTGCAGCCCGACCTGATCATCAACGACCGCAGCCACCTCCCCGAGGACTTCGGCACGCCGGAGGAACACATCACCGCGTCCGACCGGGATTGGGAGGCCTGCATGACCTTCAACGGCATCAGCTGGGGATACGTCGACAGCCAACAGGCGGCGCCGTATGCCTACAACGCCCAGCGCATCCTGAAGATGCTGAACACCTGCGCGACCGGCGGGGGTAACCTGCTGCTCAACATCGGCCCGGCTCCCGACGGGTCTGTCCCGGCGGACGCGGTCGAGCCCTTGACGGAGGTCGGAGCCTGGCTCGCGGAGAACGGAAGGGCCGTCTATGGGCGGTTGCGGAAGAGCAGGGGTTGGACCGAGAGCTCCTTCGGGGGGAACGGCGTGACGTCCGCTTCAGCCTCCGCCGATGGGCGTTCGGTATTCCTGTGGAACTGGATCTGGCCATCGGGCGGGGAAATGGGACTCGGCGGATACCTGACCGCTCCGAAGTCCGTCCGTCTGGTCCGGGACGGGACCCCTGTGGAATTCGAACATCGCGGCCACAGGATCCTGCTGAAGAACCTTCCGAAGACTTCGCCCGATCCGCATGCCGGAGTCGCCGTGATCGAGATGGAATTCGACGAGACGCCGGCATACCGCTTCTTCAGCTATTATCCGCAGCTCCATGGCGGGTCCGACATCACCGGCGGCGAAAGAATCTGAAGCCCACCGCGACTGACCTGCGATAGGGAAGAGGAGGTCGGGTCGAAGATGATCGACGGGCATATCCACCTGAACGACGACTTGAACATCGACGGCGGTGTTCCAGACCGCGAGGGGCTTCTTGGAAAGCTCGAGCAGGCCGGCATGGAGGGGGGCGTCCTGATTTCCGCCCCGCCCAGCGGCTGCCTGCCGTCCGGAGAGGCGAAATCGCCCGAAAGACGCATGTCGTCGCTGATGGCCTGGGTCGGCGAGCCCGGGCGGATCCACCCCTTCTTCTGGATCGACCCGACGGAAGTGGACGCCGTGGACCAGGTCGGCATGGCCTGCGCTATGGGCGCCGAAGGTTTCAAGGTGATCCCTTCGCGCCACGCCCCCTGCGACCCCCGCGCGATGAAGACGTACGACGAGATCGCCCGATCCGGCCGCCCCGTGCTATTCCACTCCGGCATCCTGTGGGACGGTCTGCCCTCGTCCGATTTCACTCGCCCCGCCGCGTACGAAGGGCTTCTCGAGATCCCGGGAATCCGGTTCTCGCTCGCGCATGCGTCCTGGCCCTGGCTGGATGAGTGCATCGCAGTCTACGGGAAGATGCTGCATGCCCATAGGGTCCGGGCCGGAACAGGCGTCGAGATGTTCATCGACACCACGCCCGGCACCCCGCGGATCTATCGGGAGGAACTGATCCGAAAGCTCTTCACCGTCGGGTATGATATCGAGGACAACCTCCTCTTCGGTTCGGACGGAAGCGCGAGGGACTATCCCGTCGAATGGACGAGGGCGTGGGTGGAAAGGGACAGCGGTCTCATCGATCAGCTCTGCGCCGAAGGGTCGATCGAGGACAAAGCGTCCATCAAGGAGAAGTATTTCGGCAGGAACCTGACGAGATTCCTCGACGGCACTTCTCCGGACAAAACCCGGAAGATTCCGACTGTAGCAGGATAGGCGGCAGTTCCAGCGAGGTAAGAGCAGGATGAGACATTCGAACTCAAGGGATAAGTGCCGGGCGATCTTCGCTCGAAAGGGCGATGGGACCGGTGCCATGTGGACCGGCCACCCGAACGACGCGACCCTGCCGCTGCACGCCGCCGCCTTCGGGATCGAGCCGACGCGGGAGGCCATCTTCACGTTCCTTCGGGACGACTGCCGCTGGGTGATGGGCGACGAGTTCTACAAGCACCCGGAAGGCCGCCCGATGTTCGATACGGGGTGGGGGATCGAGCACTCCGCGAACCTCGGCTCCGCAGGCTGCTTCGCCGAGACGGAGGACCCACGCGACCTGGACCGCTATCCGTGGCCCGACCCGAAGCATATCGACTGCCAGGCGGCCTATGACCGGATCGACGGCTTCCAGGACAAGATGGTGTTCACGGGGATGTGGTGTCCCTTCTTCCACATCGTCGCCGACTTCTTCGGAATGGAGAACTACTTCGTCCAGATGCACGAGAACCAGGCGGTCGTCGATGCGGTGACCGAGCGCGTGGCGGATTTCTACGCGGAGGCCAACGAGCGATTCTTCGCAGGACTCGGAGACCGGGCCGACACGATGTTCTTCGGCAACGACTTCGGCACCCAGCTGGACCTGTTCCTGTCTCCCGAACTGTTCCGCCGGTTCGTGCTGCCGTCCTTCCGCCGTCTGGCCGCCATCGGGCTCCGGCATGGGAAGACGGTCATGCTGCACAGCTGCGGGTCCATCTACCGGGTGATTCCGGACCTCATCGACGCGGGCGTGCAGGTCCTGCACCCGATCCAGGCGGCGGCCAGCGGGATGGACGCGAAGAGCCTCGCCCAGTACAAGGGGGATCTCGCCTTCGTGGGGGGCATCGACGCCCAGACCTTCTTCGTGAACGCGACACCGCAGCAGATCAAGGACGAGGTGCGCCGGGTCCGCTCCGTCCTGGGTCCCAACCTGATCGTCTCCCCGAGCCACGAGGAGATCCTGCCGAACGTGCCGGCGGCGAACCTGCTGGCCATGGCCGAAGCGGCCCGCGAATGAACGGAGCGGAATGAAGCACGGGATCTACTACGCCTACTGGGAACAGGAATGGAAAGCCGACTATCGGCCCTACATCGAGAAGGCGGCCCGTCTCGGGTTCGACGTCCTCGAGATCGCCGCGACCCCATTGCCCTCCATGGGAATCTCGGAACTCCGTGAGTTGAGAGCGCTTTCGAAAACTCACGGCATCGCGCTCACGTGCGGACACGGGCCGAGCGCCGGCCAGAACCTGGGTTCCGCGGACCCTTCGGTCCGTGCCGAGGCGAAGCGGTTCTATGCGGATCTTCTCCAGCGGCTCGAAATCCTGGACATCCACGTGCTGGGGGGCGGTATCTACTCGTACTGGCCCGTCGATTATTCCCGTCCGGTCGACAAACCCGGGGACCGCGCGAGGAGCATCGCCGGCGTCCGGGAGATGGCCCACCTCGCAGGGGAATGCGGCGTGGACTACTGCCTGGAAGCCCTCAACCGGTTCGAGGGGTATCTCCTCAACACCGCGGCCGAAGCCGTCGCGTTCGTCCGGGAGGTCGACCACCCCGCCGCCCGGGTCATGCTGGACACGTTCCACATGAACATCGAGGAGGACGGCATGGGGGAGGCCATCCGCACGGCGGGGCCGTTGCTCGGGCATTTCCATACGGGAGAATGCAACCGCAGGGTGCCGGGAAAGGGCAGGATGCCGTGGCGCGAAATCGGCGAAGCCCTGCGCGGAATCGGGTATGATGGATGCATCGTCATGGAGCCCTTCGTCCGAATGGGGGGAACGGTCGGTTCCGACATCAAGGTGTGGCGGGACTTGAGCCAAGGGGCCGATGAAGCCGGGATGGACGAGGAAGCCCGATTGGCCCTGGAGTTCTCCCGAACCATGCTGGGGTGACGTATCGGCACAGGTAGCGGTCCGGGGGGGCGAGGCGCTCGTCTGGGCATTCGACAAGGAGCAGCACGAATGAATGGGAAATGGGCGTTGATATCGACCTGGCCTTTCTCCGAGCGGCCCGTCCGTGATGGTGCCGCGATGCTGCGACAAGGCATCGACGCGGAAAGCGTCGCGGAAGCCGTCGCATCGGCAGTCGAAGACGACGCCAAGGTCGAATCCGTCGGATACGGCGGCTGGCCCAATATCCACGGGGAGATGTCCCTGGACGGGGCGATGATGCGGGGTCGCGACCTGGCCATGGGCAGCGTGCTCGGACTGGAGGGCTTCCGGAGCCCGGTCCGCGTCGCGCGGCTCGTCATGAACCAGTGCCGGCACCACGTGCTGATCGACCGCGGGGCGGCGGATTTCGCCGATTCCTTCGGGTGCGAGCGTGCGGACATGCTGAGTCCCGAGGCGCGGGTGCGCTGGCTGGATAAACTGGAGGAGTGGAAAGCGCAGGGCGCGGACGTACCGAACCACGATACGGTCGGAGTCCTGGTGCTCGACCGGAACGACGACATCGTGGTCGCGATGTCGACGAGCGGTCAGGCTTTGAAGATGCGGGGAAGGGTGGGGGATTCCGCCCTTGTCGGGTCCGGGTTCTACGCGGACAACGCGGTCGGTGCCGCCGCGGCCACCGGATTCGGCGAGGACATCATGCGCGGCTGCCTCTGCTTCGACGCGGTCGAAAGGATGCGTCGCGGGATACCCCCGAAACTCGCCGCCGAAGAGGCCGTCCAGAACCTGCATGCTCGGCTGGCTGGGCACGGCGAGGTGCACAACATGGCCCTGATCTGCCTGGATCGGAACGGCCAGGTCGGAGGCGCGGCCAACCACCGGGGGTTCTTCTACGCGACCGCGTCGGACGACCGCAAGCCCGCACTCGTCGAAGTCGAGAGCTGCGTCACCCCTCCGGTCCCGATCAGTTTCTAGAAGACGAGGAGGCCGTCATGAAATATCGTGCACTAGGTAGAACCGGCATCGAAGTCAGTGAAATCGGTCTGGGCGGGGAGTGGCTCGAACGCCAGGACGCGGCTGCGGTGCGGGCCGTCGTCGACCGATGCGACGAACTCGGGATGAACCTGCTGGACTGCTGGATGCCCAACCCGGAGATCCGCTCGATGCTGGGCGCCGCACTCCGCGGCCGGCGGAACCGCTGGTTCATCCAGGGGCACCTCGGGGCGACCTGGCTGAACGGCCAGTACGACCGCACGCGCGACGTCGTGCGGGTAAGGGCGGCCTTCGAGGACATGCTCGCACGTTTCGAGACGGACTATATCGACCTCGGGATGCTCCATTTCGTGGACGAGGTGAAGGACTACGAGGTCGTCCTGAACGGAGATGTCTACCGCTTGGCTCTCGAGCTGAAGAAGCAGGGCACGATCCGACACATCGGACTGAGCACGCACAACCCGCGCGTGGCGCGGCTTGCCGCCGAAAGCGGGGATATCGGGATGGTCCTGTTCAGCCTGAACCCGGCCTTCGACATGCTTCCTGCCAGCGAGGAGATCGACCGTCTGTTCGACGTCGCGTCCTACGAGGACGCCGGGCTGGGCGGCATCGCTCCGGAGAGGGACGAACTGTACCGAGTCTGCGAACGCGAAGGCGTCGGCATCACGGTCATGAAGGCGTACGCCGGAGGTCGCCTACTGGACTCCGACGCTTCTCCCTTCGGCGTCGCGCTCACCCCGGTCCAGTGCCTCCACTACGCGCTGACCCGGCCAGCGGTGGCGTCCGTCCTGGTCGGATTCGAAACCGTGGCGCACGTGGACGCGGCGGCTGCCTACGAGACCGCCACCGAAGCCGAGAAGGACTACGCTTCCGTCCTCGCGAATGCCCCGAAGCATCGGTATAAAGGTCAGTGCACCTACTGCGGGCACTGCTCGCCCTGCCCGGTCGGGATCGACATCGCCATGGTGAACAAGTACGACGATCTCGCGTCCATGCAGGAACAGGTGCCGCCGACGGTGCGCGCCCACTACGGTGCGCTCCCGAACCGAGCCGCGGACTGCATCGAATGCGGCGACTGCGAGGAGCGCTGCCCCTTCGGAGTGAAGGTGATCGAGCGGATGCGGGAGACGACGAAGCGATTCGGATAGGACTCCGAAATCCGCCGAGGCGACGTGCATTTCCCCGAATGGAGAAAAAGATGGACAAGAAAAGGCACGCCGAAAGACTGCGCAGGGCGGAACAATCCGTCGCCGATGCGAGGGAAGGCATGGACGGAGCCAGGTATCGGCAACGCTATCACTTCATGCCGGAAGCCTTCTGGATGAATGACCCCAATGGATTCATCCACTTCCGAGGACAGTATCACCTTTTCTACCAGTTCCACCCGTACTCTCCCGAGTGGGGCAGCATGCATTGGGGGCATGCCGTCAGCGAAGACCTGCTTCATTGGAAGCATCTCCCGATTGCATTGGCCCCCAGCGAACCCTATGATGACCACCCGACGGGCGGCATATTCTCGGGAAGCGCCGTCGAGCACAACGGCGAGCTGTACGTCTTCTATACGGGAACGACCCGACTCGGAGAGAGGGCCCTGCAGACGCAGTGCCTGGCGATCAGCACGGATGGAATCGCTTTCGACAAGCATCCGGACAATCCCGTCGTCCGTGAGTTTCCCCCGGTAGGATCCTGCGATATTCGGGACCCGAAAGTCTGGTGCCATGATGGGAAGTGGTACATGGTCCTGGGAACATGCAAGGATGGGTGCGGCAAAGCGGTCCTCTACCAGTCGGACGATCTTTTCCACTGGGAGTTCGCCGGTACCCTTGCGGAGAGCCAGGGCGACCTGGGTTCAATGTGGGAATGCCCGGACGTGTTCGAGATCGGCGGAAGGGATGTTCTCGTGGTCTCCCCCGTGCATGCTGGGTTGCGGAAGGCGGTCTACCTCGTCGGCGACCTGGACTACGGGAGCGCAAGACTGGACTACGGCACGATGGGGGAGGTCGACTGCGGGTTCGACGCGTATGCTCCCCAATCCATGTTGGACATCCATGGAAGGCGCATCATGATCGCGTGGGCGAACAGCTGGGACTGGATGCCCTGGTTCAAGGACTACGGTCCTACCATGAAGGAGAACTGGTGTGGCGCGATGACCCTGCCGCGCGTCGTCGACCTGGATCCGAACGACGGCCGGCTGACCTTCAAACCGATCGACGAGCTGACCTCGTTGCGGGACGAGCCGACGATCTATGAAAACGGCATATTGGGACCGGACGGGCGGATGGCGATAAAGGCTGGAGATGGAGTCAGCTGCGAGATCCTGGTGGATCTGGACCAGGAGGAGTCGGATTGCATGGCCATGCATCTGTTCCTCCGCGTCGGCCACGACCATTCGACGAAGGTCGCACTCGATTTCATGCACTCCGAGATCAGCCTCGACCGCAGCCGGTCGGATCAATGGACAAGCGGCGTCTGCACCAGGGCCCTGCGAACCACCGGCCGCAGACTCGTGCGGTTGCATATCTTCCTGGACACTTCCTCCATCGAGGTCTATGCCGACGACTACAAGACGGTGATGTCCTGCAACATCTACCCGGATGCGGCGTGCGACGGAATCTACATGGAATCCGTCGGCGGTTTCCTACATTACACGAAGATCGAGACCTATGGGATCCGATCGGTGTGGTAGTCGAACCGGAGGATGCAGCGCGCGTGCAGCGTGTTGAGCCGCCCCGCGCGCCGTCGATTCCCTGTTCTACGGAGCGCCGCCGGAAAACGTGCAGACCATGTAGTCGACCCTACTTCGCCTTCCCGCCGCACGCTGCGCAGAATATGGCATCGGACCGGTTGAAGCGTCCGCAGGAAGGGCAGGCGGAGGC
>CAZOHH010000060.1:2561-5099 GCA_964579735.1 uncultured Oscillospiraceae bacterium | reverse complement strand
GGCGCCACCGGAGCGGCATATGCGACGGGTGCCGCCGGTGAGACGGCCAGACGCCTCTTCTTGCGACGTCCTGCCAGAAGCAGGAGCACGACCAGGAGGAAGACGAAGAGGAGGAAGATTCCGAAGTAGACCAGATACTTCAGGAAGCCGCCGGTCCCTCCGGAGCTCCCGGCGGATCCGAGATTGATGCGGTAGCTGGTGTTGGCGAGCAGCGGGAGGTCCATTTCGTCGCTATCATACGTGGCCCCGTTCCAGAAGGCCTTGACCGCCGTCGGACGGTCGCCTTCGGTCATGGCGACCAGAAGGTTCGCCTTGGTGCCGGGCTCCAGGCCGGCGAAGGACCAGGCTCCGTCCGACCCGGTGACGCGATACTGGGACGTGCCGTCCAGATACACGCGGGCGCCGGTGACCGCCTTTCCCGAAGGGTCCAGAAGACGGCCGAAGAGCGTCGCGGTGGTCATGCCGGCGGCAACCGGCGGCATGTCCTTGGAGAAGTGCAGCGTCAAGGAGACGTCCTTGTCGATCAGGTCCTGGTCGACATAGGCGCCGATGCTCTCGCCGGAAGCGTAGTCGGGGTGGTAGGCGTAGATGCGGTAGTAGAAGTTGAAGGAGGGGATGGCGACTCCCTTGTCCGCCGCGACCCCGCCGAAGTACTGGACATAGACGGCCCGGGAACTGCGGTCCGTGGTCTTGGTGCCGTCCTTGTAGGTCGAAGTGGTCTCCACTGGGGCCTTGAAATACATCTCGTACGAGGGGGTGTAATCGCCGAGAGACCGGTAGCTGCGTTTCGTGAAGCGTTCGTCCAGGAGCGCGCGCTGCGCCGCGATGTACTCGCGGAGTTCGCCGACCGTGCAGACCCCTTCGTTCCGGTCGATGAGGGGTTGGAAGGCGTCCATGTTCGATCCTGTATAGAGGTGCATCGGCGAGTCGTCCGTGTACATCACGTACTTGGAATTGAACAGCGTATAGATGGCCTCGTCCGGTTTCTTGATCCCATCGAGCGCCTTCACCGCGTCGAAGAAGGCCGTCTCGTCCATGACCTTGTCCTTGACGAGCAGGGAGATGCCGAGTCCCGCGTCTCCTTCCGGCGTATAGGTGACATCCGCGGCGTTCGTCGTCATTACGATCCTTGCGCCGTCATCGACGGAACCGACGGCGGAGGCCAGCTGGCCGATGTATTTCTCTGTGGGGTCCTCGCCGGTCGAGCCGATTTTGCTGTGATAGAACAGCGGGTTCTCCCAGACCACCCGGCCGTTCGAATCGGTCTCGCCCAGGTTGATCGAGAGGAAGGCGTTCGCGGTCTGCGTGGAGGAGGTCCCCGAGGAGGTGTAGCTGGAAAGGCTCGCGGTCAGGACGACCAGCGCACCGGGAACGGGCTTCCCCGTATCGGGCTCGAGCACGTGGACGGTGACCGAACCGACCGGCTCCGGCTCGATCACCTTGCCGTCGTTTTCGAGGATGTCCGCTGCGATCGCCGCATCGAACCCACCCGTGCCGAGGTCGATGAAGCGGTAATGGTCCGCTTCGGCCTGAGCCTTCAATTCCGCGATCTTCGACTGGTAGTAGGCATCGTTCGTCGATGCTGCCGACAAAGGGGAGGCAGACAGTGCAAGAAGCAGCGAGAGAAGGAGAAGTGCGGCCAGGGTGCGGTGGATCCTTCGGACGGGTCTTGCGGACGAGCGTGAATGCATCATGGTGGAATCCTCCTGTTTCGTCGGTGCGGTGCAAGGTTGATACGGTCCTGTCATGTAGATTCTAGCAGTCCAGCGTAGGCACGTCCTTCTCCATCCGGTCCAGGAAGGTTTCAGGGTCGTAGAACCGGAGGATGCAGAGGGCGCGCAGCGTGTTGAACCGCCCCGCGCGCGTCGTTTCGAGGGGGAAGTGGATCAGCCCGCCCCACTGGGATCCCTTCGCCATCCAACCCTTCTCCATCTGCTGCTTCACGCTCTCCAGGGTCTCGCCCATGCGCTCGTCGAAGGGCCGACGCACGCGGGCGAAATACAAGAGGGCGCGGAAGGCGTCGTAGTGCCAGCGCGGCGGGTAATGCGCGACGAGGAAGTCGGGGCGGATCACCTGGCCGGTCGAGACGGAGCGGAAGAGCCGCTTCTTCAACACGAACTCCTCGCCGTCCGGGATGGCTCGCCGCACGTCGTCCGCGCGGTTCCCACGACCGCATGCGAGATAGTCCTCGAACGCCTCGAGGACGGAGATCGTGGTATGGAGGGAGCTCTTCACCGTTTTCGTACTGTCCCACGAGCAGTTCCAGCCGCCATCGGGCATCGTGTGGTCCAGGAGGCGGCCGACGATTCCGTCGAGCACCGCAGGGTCGGCATGCCCGTATGCGGCGAGCCCGAGGAGCATCGCGGCGACGCAGAGGTCGCGCATGCACCTCTTGTCGAAGCCACCGCCCGAGCCCCACAGGGAATCGAGCAGGCTTCGGAGCCCAGCCTGGTAGGAGGCGCTTCGGGGGTCGATCTCCATGGATTTCAACTCGAGCATCGTGTAGTGGGTGGAGATCCATTTCGGGGAGTAGACCGC
>CAZOHH010000060.1:0-2461 GCA_964579735.1 uncultured Oscillospiraceae bacterium | reverse complement strand
TATAATGATATACCAGAACGACTCGGATCGGTCCACGAGGCCCGCACGGCAAAGGAGAGAAGACCCATGAACGAACGCCCTGACGGATTCCTGGAGCGGCTCTATCGCGACTCTCCACCTGAGTACTCCTTCAAGGCGGAGAATGCCGAACAATGGAAACAGTGGCGGCAGGATCTTCGGCAGGCTTTCCTCGGAGACCTCGGAATCGGGAAGGAAGACAAGCCCGCTCTCGACCCGCAGCTGCTCGAGGAGACGGCCTGTGAAGGCTACACCCGACAGCGGGTTTCCTTCACCACCTTCACCGGCCTCGACATGCTGGCCTACGTCCTGATTCCTTCGGACGGCCGTCTCAAGCACCCGGCCGTGGTCGCCTGCCATGGGCATGGGTACGGAAGCCGGGAGATCGTAGGACTCCTTCCGGACGGCACGGAGAATCGCGGCGACCCGGGGTACCAGAAGAATTTCGCCTTGAGCCTCGTCGACAAGGGGTTCCTGGTCATCGTGCCGGAGATCCTCGGATTCGGGGACCGCAGGTTGGCCGAGGATCGGAACAAACCGCTCGGGTCGAGTTCCTGCGACCGCGTGTCGTCGTTTCTGCTGATGATGGGCAGGACCATGGCCGGCATGCGGGTCGCGGAAACCATGCGCACGATCGACTACCTGGAGTCCCGGAAGGACGTCGACGGCACACGGATCGGCTGCATGGGGATTTCCGGCGGAGGACTCGTCTGCTCGTTCACCGCCGCCGTCGACGACCGCATCAAGGCCGCGGTCGTCAGCGGCTATGCCAACACGTTCCATGACAGCGTCATGGCCATGGAGCACTGCATCGACAATTTCGTTCCCGGACTGGTCCGCCACGCGGAGCTGCCGGACATCCTCTCCCTGATCGCGCCTCGTCCGCTCCTGATGGAGTCCGGGACCGAGGACCCCATCTTCCCGATCCAGGCTTTCCACTTGGCCCACGAACGGATCCGAAAGGTATATGCGCTTCTGGATGCAGAGGACAGGGTCGATGTCGATGTCTTCATAGGGGATCACCAGATCGGTGGGGAGAAGGCCTTCCCCTTCCTGGTCGACTGGCTCCGCTGAAAATGAAGGGAAGATTCAGGGAACGTTTCCAGGCTTCGTTCTACCCCGAGAGCGCACCCGATCGGATCGAGATGAAGCGCGCGCGGACGATGTCCATCTTCGAAGGCGTGACCGCCCGGACCATCGGCATGATGACCGGAGGCGCCTTCATCGCCGGGCTGGCGCGTCTCTATGGCGCGGACGATGCGACGGCGGGTCTGATCGGAGCCGTCCCGGTGTTGGCGGGACTCGTCGCCGCACTGTCGTCCATCGTCTTCGAACGGCTCCCGCACCGGAAGCTCCTGATCGTGCTGTGCGCCTTCGCCGGGCGGCTGATGCTCGCGGCTCCCATCGTCATCCCCTACCTTACGCGGAACCCGGCCGCGCGCATCGGGACGCTCCTCCTCCTCTACCTGGCGGGGAACCTGCTCCAGTTCTTCATGCTGCCGTCCGCGGTGGCCTGGATCTCCGACATCGCGCCGCTTCCCATACGCGCCCGCTATTTCGCACGCCGCGAAGGGGTGGTCATCGGGCTGGGCACCCTCGTCTCCCTGTCCATGGGCGTCGTGCTCGATGTCTTCAAGAACCGGGGGGACTCCATCACCGGGTTCACGGTCCTCTTCGGCGTCGTCTTCGTCCTAGCCCTCGTGAATTTCGCCACCTTCTCCCGCATGCGCGAGATCCCGCACCCCCGCCAGACCGACCCGCCACGGCTGCGCGACCCGTTCGTGCTGCCTTTCAAGGATCCCCGCTACCGCAGGCTCCTGCTCGTCATCACGGCATGGAGCCTCGGCTACCAGGTCGGCATTCCCTTCACATCGGTCTACCTCATATCCGGGCTCGGCCTCGACTACACCGTCGCCGCGCTGTACACGGCCGGGATGGCCGCCGTGAGCGTCCTTTCCGCTCGTCTCTGGGCGAAGGTCGCCGACCGCACGTCCTGGATGGCCCTGTTCTTCTGGCTGGTCCTGCTGCAGGCCGTCAGCTGCGTGTTCTGGGTCTTCACGAACCCCTCCACCGCTCCCTTGATGCTGCCGCTCTCCGCCATCGCCACCGGCGCGATGGTCTCGGGGATGAACATGTCGATGCTCGGGCTCATGTACGGCTACGCTCCGGAGCGGAACCGGACGGTCTACATGGGGACGCTGTATGCCGTGAACGGCGTGGCGGGATTCGCGGGAGCACTGCTGGGCGCCACGGCGCTCGGGATCCTCGGGATGCACGGGACGTTCGCGCTGTCCGCGGTTCTTCTGGTTTTCGCCGCCGCACTTTCGGCTTTTCTCTTCCGCAGGCGTACGGAGGCCGATTCGCGAACCGTGCTTGAATGAGCTCGGATTCCCTTCGAGATCTCGAAGTACGAGCGCAACGGATATGGCCTCTGGCAATATGG
>CAZOHH010000059.1:0-14461 GCA_964579735.1 uncultured Oscillospiraceae bacterium | reverse complement strand
GTCCACGTTGCGATTGAATTCTGCTTTGGCGTCTTGAATGTCCATTGGAATGAGAAGCCCGGCTGGTTATGCATCTGGCCGGGAGGGAGGTTCCTGATGGCCCTGCCCGACCCGCTCCGACGGTTCCTCCCGCACGGGATGTCCGGCCGGTTGTTCGCGTTCATCAGCATCATCGGCGCCGTCCTGGTCGTCTCGCTGGGCCTGATCGTCGCCAGCGTCTCGGCCAGCCTCCTCTTCACCGAGACCCGCACCCTCCTCGACAGCCAGACGCAGCAGACGGCCAACGCCTTCGACCAGTACCTCCGCATCCTAGACAACACCGTCATGACGGCCAGCCGCCAGTCCGTCATCCACGACCTCATGACCGGGAACTACAGCGATTTCGGCTCCTATCTCGTTTATAGAGACGCCTATTCCTACCTCAAGTACGTGCACGCCTCCTACGACTGGATCAATCTCTATCTGGTCGTCGACGGCCGGGACTACATCATGTCTTCGACGCCAGAGGACGTGACGGGGCAGTTCCGGAAGAAGGGCGTCGCGGATCGAAACTGGTACAAGGTTCTGTCCGACGAGACCGGGACCACGACCTTCCTTTCCGACTTCATTCCGCCCGTCTCCTCGACCGAGGAGCAGCTCGCGTTCTCGCTCAAGGTGCGCGACCTGTACTCGTGGAAGACGATCGGCTACATCGTCGCCTCCATCGACAAGAGCGTGCTGCAGGAGCTTCTTCGTGGAACGAACTTCGAGAAGGACGGGTTCATGCTCATCGTCGACGAGCGCGGCCGGTTCGTGTACGACTCCAACCCGACCCTGTCCGCCAAGGCATTCTCGGCGGAACAGCTGTCCCTCCTGCTGACTGCATCCGCCTCCGAAAACGGCGACCTCAGCCGGGATTACTACTTCTCGTCGAGCCGCTCGGCGACGACGGGCTGGCGCATCTACACCTTCGCCGACAAGCAGGCCGCGCGGAGCCGGATCGCGCGCTTCCAGCTCGTCACGACGCTCGTGGTCGCCGCCGCCGTCCTGATCCTGATCCTCGCCGCGCGCCTGACCGCCCGCGCCTACACGCGCCCCATCAAGGAGCTCATCGACTTCATCCACACGGTCGAGAAGAACGAATTCTCCGAGCAGATCGCGCTCGAGTCGCCCGACGAGGTCGGCGACCTGGTGCGGTCCTTCAACGGGATGATCGCGTCCGTGCGCAAGAACCAGGTCCTGCGGAGACGTGCCGAGATCGGTGCGCTGGAGAAGCAGATCAATCCGCATTTCCTGTTCAATACATTCGAGTCGATCAAGGCGCTCGCTCTGCAGGACGACCGTGACGGAGTCGTCTCCATGATCGAACGGCTGAGCGACATGTTCCGCTACACGACCAACCGGGAAGGATCCGTGTTGACCGCGGTCCGAGAGGAGGTCGACCATGTGGAGGACTATCTCGCGATCCAGAAGGTCCGCTTCGGACGGCGCATGACGGTCCACGTCCGCATCGACCCTGCGGTGCTCGACTGCCTCACCCCGCGATTCCTCCTGCAGCCCATCGCCGAGAACTCGATCCAGCACGGCCTCGAACGGCGGAAGGGCGTCTTCCGCCTCGATATCGAGGGGCGCATCGAGGAGGGGGACGTCGTCCTGCGTGTCTCCGACAACGGGTCCGGCATCCCGGCCGACGAGCTGGAGCGCCTGCGGGCGTGGATCTCCGCGCCCACGGGACCCGGCCGCGAAGGTGAACCCGGCATCGGCCTGAAGAACATCCAGGAGCGCCTGGTCCTGAGCTTCGGACCGCGCTACGGCCTCTTGATCGACAGCGTGCAAGGCGAGGGGACCACCGTCGGCATCCGGCTGCCCGTACTGCATGCCGAGGAGGAGGCGCCGTGGATCGACGCGTGATGACCGTCCTTCTGGTCGACGATGAGCCGCTCGTGCGGTCCAACCTGCGCTACGCGCTGCGACGCGCGGCCGTCGCGACGCGCATCGTCGGCGAGGCCGACAACGGCGAGGACGCGCTGGCCCTCTATCTTGCGACACTGCCCGATGTCGTCGTGACCGACATCCGCATGCCCCAGATGGACGGGCTCGCGCTGATCGAACGCATCCGCCGAACCGATCGGATGACCCGCATCATCATCGTCAGCGGCTACGCCGACTTCGAATACGCGCGCCGGGCCATGGGTCGGGATGTGACGCATTATCTGCTCAAGCCGGTCAAGGTCTCGGAGCTCGAGGCCGCTCTCGAGGAGTGCGCGTCTGGACTGCAGCCTCGGTATGGCGAGGAGGTGCTGTCGGAGAGCGACCGGGTGGTCGCCTACCTTGAGGCGCACTTCGCAGAGCCACTGACGCTGGAGCATCTCTCCGCGAAGTTCTCCTTCAACCCGAAATATCTCTCCAGCCTCGTCAAGAACAAGGTCGGCATAGGATTCACGGACTACCTGCTCCGGCTCCGGGTCCGGCAGGCCGCCGAACTGCTGGCCTGCACCGGGCTAGAGATCAAGACCGTCGCCGCGCGCGTCGGCTACGAGGACCCGCAGTACTTCCACCGCGTATTCAAGAAGTCGACTGGACGGACGCCGGCAGAGTACCGTCGCGACGCTCGGAGCCGGCACGCCGCCCCGGACTGCCCGGAGACCCCTCCGAATCCGTGATTCTGTACGATTCTGCAGGAAAACAGCCGAAGCTACTGGACATTGTCCACAGATAACGGATTCCCGTCCAATGCCCGCTGCGGATGTTCACGCTACACTGGATACAGATTCGCGGGGACTCCACCCGCGGCGTGCCAGGACGCGCAGGTGAACCGGATGAAGAAGGCTTTCCTCGCCCCGAACACCGTCCACCTCCTGAAGAAGTATCGCATGCTGTACTTGTTCCTGCTACCCGGCGCGCTGGTGCTGCTGACCTTCGCCTACCTGCCGATGGGCGGACTGGTGATGGTGTTCCAGCGCTACGACCCGGTTTCGGGCTTCCTGGACAGTCCCTGGGTCGGCTTCGAGAACTTCCAGCGCGTCTTCAGCTCGCCGGTCTTCGGCCGCGCCCTCCGCAACACGCTCGTGATCAGCGGCCTCAAGCTCGCGATCGGCTTCCCGATGCCGATCATATTCTCCCTTCTCCTGAACGAACTGCGGAAAAAGCTCTTCAAGCGCACGATCCAGACGATCCTCTACATCCCCAACTTCGTCTCGTGGGTAATCGTGGCGGGCGTCTGGTACAGCCTGCTGTCGTCCACCGGCATCGTGAACCAGGCCCTTCTCGCCGCGGATCTCGTGGACAAGCCGATCCTGTTCATGCAGAGCAAGCCCCTCTTCTATCCGCTCATCATCCTGACCGACATGTGGAAGTCGCTCGGTTACACGACGATCTTTTACATGGCCGCGATCTCCTCGATCCCCGTCGAGCACTACGAAGCCGCCACGATCGACGGCGCCAACCGCTGGCAGCAGGTGCTCCACATCACGCTGCCCGTGTTGTCGGGCACGATCGGCCTGCTCTTCATCATGCAGGTCGCCGGCATCCTCAACGCCGGCTTCGACCAGCTCTGGACGATGGGAAACCTCGCGGTCCGCGAACTCGGCGACATCCTCGACACCGCCGTGTTGCGCACGCTGACGGCGGGCACCCTCAATGACCTTTCGACGGGTGCGGCGCTCGGCGCCTTCAAGTCGGTGGTCGGCCTGCTTCTATTCGTCGTCACCAACTGGGTCTTCAAGAGGACGAACCAGGAATCCATCATCTAGAAGGGGGGAGACCGGCGATGAAGATGTCGAGAGGCGAAAAAGTCTTCGAGGGGTTCAACATGAGCCTCATGGTCATCTCCGCCCTCCTATGCCTCTATCCCTTCGTCTATGTCATCGCGCTGTCCTTCAATGAGGGAAACGATGCGATGCGGGGTGGGATCTGGCTCATTCCACGCGCCTTCACCTTCGAGAACTATACGACGCTGTTCCAGGACCGCCGCCTGGTCGGCAGCTTCCTGATCTCGGTTTTCCGAACCGTGGCCGGCGCAGCCCTGGGCACGCTCGTCAACGCCCTGTTCGCCTTCGCGATCACCAAGAAGGACCTGCCCTTCCGCAGGATCTTCACCTGGATGGTCGTGGTCCCGATGTACTTCGGCGGCGGCATCATCCCCTACTTCCTGGTCTGCAAGACGCTCGGACTGACCAACAACATCCTCGTCTACGTGATCCCCTGGCTTGCCGCGCCCTTCTACATCCTCCTGCTCCGCGTCAGCATGAAGGATCTGCCCGACTCGCTCGAGGAGAGTGCACAACTCGACGGAGCCGGTTACCTCACCGTCTTCTTCAGGATCATCCTGCCTCTCAGCCTGCCCGCCCTCGCCACCGTGACGCTTCTCGGCGGCATCGCCCAGTGGAACGACTGGCTCGACGGAACGATCATGGTCAGCAACTCGAAGCTCTGGCCCATGCAGACCCTGCTCCTCAGCATCCTGCAAGGTGCCGACATGAAGGCGTTCTTCAAGGACATGAACCTTTCGACGGGCGGAGGGATGGTCCGAAACGTCAAGATCACCACCGAGTCCATCAAGATGTCCATGCTCGTCGTCACGATCCTGCCCGTGTTCCTGGTCTACCCATTCGCCCAGAAGTACTTCATCCGGGGCATCCTCGTCGGCTCGGTCAAGGAGTGAGTGGTGACACCGCTTTTTGAATAGACAGGTAAGGATCCTACAAGTCAGAAGGAACCGGTATCCAGAAGTACAAGGAGGAAAGCGAATCATGAGGAGGAACGTCAAGCTCGTCGCACTGTTCATCGCACTTGTCATGGCCCTGTCCGTCGTGGC
This sequence comes from uncultured Oscillospiraceae bacterium, assembly GCA_964579735.1. GTDB lineage: Bacteria > Bacillota > Clostridia > Saccharofermentanales > UBA5734 > CAILLO01. Next base: position 9,666 of record CAZOHH010000059.1, on the reverse strand, counting down.
AGGATGCGCCAAGGCGAACCCGACCGCCATCCCCGGTATCACCGGACCCCTTATGAAGGAGTACCCCGAATTCTCGACCGCCCACACCCTCAAGGTCACCTACTTCGAACAGGGCTGGACCGGTCCCGAGAGCGATCTCGACGTCATCGCGCCCGAAATCGCCAAGCGCACCAACCTGACCCTCGTCTATGAGCCGATGACCGTGCCGACAGGCGACGACTATACCCAGAAGCTCAACCTGATGGTCGCCTCCGGCGAAATCCCGGACGTCTTCATGGGCGGCAACGACGCCTATACCCGCACGATCTACGAGAAGCTCGGGCAGGCGGGCAAGATCAAGGACCTGACCGAGACACTCAAGTCCTACGAGCGGATCTACAGCCTCGTGTTCCCTGAGTCGAATCTCTACAAGACCGCCGCCGGCAAGAACTACTTCATCCCGACCCAGACCGGTCGTGGGAATGAAGTCCTCAACGAGCCCCCGCACGGCCTGTACGTCCGCAAGGACTTCCTCGACCAGCTGAAAATGGAGTATCCGACCACGCCCGATGAACTCAAGACCTACCTGAAGCGCAGTCTCGCTGAAATCAAGGTCAACGGAGAGAGCGTCCTGCCCCTCGTTCTCGGCGAGAACCTCAGCGGCATCGAGCAGCTCTATGAGCCGTTCTTCCCGCTGATCGGCCTTCAGGAATCCTACAGCCTGCCTTTCGACCCCAAGGACAATTTCAAGGTCAAGAACTATGAATACACCAACAGTCCCGAACTCATGCAGGCCGCCAAGTACATCCACTCCCTGATGGCCGAAGGCCTGATCGACAGCGAAGTCCTCACGATCAAGACCGCCCAGCAGCAGGAGAAGGTCTCCTCGGGTCTCGTGTCCGCCGTCACCACCGCTTGGTGGGACATGAACACCTACAGCGACAACGCGAAGGCCGCTGTTCCCGACCTGATGTTCGTGGCTGCGCCGCAGATCTTCGCCTCCAAAGCGATCCAGAACTCCCGGATCGTCGACTGGACGAACCCGATCAGCTGCTGGTCTTCGCTCATCATCAGCAGCAAGGTCGACGACGTCACGATGAAGCACTTCCTCGCGGTTCTCGACTACCTGACGACGAAGGATGGACAGATGCTCGTCCAGGCCGGAATCGAAGGCGTGACCTATAAGGTCAACTCCGATGGGAAGTACGAATACACGGACGATTTCAAGACCAAGACCAACAACCTCGACTGGAACAAGGCGGCCGCCTATGGCGTCTTCTATTATTCGCAGCTCGTCTTCAATGTCCCCGCCATCCGGGAGCTCCAGACGAAGTCCCCCGCCCTGTTGCGTGAAGACAATCTCGCCGGCTGGAACAATCGCAAGAACTACCGCGACCACTATGTCGCCACCATGGTCCCGACCAAGGACTACTACTTCCTCTCCGGACCGGTCGAGGCCGAGAAGTTCGGCGCGATCGTCGATGCGAAGCTCGAGTTCTGGGCCAGCATCATCGCCGCGAAGTCCGAAGGCGAAGTCGAGACGCTGGTCAATCAGTGGGCGGCCACCGCCAAGAGCATGGGCATCGAAGAGATCATCGCCGAGCGCCAGGCCTACATCGATGGCTTCAAACTGAGCTGATCCGATTCTGAACGGATTCCGGGCGGCCTCGTCCACCCGACACGCCGATCGTACCCTCGGGCTTGTCTCCGCACCCTCGGAGGCAGGCCCGAAGGGGTACGGCGGAAAATGAAAGGAACCCGCGCGATGGACGTGCTGTACCGCCTCCGCTTCGACGACAAGGACTATCGCCACGACCTCTCCGCCCGCACCGTCGAGACGGCTCCGGACGGAACCCGGACCGAAGTGTACCGCCGTTTCCTCGACACCGCGGCGAACACCGGCGTCGTCATCGTGCGCGTCCGAGACCGCGAGTTCCCCGTCAGCCGACTGCACGCCGAATTCTTCAACTTCACCGATCGCCCGATCCGCCTGTACGCCCTCGACGTCGGCTTCCCGCTGGACGCCGACCCGCTGGATCTGCACTATTTCACTTCGGACTGGGGTTCCGAGTTCTTCCCGCAGCGGCAGCGCCTCGAGGGCTCTTTCGAGTTCGCCTCGGTCGCCGGCCGCTCCAGCAAAGGCTTCATCCCCTGGGCCGGACTTGCAGCTCTCGACCGTGGCCTCGCCGTCGCGCTCGCCTGGTCCGGCTGCTGGACCTGCCGCATCGACCGCGAGGGCGGTCGCGCCTTTTTCTCGATGGGCCACTCCGCCCCCGACTTCTTCATCGACGTCGCCCCTGGTGCGACCTTCGCCGCCGCCGACCTGCTCGTCGGCGAAGCCGGCACGCTCGAGGACGCGAGCCTCGCGCTGCGCCGCTACTTCCGCGCCCGCCTCGGACTTGCGAAGGAACTCCCGGCCGACCTCGTGCCGATCGAGTACAACGGCTGGTGGCCGCACGAGGACAAGTTCCTGACGGAGGACCTCTTCGTCGAGAACGCGCGTCTCGCCAAGGAACTGGGCTGCCGCTACGCCACGATGGACGCCGGCTGGTTCGGATACCAGGCCGAAGGCCAGGGCTGGTACGAGAAGCGCGGCGACTGGGACGTCATCAACACGAGGGACTTCCCCTCGGGCATGAAGTCCCTGTGCGATCGGGTCGCCCGTCTCGACATCCTCCCCGGGCTCTGGTGCGAGATCGAGGCCGTGGGGAAGGATGCCGCCCTGCTGACGACGCACCCGGGGATCATCGCCCGCCGCGATGGGAAATCCCTCGGCTACGTCTGCCTCGCCGACCCGACGGCCTACGTCTGGGCGCTCGGCGTCGTCGACCGCATCCTCGGCGAGTACGGCGCGCGCTGGATCAAGTTCGACTACAACCTCGATCCCGCGCCGGGCTGCAATGCCCCGGGCCACGGCCACGGCGTCGGCGACGGCCTCCACGCGCACTATCGGGCCTACTACCGGATGCTCGACGAGGTCCGGCGACGGCACCCCGGCGTCGTGATCGAGAACTGTTCGTCCGGCGGCCTCCGCTGCGACGTCGAGATGCTGTCGCACGTCCACTGGACCTTCCTCAGCGACCCGGACCACACGGAGTTCCATCTGCAGCTTTATTGGGGCGCGCTGTCCTACCTGCACCAGAGCGCGCTGATGCACTTCAGCTGGTCCGAGGTGCTTCAGGACCACAATCTCGGGGTCCGCCACCCGATCTCCGCCGACATGCCGCGCGCGCGCTTCGACTATCTGATCCGCGCCGTGCTGATGGGGGTTCCCGGGTTCTCCTACCGTCTTCCCGACCTGCCCGACTGGTGCCGTGCACGCCTCAAGGAGCTCTGCGACTTCTACACCGAAATCCACGCCGACTTCATCCGGTCCGGCGACGCCTTCCGTCTCACTCCGCAGCCTCTGACGGGCGGACAGGGGGAGCGCTTCCCCGTCTTCGAGTTCCTGAGCGTCGCGAAGGACGCGGTCGTCTTCGCCTTCCGCCTGCAAGGGGCTCCGGAAGAACGGACCGTTCGTCTGCAAGGTCTTGTCGAAGAGGGAGTCTACGACGTCCTCCATGAGGACAGCGGCAGATGCGAGCGCCTTTCCGGGCGGGAACTGCATGCGAACGGAATTTCGTTCCGGAATCTACCGGAATCCGGGTCTGAAATCGTACGCATCCGACTGGACCGGAACGAAACCAAGGAAGATCTCCGGACATGAACCGCAAGGAGAACCTGCTTCGCACGCTGGACGGGGAAGACACGGGGTTCGTTCCCGCCACGCCCCACTGGTGGGGACTTTACAAGTTCGAACACGCCGGTCTTCTATCGGACTACGATCAGGAGTCGATGGCCTGGGGAATGGGCGGCGCGGAACTCGCAGAAGTCGACGCACACTTCTATGAATCCTTCCGTCCGGATATGTTCCATCTGACGACGGGTCCCGCTCGGGCAACGGACAGCGGCCCCGTCGCCTTGGAGAAGCGCAGGATCCTTCAAGCGGTGCACGATCTGGAATCCCTTTCCGTCATCGACGAATACGTCGATGCCTTTTATCCGGACAGGGAGACAGTCCTTCGGAGCGGGGCGTTCGATCATATCCGCATTCTGTCGCACAAGTACGGAAGCGAGACCTTGATGATGCTCAACGAGGGGAATCCGGTCAGCTGGGTGCTGGACCCGCACGGGTGCATCGGATTCGAGAACGGACTCGTCGCCATGATGGAGAAACCCGACAGGATGGAATACCTGCTGCGGAAGTGCTACGCCGCCACTCTTCCGCGCATGGCGGCTTTGAAGGAGATGGGCGGTGACGGCTACATCGGCTCCGAGACCTACTGCGCAGCGGATCTGATCTCTCCTCGGAAATACCGGGAAGTGATATTCGGAGCCCAGCGCGATTTCTACAAAGCCGTCGGTGCGATGGGCCTGATCCCCGTCACGTATTTTCTCGGCGATGTCTTTCCGCTGCTCGAGGACCTGAAAGAGCTAGGAGTCAAGGCCTTGATGGTGGAGGAAGGGAAAAAGGGAATCCGGCTGGACATCGGCGAGATCTACCGAGGGCTGGAAGGCGAGGTCTGTCTTTTCGGCAACCTCGACAGCGTCTACATCCTGCAGATGGGGACAAGGGATGACGTCGTTCGTGAAACCCGACGGCAACTGGAGACCTGCAACCGGGGGGGCTTCGTGATGGCCAATGGTTGTCCGATTTCCTTCTCGACGCCGGCGGCGAACATCCGAGCCATGCTGGACACCGCCAGAACGAAGTAGCAGACCGGTCTGGACGCTCCTTCGGGACTAGGGAGGCTTGACAGGCCTCCTTTTTCTTTGTAGAATCATTACATAGTAATCCTATAAGATATATAGGAAATAAGGAGACCCACCATGGCGAAGATATACGGAAACCTGACGGAACTGATCGGCAACACTCCGCTTCTTGAAATCAGGCGATTCGCGGAAGAGAAGGGGCTGGGGGCGCGTGTCCTGGCCAAGCTGGAGTACTTCAATCCGGCTGGAAGCGTGAAGGACCGCATCGGATTCGCGATGGTCAAGGACGCGGAGGACCGCGGCGTCCTGAAGAAGGGCGCCACCATCATCGAGGCCACTTCCGGCAACACCGGCATCGCGCTCGCATTCGTCGCGGCGGCAAAAGGATACAAGCTGATTCTCACGATGCCGGAGACCATGAGCGTGGAGCGTCGAATGCTGGCCAAGGCCCTCGGTGCTGAAATCGTCCTCACGCCGGGTCCGGAAGGGATGAAGGGTGCGATCCGCACCGCGGATGAGATCGCCGCGAAGACGCCGGGCTCCTTCGTGCCCTGGCAGTTCGACAACCCGGCGAACCCGGAGATCCACCGCACGACCACCGCGGAGGAGATCTGGCGCGACACCGATGGACAGGTCGATGTATTCGTCGCAGGCGCAGGCACCGGAGGTACGATCACCGGCGTCGGCGAAGTCCTGAAGAAGCGGAACCCGAAGGTCTGGATCGTCGCCGTGGAGCCCGATGACTCGCCGGTGCTATCGGGAGGGAACCCTGGCCCTCACAAGATCCAGGGCATCGGCCCGGGCTTCGTGCCGAAGGTCCTCCATCGCGAAGCGATCGACGAGGTGTTCCGCGTGAAGAACGAGGAGGCTTTCGCCGCTTCCCGCCTGCTCGCCCGAACCGAAGGACTCCTGGTCGGCATCTCCTCCGGCGCCGCCGCCCATGCGGCTGCGGTCGTCGCCTCCCGACCGGAGTTCAAGGGAAAGACGGTCGTCGTCCTTCTCCCGGACACCGGTGAGCGGTACCTCTCCACCGCGCTCTATCAGGAATCCTGAGGGTCGAAAGGGTAGAAGGGAAAGCATGCTTCGGCTTCTTGAACGGGTCGTTCGGCGCAGGCTGGAGGACCCGTTCTTTATTGAATCCAATATTTCGACTATCAAAATATCTGGCGATGTGATACGGTGAAGCGACAATCCACTCGCTCCGATGTCAGAAGGAGAACATGCCCATGAAACTGCCCGAACTCCGGATCGCAAACCTCGTCGCGCGCCTGCCCATCCTCCAGGGAGGCATGGCCGTGCGGATCTCCACGGCCCCGCTCGCCGCAGCCGTCGCCAACGAAGGCGGCATCGGCATCCTCGCGGGCACCGGCATGGAGCCGGAGGAACTCCGCGACGAGATCAGGAAGACCCGCAGCCTCACGGACGGCATCGTCGGCGTGAACGTGCTGTTCGCCGTCAACAAGTTCGCCGACCTCGTGAAGATGGCGATTACCGAGAAGATCGACCTGGTCGTCTCCGGCGCCGGGTTCTCGCGCGACATGTTCGGCTGGGGTCGCGAGAGCGGAACCCCGATCGTGCCCGTCGTCTCCTCGGCCAAACTGGCCGTCCTGGCCCAGAAGATGGGCGCGGCCGCCGTCGTCGTCGAAGGCAAGGAAGCGGGGGGGCACCTCGGCACCGACCGACCCATGCGCGATATCCTGCCGGAAGTGCGTGCCGCTGTGGGCATCCCGGTCATCGGCGCAGGCGGCGTGATCGATGGGTACGACATCGCCAGGACGATGCGGCTCGGCGCCGATGGAGTGCAGATGGGCACGCGGTTCGCCGCGAGCTTCGAGTCGAACGCCTCCGAGGAATTCAAGCGCATGTACGTCGAAGCCCGCCCTGAAGACGTGGTCCTCGTGCACAGCCCCGTCGGCCTGCCCGGCCAGGGCCTGCGCAACCGATTCTTCACTCGAATCGAGAGCGGGGAGCACCGCGACGACTCCCCCTGCCAGAACTGCCTGAAACGATGCAGCCACAGCTTCTGCATCATGGACGCGCTCGTGAACGCGAACCGGAATGGAAACTCCGAGCGGGCCCTGATCTTCTGCGGCGAGTGCGTGGACAGGATCCACGAGATCCTCTCCGTGCCCGACATCTTCCGGAATCTGCTCCGTGAGGCCGCGCTGGCTTGATCGATCGACCTGTTCCGCTTGCCGCTCGCCTATGGTACAATCGACACGCGTTTTCGAAAACGAATCAACGCGGCCGGTGAATTCGGCGCGGCAGGAGGATCATTAACATGGCAGTCGAAATCGAGAGAAAAGAGAACAGCATCGTCGTCCTGACGATCGACGTGGACAAGGACACCTTCGCCAAGGCGATGCAGCGTTCCTTCACCAAGAACGCCCGTCGTTTCAACATCCCGGGCTTCCGTCCAGGCAAGGCTCCGATGACCGTCGTACTCAAGTACTACGGCGAGGGAGTCCTCTATGACGACGCCGTAGATGCCTGCATCAACGTGGCATACCCCCAGGTCGTCGTCGAGCACGCGCTGGAGCCCGTCGCGAAGCCCGAGATCGATATCCTCGAGATCGGCAGCCACAAGGGTCTGAAATTCACCGCCACGATCACGGTCAAGCCCGAAGTCCAGCTCGGCAAGTACCTCGGCGTGACCGCGGAGAAGCCCGAATTCCCAGTGGCCGAGGAGGACGTCGCCCGCGACCTCGAACGTGTCCGTGAACGCAATGCCCGCATGGTGCCTGTCGAGGACCGCCCCGTCGCCGATGGCGACACCGTCACGATCGACTACGAAGGCTCCGTCGACGGCGTCCCGTTCGATGGCGGAAAGGCCGATGGACATGACCTGAAGATCGGTTCGAACAGCTTCATTCCCGGCTTCGAGGTCCAGCTCGTCGGACACTCCTCCGGCGAATCCTTCGAGATCGACGTCACGTTCCCCGAGGACTATCAGAGTGAAGCCCTCCAGGGCAAGAAGGCCGTCTTCGCGGTGAAGATCCACGCCGTGAAGTTCCGTGAGCTCCCCGTCCTCGACGACGAGTTCGCCAAGGACGTCAGCGAGTTCGACACTCTCGCCGCGTATCGCGACAGTCTCCGCGCGAAGCTCGTCGAAGCCGCCGTGCAGAAGGCCGAGCACGCCTACGAAGAGAACGTCCTGAAGGAAGTCGTCGCGGCTTCGTCCGTCGAGATTCCCCGGGTGATGGTCGACAAGGAAGTCGACCACATGGTCGACGACTACGCCCAGCGAATCCGGTACCAGGGTCTCGAAATCGAGCAGTACCTCAAATATGTCGGCCAGACGATGGAAGACTTCCGCAAGGGCTTCGACGACATGGCATCCGTCCGCGTGAAGACCCAGCTCGTGGTCGAAGCGGTCGGAAAGACCGAGAAGATATCGTCCACCGACGAGGAAGTCGAAGAGGAGATCGCACGCATGGCGTCCATGTACGGCATGCAGCCCGACGAACTGAAGGGCCGCATCAATCCCGGCGAGGACGGCTTCCTGCGCGAGAACGTCGTCTCCAGGAAAGCGATCGCCCTGCTCGTATCCGCCGCCAAGCCCGTGAAGGCTCCCAAGGCGGAGAAGCCCGCGAAGGCCGAGAAGGCTCCCAAGGCGGAGAAGCCCGCGAAGGCGCCGAAGAAGTCCGAGTGAAGACCGTCACATAGGTTTCGGCGAAGAGCAAGGAAAGTCAATAGAATCTAGGCATCGACACCGCGATGGGCGCTCTCGAGGCGCCCGTCGGCTTCTGGAAGGAGAGTCCACCCCATGAGCCTCGTACCTATGGTCATCGAACAGACCAACCGCGGAGAGCGGTCCTACGACATCTTCTCCCGCCTTCTCAAGGAACGCATCATCATGCTGAGCGACGAGGTCAACGAGGTCACCGCGAGCCTGGTCACTGCACAGCTGCTGTTCCTCGAAGCCGAGGACCCCGACAAGGATATCCAGTTCTACATCAATAGTCCTGGCGGGCTGATCACGGCCGGCTTCATGATCTACGACACCATGCAGTACATCAAGCCCGACGTCCAGACCATCTGCATCGGAATGGCCGCCAGCATGGGTGCCTTCCTTCTCGCCGCCGGCGCACCCGGCAAGCGTTTCGCGCTGCCGAACGCCGAGGTGATGATCCACCAACCCAGTGGTGGTGCCCAGGGACAAGCCACCGACATCCGCATCGCAGCCGACCAGATCGGCAAGACGCGCAAGCGCCTCAACAAGATCCTTTCCGAGCGCACCGGCCAGCCGATAGAGAAAATCGACGTCGACACCGAACGCGATTTCTGGATGACCGCCGAAGAAGCCATGACCTATGGCCTCATCGACCACATCATGGAGAAGAGGAAGTAGAGGAACCCATGGCATCATCGAATTCGAAGGGCGGCTCCGGCAAGGGACAGAACGGCGGCGGGCGAGGCTCCAATGGGATGACCCCGAAGGGGCCCGGTAACGTCGACGAGATCCGCTGTTCCTTCTGCGGCAAGGGGGAGTCCCAGGTCGAGCGCCTGATCGCAGGGCCTGGCGTCTTCATCTGCAACGAGTGCATCGAACTCTGCGACGAGATCCTGAACCAGGAACCGGATGCGGCGCCACGCCGGAAGAAGGCGTCCCCCGTGCCGGCTGAACTCCCTTCTCCCCAGCAGATCAAGGCGACCCTGGACAGCTACGTGATCGGGCAGGAAAAGGCCAAGAAGATCCTGTCCGTGGCCGTATACAACCACTACAAGCGCGTGTTCCGGAAGGGCGCGACGGGCGGCCGCCACGACGACGTGGAGCTGTCCAAGAGCAATATCCTCATGCTGGGGCCCACGGGATGCGGCAAGACGCTTCTCGCGCAGACCCTGGCGCGCCTCCTCGACGTCCCCTTCGCCGTGACCGATGCGACCGCGCTGACGGAAGCCGGCTACGTGGGCGAGGACGTGGAGAACATCCTC
>CAZOHH010000058.1:0-14463 GCA_964579735.1 uncultured Oscillospiraceae bacterium | reverse complement strand
CACGACGAGCGCGAGCAGACGCTCAACCAGCTGCTCGTCGAGATGGACGGCTTCGGACCGAATGAAGGCGTGATCATCCTCGCCGCGACCAACCGCCCCGACATCCTCGACCCCGCCCTGATGAGACCCGGCCGCTTCGACCGCCGCATCATGGTCTCCCGCCCCGACATCAAGGGACGCGAAGCCATTCTGCAGGTCCACTCCCGCAACAAGCCCATCGCCAAGGACGTCGACATGAACGAGATCGCCCGCAGCACCCCCGGCTTCACCGGCGCGGACCTCGAGAACCTGCTCAACGAGGCCGCTCTGCTGGCGGCCCGACGCGGCGGCAAGGAGATCATCTACGGAGATATCACCGAAGCCGTGTTCAAGGTCATGATCGGCCCTGAGAAGAAGAGCCGCATCATCAGCGAAAACGAGCGCCGCCTCACGGCCTACCACGAGGCCGGCCACGCCGTCGTGCTGCGCGTTTCGTCCAGCACCGACAAGGTCGAGCGCGTCTCCATCATCCCGGCCGGCATGGCGGGCGGCTATACCGCGCACAAGCCCAACGAGGACCAGTACTACTCCACGCGGTCGCAGCTGATCGAGGACATCATGATCTCCCTGGGTGGCCGCGCCGCCGAGGAGATCGTGTTCAACGAGATCAGCACCGGCGCCGCATCGGACCTCAAGACCTGCAACGCGGTCGCCCGCGACATGATCACCCGCTACGGAATGAGCGAGAAGCTCGGGAATCTCGTGTTCGGAAGCGGAGAGGACGAGGTCTTCCTCGGCCGCGATTACGGCCATGTCCAGAACTACAGCGAGAAGCTCGCCGGCATCATCGACGACGAGATCAAGCATCTCATCGACGACGCCTACGTGCGGGTCAAGGAACTGCTCAACACCCACCGCAAGACCCTCGACACCCTGGCCGAAGTCCTGCTGAAGCAGGAGAAGGTCGAGAAGGACCAGTTCGAGGAGATCTACATGACGAACTCCCCCGGCGCGGTCGCACACCCCAAGCGGGTCGTGCTCGCTCCCCCCGCCGACGAGAAGAGCGACATCGCCGTGACGACGAACGAGGACGGCACCTCGGCCGTGGTCGCACCCGAAGAGAAATCCGCTTCCGACAACGAATCCGATACCGGCAAAGTCTAGTCCGGCCAAGATCGGACGTCGGCGAAGATCGGATGTCGCAGAAAATGAAAGCCTCCGCGGTTCGCCGCGGAGGCTTTTTCTGTTTTGAATGATCAGCTTGCAGTTCGATGTCGGATTGACAGCCGGTCGAATGTGCTTATACTGGAATTAGTAAGCTGACAATTAGCAGAAATGGGGGGACGGACGCATGTTCGTTGGTCGGAAGAACGAGCTGTCGAAACTCGAACGGATGTACGAGAAGTCCTCGTTCGAATTCGCCGTGGTCTACGGACGTCGACGCGTCGGCAAGACCACCCTCATCAACGAGTTCTGCAGGAACAAGAGGAACGTCTATTTCGTTTCCGTCGAGGCCACGGCAAAGGAGAACCTGGAGAACCTGTCGAAAGCGATATTCGATGCGTTGGTTCCAAACCGCCCCGCCGCAGGGTTCGAGAGCTTCGAGAAGGCTCTGGAATTCCTCTTCGAGCAGGCGAAAAAGGAGCGATTCGTCTTCGTCATCGATGAGTTTCCATACCTTGCCGGCAGTTATCCCGCGATCTCCTCGATTCTACAGAAGCATATCGACAAGAACCAGGACGAGTCCAGGCTCTTCCTACTTCTGAGCGGCTCTTCCATGTCCTTCATGGAATTCCAGGTCCTCGGCTACGCGAGCCCTCTATATGGAAGGAGGACGGCACAATTCAAGATCCTGCCCTTCACCTACTTTGAAGCGGTAGAGATGCTGCCGGGATTCGATGATGAGGAACGGGCCGTCCTATATGGAGTGACGGGTGGGATTCCGGAATATCTCGCTCGGATAGACAACCGACTCAGTATGAAGAAGAACATCGTGGAGTTGTTCCTGACCCCTTCAGGCCGATTGTTCGAGGAGCCTTCGAATCTGCTCAAACAGGAGTTGAGGGACCCACAGACCTATCACGGCATCCTCTCGGCAATCGCCGGAGGATCCAGCCGGTTGAATCAGATCGCCACCCGTGTCGGTATCGAAACGGGTGGGTGCAGCAATCTCCTGTCCACACTGATCGCGCTGGGAATCGTGAGAAGGGATACTCCCGTCACGGAGCCGAACGCGAAGAAGACGATCTATCTCCTCGAGGACACGATGTTCCGCTTCTGGTTCCGATTCGTGGGTCCGAACCGGAACGGAATCGTCGCCGGGTTCGGGGAGAAGGTGTACGACGCGGCCGTCGAGCCGGAGCTTTCGAACTTCATGGGAAGTGTCTTCGAAGAAATCTGCAAACAATACCTCCTCCAACTCGCCGGGCAGGAGAGATTGCCGTTCTACATCGGAAACATCGGACGTTGGTGGGGAAACAATGCCAAAGAGCGCCGCGAGGAGGAAATCGACATCCTGGCCTTTTCGGAAGACAAGGCGATCTTCGGAGAATGCAAGTGGACGAAGTCGCTCGTGGACGTCGCCGAACTCGATGACCTGAAGGCGCAGTCCCGGTTGTTCCATTTCTCTGAATGCTACTATTATCTGTTTGCACGCAAAGGGTTCAGCGATGCTCTTCAGCAACGCGGCAAGCAAGAACCGGTCCATCTCGTTTCCTTCGAGGAGATGAATTCGGCAGCAGAATCCAGAATGAAAAACCGGTTGGGTAAGGGAAAGCCGGGCTAGCCCGGACCCGACTCGGCCAGTGCACCACTCTCGGAGCGCACGAGTCGGTCGGCGAGGCTGCGGATATCCTCGGGTCCCAGGACCAGGATCAGGTCCCCGGCGTGCACTCGCTCGTCGAGGCGGCGCGTGATGTCGAAGAAGTCCTCGCCGAATTCGGCGTGTCCGCCGGCGGCATTGACGGCCACCATGAGATCCCGGCTGCTGATGTCATGGCGGTTGACCTCGCGGTCCGAGAAGATCTCGGCGAAGATCACGTCCGCGCAGGGCGTCAGGGCGGAGACGAAGTCGTCGAACAGGACGCGGGTGCGGCTGTAGGTCAAAGGCTGGAAGACGACCCAGGTGCGGCCGTGCGGTATGCGTGCGGCGGCCCGGAGCGTCGCGCGAGCGGCAGCGGGATGGTGGGCGTAGTCCGCGACGACCGTGGCGCCGCGATATGTGCCCTTGATCGTGAATCGGCCTTCCGCACCGCGGTATTGGGCAAGGACGGAGGCGACGACGGGACCGGGGCACCCGTTCCGCTCGGCGCAGGCGGCGGCGGCGAGCGCGTTGAGGATGTTGTGGTCTCCAGGAACCCGAAGGGATGCGTGGGCGAAGAACGCGCCATCCCGGAGGATATCGAAGTCGGGGTAGCCGCCGGGGTAGGTGAGGGCGGAGCAGGAGAACGAGATCAAGCCCCCCGGAATGGAAGCATCGCCCGCGAGGGTCGGGGAGGAGGGGGTGAAGCCGACGCAGTCCGCCTCGAACCCGAAGGTCACGAGTTCGGGCATGCGGCGACCTTCCCCTGCACGCTTTTCCGCGAGGCGGGCGAGCAGGGTCTGCACGTTCGGGTCGAAGCAGGGGACCACGAGGTGACCCTCCTCGGGAAGTCCGTCGGCGAAGGCGACGAAGGTGTCGATGGTGTGGTCGATGTCGCGGAAGCAGTCGACGTGGTCGTAGTCGATGTTGAGAACCGCGGCTGTCGTGGACTTGGACTTGAGGAAGCTGCCGGTGTACTCGCAGGCCTCGGAAACGAGAAGCCCCACGCTGGCATCAGCCCCGATCCGTACGGACCCGTGGAATCCCTCGAGCTCGCCGCCGAGGTGGACGGTCGGGTCGAGTCCGGCTTCGATCAGCATCAGCGAACACAGGGCGGTGGTGGTGGTCTTGCCGTGGGTGCCGGAGATGTTGATCACGGAGGGGAAATCCTCTGTGAGCCAGCCCAGGAAGGAAGCGCGGTCGACGACGCGGATGCCCTTTTCTCGAGCCCGCTGGAGCTCGGGGTTGTCGTCGTGGACGGCGGCGGTGTGGATCACGACTTCGGGCGAAGTGGCGTCGATCGAGTCGGCGCTGTGCCCCTCGAAGAAGCGGACGCCGCTCGCTGCCAGATGCTCCGTGCGGGCCGAGGGGTGTCGGTCGGAGCCGGCTACCCGGAAGCCTCTGGAGAGGGAGATCTCCGCGAGCCCCGCCATGCTGATTCCGCCGATACCGACGAAGAACAGCGAAGTTCCGGGGGAGAGCCGGGAGAGGGACTCGTGGGGCTGGGTCGGCTGCATCGCGGCACCTGCCTTTCCCGAACATCATAGCCTCTCGGAGGTCTACGGGCAAGTCCATGGAGGTGGCAGTCGATGCAGTCGCGCGGGGGTGGCACGGGCTCCGGACCGATGGTCCGGGTGATTTTTCCGGGGAAATGCGATACAATGAATATCACGGCAAACCCCACATCAGAAGGAGGTCGCGACGATGGAGATCACTGATATCAACATCCGCAGGATCGATTCCGATGGAAAAATGAAGGCCGTCGTGTCCGTGACGTTCGATAACGATTTCGTCGTGCACGACATCAAGGTCATCGAGAGCGCGAACGGGCTGTTCATCGCGATGCCCAGCCGCAAGACGCCCGATGGGGAATACAAGGATATCGCCCACCCCATCAACTCGAAGTTCCGCGAACGCCTTGCGGGCGCGGTGCTGACCAAGTACCAGGCCCTGCTCGAGATCCACGCCGCAGCGGCGGCTACGGCCGCGGCTGCAGCCCCTGCACCCGTGTCGGCGGTCCACCCGGAAGAGGAAGTCTGACCCGATCCACTCTGCCGGAGGCGAGCTGCGTCTCCTTCGTGGAACCTGCAGGACGAAGAACCGGCCCGGCCGCGGAGCGGGGCCGGTTCTGTTCGGTAAAGCCAGCCCGGCGGTCCGCGTGCCGTCCCACCTTGGAGGATGAGAAAACATGACGAGCCCGACAGCCCAGACGGCCCCCGTGAAGAACGCCACCGGCATCGAGGCCCCGGAGACCGAACCCCGCCTTTCCGAGGCAGGGCCGGTCGACCCGATCCGCGACCTCGTGGTCTGCGGCGCCGGCCCCTGCGGGATGACCGCGGCCATATACGCCCAGCGCTCCGGCCTCTCCACGCTCCTCCTCGAAGGGCGCTTCCCCGGCGGTCAGCTCAACCTCGCGACGGGAATCGAGAACGTCCCCGGCTTTCCGGAACCCGTCGCCGGCATCGACCTGGCCTTCCGCATGGAGGAGCAGGTCCGACGACTCGGCGTAGAGCTCCAGTCGAAGAACGTGACTGGAATCGTCCCAGGACCCATGCCCGCGGAAACCACGGGCGGAGCCACAAGCGGACGGCATCCGCTGTGGAAGGTGACCCTCTCCGATGGCTCGTCCGTCCTCGCCCGCACCGTGATCGTGGCCACCGGCGCCAGCCCCCGCAGCCTTGGACTCCCCGGCGAAGGTGAACTCACAGGCAGTGGGATCTCGTACTGCTCCACCTGCGACGGAGGATTCTTCAAGGGACGGGACGTGGCCGTGGTCGGCGGAGGAAGCACCGCCGTCGAGGACGCGATCTATCTGGCGCGGCTCTGCAGGACGGTGACCCTGGTCCATCGGCGTGATTCGCTTCGCGCCGAGAAGGTCCTCCAGGACCAGCTTCTTGCGATTCCCAACGTCAGGATCCTGTGGAACACCGTGATCACGGCCCTCCGCAGCGAAGGCGCCCTCACCGGCCTGGACCTGCTGGACCGGA
This sequence comes from uncultured Oscillospiraceae bacterium, assembly GCA_964579735.1. Taxonomy (GTDB): domain Bacteria; phylum Bacillota; class Clostridia; order Saccharofermentanales; family UBA5734; genus CAILLO01. Next base: position 8,697 of record CAZOHH010000058.1, on the reverse strand, counting down.
AGACCGGCGAAACGAGCTTCCTTGCCGTTCCCGGTCTTTTCGTGGCCGTCGGACAGGATCCCGGGTCCGTCCCGTTCCAGGATCTCCTCGATGTCGACGACAACGGCTATATCATCGCCGACGAACTCCTACACACCCAGCAGCCCGGCATCTTCGCCGCGGGGGATGTCCGCACGACCCGCCTGCGCCAGGTGGTGACCGCGATGTCCGATGGAGCCATCGCCGCGACCGAAGCCGCGCGCTACCTCAACATGGACCCCGTACCGCACCCATGAAAGTCTATGACGTCCTACTCGTCGGCGGAGGCATCGTCGGCGCTACCGTCGCTCGCGCCCTCTCGGCGTTCGCCTTGGAGACCTGCATCCTCGAGAAGGAGAGCGACGTCGGCACCGGCGCCACGAAAGCGAACAGCGCGATCGTCCACGCCGGCTTCGACCCCATACCCGGCAGCCTGAAGGCACGCCTCAACCGCGCGGGCAACATCGCCTTGGAGCCGCTCTGCCGTTCCCTCCACGTGCCCTTCGTCCGCAACGGCTCCTTGGTCGTCGCCTTCACCCCCGAGGATCTGAAAGAACTCGAAGCGCTGATCGACCGCGGCCGCACCAACGGCATCCCTGCGTTGGAGCTCCTCGATGCGGCGGCCCTGCAGGCGGTCGAGCCCGGTCTCGCCCACGACGCCCTGGGCGCCCTGCTTGCGCCGACCGGCGGCATCGTCGGCCCCTACGAACTGACTGTCGCGGCCTTCGAGGTCGCCGTCGCCAACGGTGCGACGCTCCGCACGGACCGCCGCGTCGTCTTGATCCGCCCCGACCCGGTCGACGCCCCCGACCCGGACGGTGCCCGCTTCACCGTGGTCGCCGAGACGCATGCGCGCGACGGCACGCACCTCCGCGAAACCTACCGCGCCCGCTTCGTCGTCGACGCGGCCGGCATCCATGCCGACGAGGTCGCCGCCTTGGCTGGCGACGACCGGCTGTCCATCCACCCCCGCAAGGGCGAGTACCTCCTGCTCGACAAGAGGCAGGCCAGCCTGGTCCGACACACCTGCTTCCGCGCCCCCAGCCCGCTCGGCAAGGGTGTGCTCGTCACTCCGACCGTGGACGGGAACCTGCTGCTCGGCCCCAACGCGACGGACATCACGGACAAGGAGGATACGGCCACGACGGCCGAAGGCCTCTCCTTCGTCCTCGCGCAGGCTCGCCGGTCCGTGCCCGGAATCGACCCTTCGGCCGTGCTGACCTCCTTCGCCGGCCTCCGCGCCGTGCCCTCCACGCACGACTTCGTGATCGAACGCTCACCCTCCGTGCCCGGCCTCGTCCTCGCCGCCGGCATCGAGTCCCCAGGTCTGTCCGCTGCCCCCGCCATAGCGGACCTTGTCGTCTCCCTGCTCGCCGACGCCGGACTCGACCTCGTCCCTCGCCCCGGTGCCCGCATGGACCGCGACGAGCCGGTGCGATTCCGCGAACTCGACGACGAGGGGCGCGCCCTTCTCATCGCCTCCGACCCGCGCTATGGGCACGTCCTGTGCCGCTGCGAACGCGTCACCGAAGGAGAGATCGTCGACGCGGTCCGCCGCCCCGCCGGCGCGCGCGACCTGGATGCCGTCAAGCGCCGCACCCGCGCCGGGATGGGCCGCTGCCAGAGCGGGTTCTGCCTGCCCCGCGTCCTCGAGGTACTGTCCCGCGAACTCGCGGCCGAAGAAGCCGAGCTGACCAAGAAGGGACCCGGGTCTCCTCTGGTCGAGGGGAGAATCCGATGAGCGGCGCGGTGCATGAACGGTCCGTCGACGTCGCCGTGATCGGCGGCGGCCCCGCCGGTCTTTCGGCTGCCACGAACGCCCGCCGCGCCGGTGCCGACCGCGTGCTGGTCGTCGAACGAGACGTCCGTGCCGGAGGAATCCTTCCGCAGTGCATCCATGCAGGCTTTGGCCTGCACGAATTCGGCACCGACCTGACCGGCCCCGAGTACGCCGACCGCTGGACTGCAACCGCATGCGAAGCCGGCGTCGAGGTCCTCCTCGACACGATGGTCCTCTCCTTCGTCCCCGAGCCCGCGACAGGCGGCTGGCTTCTCTCCCTTGTCGGCCCTACGACCGGAGTCCTCCACGTCCATTGTGCCGCCGTCGTCCTCGCCATGGGCTGCCGCGAGCGCACCCGCGGCGCGCTGTCGATTCCAGGCGACCGTCCCTCCGGCATCTACACCGCCGGCACCGCCCAACGCCTCTCGAACCTCGAAGGACTCCTCCCCGGCCGCCGCATCGTGATCCTCGGCTCCGGCGACATCGGCCTGATCATGGCCCGCCGCCTCACCCTCGAAGGCGCCTCGGTCCTCGCCGTCCTCGAACTGCAGCCCTACGCCGGCGGCCTCACCCGCAACGTCGTTCAATGCCTCGACGACTTCCGAATTCCGTTGCGCCTGTCGACGACCATCGTCCGGATCCACGGCCGCGAACGGCTCGAAGGCGTCGTCACCGCCCAGGTCGACGAGAATCGGAAACCCATTCCCGGCACAGAGGTCGACATCCCCTGCGACACGCTGCTTCTGTCCGTCGGCTTGATTCCCGAGAACGAGCTCTCGCGCGACGCCGGCGTGACGCTCGACCCCGCCACCGGCGGCGCCGTCGTCGACGAGACCCTCGCGACCGTCCTGCCCGGCGTCTTCGCCTGCGGCAACGTGCTCCACGTCCACGACCTCGTCGACTACGTCAGCGAGGAGGCCGCCCTTGCCGGCCGCAGTGCCGCCCGCTACGTCTTGACGGTCCGGACCCCGGAAGCTTCGACCGTCCCGTCCTTCGTGTCCCTTTCCGCCGGTCCCGGCGTCCGCACCTTCGTCCCGCAGCACCTGCGCCGTTCGACCCCGGAAGCGGACCCGCCCGCCGAGGTCAAGGTCCGCTTCCGCGTCTCCGCCGTCTTCGGAGCCTGTACCCTGCGCATCGAGTCCATCGCCGCCGACGGGACCCGAACCGTGCTGGTCTCCGCGCGCCGACGTCGCGCCGTCCCCGGCGAGATGGAGGACCTGGTCCTGAAGGGCGCCTCTCTCTCCGCCGCCCGCGCTGCCGGAACACTGGCCGTATCCGTGGAGGGCGATGTCCGTGGATGAGACGAGGACCGTGACCTGCACCGTCTGCCCCATGGGTTGCAGCATCCGCGTGGGACTCCACGACGGCGAGCCCGTCACGTTCGAGGGTCAACAGTGCAAGCGCGGCCCCGTCTACGCCCGCGACGAGCTGCTCGACCCGCGCCGCATGCTCACGACCACCGTCCGCGTCCGTGGCGGCTCCGTCCGCCTCGTCCCGGCCCGTACGTCCGCCTCCGTTCCCCGGGACAAGCTGAGCGCCATCATGGGCCTCATCCGCGCCCTCGCCGTCGACGCACCCGTGAAGCCCGGCCAGGTCCTGCTCGCCGACATCCTCGGCACCGGCGTGGATCTCATCGCCTCCGGTTCCGCGAAAGCCTGCTCCCCGGCCGCACCTGCGATTTCCCGGAAGGAGGACGCCCCATGACCCTCCGGCACGAAGCTCCCTACGTCCTCGCGCTCGACCAGGGCACCACCAGTTCCCGCGCGCTCCTCTTCGATGTCCACGGCGCCCTCGTCGCGTCGGCCCAGAAGCCCCACCGCCAGATCTACCCCCAGTCCGGCTGGGTCGAGCACGACCCCGAGGAGATCCTCTCCCGCCAGACCGAGGTCATGAAGGAGGCCGTCGCAGCCGCCTGCGTCGACCCGCGTCTGATTTCCGCCATCGGCATCACCAACCAGCGCGAGACCGTCGTCGTCTGGGATCGTGCCACCGGCAAGCCCATCCACAACGCGATCGTCTGGCAGTGCCGCCGGACCGCCCCGGCCTGCGACGCCGTGCGAGCCCGCGGCCTGGCCCCCATGATTGCCGAACGCACCGGCCTCGTCCTCGACGCCTATTTCTCCGGCACCAAGATCGCCTGGATCCTCGACCACGTCCCCGGCGCCCGCGCACGGGCGGACCGCGGAGAGCTCCTCGCCGGCACCATCGACAGCTGGCTCCTGTACCACCTCACCGGCGGCCGCGTCCACGCCACGGACCCCTCGAACGCCTCCCGCACGCTGCTGTACGACCTCCACGAGAACCGCTGGCACGAGGACCTTCTGGAGATCTTCCAAGTACCTGCCTCCGTCCTCCCCAGGGTCCTCCCGTCCTCCGGCGTCTTCGGCACGCTCGACCCGTCCTTCCTCGGGGTGGAGATTCCGATAGCGGGCATCGCCGGAGACCAGCAAGCGGCGCTCTTCGGACAGGCTTGCTTCACACCAGGGATGGTCAAGAACACCTACGGAACCGGGTGCTTCCTCCTCATGAACACCGGCCGGACCCCCGTTCGTTCGCGCAGCGGTCTCATCACGACGGTCGCCTGGGATCTCGGGAACGGCCCTGAATATGCGCTCGAAGGCAGCGTCTTCAACGCGGGCTCCGTGATCCAATGGTTGCGCGACGAGCTCGGTTTGATCCAGTCCGCCGCGGAATGCGACCGGCTGGCCGCAAGCGTCCCGGACACTGGCGGCGTCTATATCGTTCCGGCCTTCACTGGACTCGGGGCTCCCTACTGGGACCCATACGCCCGCGGCACCCTCACCGGCCTCCACCGGGGAACCGGACGCGCCCATGTGGCCCGTGCCGTGCTCGAGTCCATCGCCTATCAGAGCGACGAGGTCATGTGCTGCATGGCTGCGGATGCCGGATCCCCGATCATATCCCTTCGCGTCGACGGCGGCGCGAGCGTCAGCGAGTTCCTCATGGGCTTCCAGGCCGACCTGTCCGACGTCCCCGTCGACCGCCCCGCCGTCATAGAGACCACCGCTTTCGGTGCCGCCTGTCTCGCCGGCCTCGCGACCGGCGTCTGGCCCGACCAGGCCGCTCTGGCCTCCGTCCGAGCCACCGAACGCGTCTTTCTTCCCACCATGGGCGAACCTCGCCGCGCCCTCCTGGTCGCCGGGTGGAAATCCGCCGTCCGCCGTACCCTGTCCGAAGGGCAGGGGAGCGGGGAAGGGGGAGCGCCCGGATGAAGCGCGCCGCGCATCAACATCCACCACCTCGGAGGAACCGCCTTGGCCAGGCCCTGGCGCTCGTTCTCTGCCTCGTGATGCTGCTCGCATCGTTGGTCTTCTCCATCGTGCTCCGAGCCCGTGAAGACGGAGCAGCCGACACGCAGACCGTCACCTTCCAGGAAACGGCCTCCGACGCGCAGCTGGCCGGGACCTGGTACCGTACGGGCTCCGACCGCGGTGTCGTTCTCGCCGCCGGTTTCGGAAGCGATCGGATGACGCTGACCCTGGCCGCGACCGCCTTCGCACGTGCCGGCTTCGACGTATTCACGTTCGACATGCCGGGCCACGGCACCTCGGGTGGCAAGCTGGGCTTCGACAACGCCGCCACGGCCGTCACAGCCAACGCATACGGCGACGCCGTCGCGGAGTTCCTCGACCTGTCCGGAATCAGCCCGGACCGCCTTGTCCTCGTCGGACACAGCATGGGTGCACGCTCGGCACTCCAATTCGCGTCCGGAAGCGAAATTCCTTTCGCTGGACTCGTCCTTCTCGGGACTTCCGTGTCACTGGTCCCGTCCACTCAGGCCGGATTCTTCACGGCCACCGATGACGCGACGTTGCCCTGGGTCATTGCCCTCGGCCCCTCGAAACCGTCGATGCCCGTTGCCCTGATCTCCGGCACCTGGGACGACATTCTCCCGCCCCGGGCCGCCATTGCGCTCTACGAGCGCCTTTCCGGCGAGGACGCGCTCCTCTTCCCCGGTTCCCAGGGCGCAGACGCCCTTGCCCCTGAAGTCTGGCTGTCCCCTGACGGTCGACGCATGCTCTCGCTCCACCCCGGCACCCTCCACGTCTTCGAACCCTGGTCGTCCCGCCTGCTCGACGAGTCCGTCCGGTTCGCCACGGACTTGACCGGCGGCAGCACGGCTGGCACCGCATCTCCTCGCACCGCCGCGGATCTTTCCCTGTGGCTAGGCGCGCTCGTCCTGCTCCTTGCCGGTTCCGTCCTGGCCCTGACCGCCCTTCGCCCAACCCCAGCTCCGGTCCAGACCGCGAAGTCACCGGCCTCGTCCCCCTTCCGTGCGGCCAGCTACCTCTTCCTCCGCATAGCCCTCTGGCTTCCCGCGCTGCTTCTTGCCGCGATTCTCTGCGGAGCGGCACTGCTCCTTCCCGTCGGACTCCCCGTCCTGAATCTCGTCTATGCCGCTTCCGTCGGAGGCTTCGGTCTCGTCGGACTCCTCGCGGGCCGCGTCTTCCCGCGTTGGGCTTCCCCGCTCCGCCGACCCGTCTATGACGGCGCCCCGCGCCCCCGTTTCGCCCCGAGCCTTGGCGCTCTCGTCTTCGGCCTGACCCTTCTGGGTCTGCTCCTAGGTGCCCTGCTGCTCTGGTCTCGCAATGGCTGGTTCTTCCTTGTTCCTCCCAACGCCCGCTTCCTCTGGGTCATCGTCTTCGCCGCATGGACCGTGCCCGGATTCGTCGCCGGACAGCGCGAGACCGACGCGCTGCGCAGGATCGGTGCCGATTGGCCGGTCCGATTCGCCGCCCTTCTCGTACAGTATCTGCCCTTCTTCGCCCTCCTCCTCCTCTTCGGGGCTCTCGGCTCCCTATCCGGAGCCCTGGGCGCTGCCTTCGCCCTCCTTGCCCTCGTCCTCGCCCTTGCCGCAGGCCGGTTGGCGTCCTTCGCCACCGGAAACCGTCTCGTCGGTTCGATTCTCTCCGCCCTCGTCCTCCAGGCCCTGATCCAGGTGCAGGGAGCACTGCTCGGTTTCTGAGCAGAAAGGTAGGCCCATCATGAAAAAGCAGATTCGCAAGGTCCTCGCCGGGGTCGGCATCTTCCTCGTGGTCATCATGATCATCGGCGGACTCCTCGCCGGAGTCTACATCACGGGCGGTGTCAACGCCCTTCTCAACCTGCCCGGCATGAAGGCGATCCTCGGCCTCGACCGGCCCAAGGACCTGGCCATGGGCGAGATCACCGACGCCGACCGAGCGTCCCTGATCGCGAAGCTCGGTGGAGATCCCGCCGGTTGGGTAGAGGCTTCTGCCTCGAAGGCACGGGTCTCCGTCACCGCCACCTTGACTGCAAAGGAGACCGCCGCGTTCCTCATGTCAGGCAAGGGTTCCGAGTCATTCCAACAGCTCCAGTTGGATATCACCGAGGACGGCTGGATCATCGTCTCCGGCATCGTGCAGCTCGATGGTGTGCTGACTGTCGCCGATATGAGCCGTGCGGATCTCGAGGAGCAGATCGGAGCCCTTCCCAACGAAGTGCCCTTCTACCTTGAGCTGAAGACGGCACCCACGGAATCGGGCTCCTTCGGCATCACTGTCCGCCAGCTGAAGATCGGAAGCATCACCATCCCCGGCAGCTCCCTCGGCCTCGACCCCGTCCAGTTGGACCCTTATGTGCGCAAGTTCTTCCTTTCGACCTATGGCGTCGAACTCGATTCGCTCGCCACCTCCGGCGGGGTCTTCCTGCTGGAAATGAAGGCCCCTATCGATTGACATCCCACCCGGCGAATCGTACGATGAGCCCTCAAGAACACTCCCTTCGACAGGCCGTCACCGATGCCATTAGCATGCGTGGGCGGGGGACCGCTGCAAATGTGCGCAGGCGACCACGCTGAGCGGGCACGGTTTGACCGTTTCCGAAATCGAAGGAGGCTTCCAATGAGCAAGCAGCCCAAGGAACCCCGAATCAAGAAGAAGGCGGGTCCTATCCGCAAGATCTTCAACGTCCTCGGCATCCTCGTCCTCGTCTTCCTCGTCTTCGTCGGCGTCCTCGCCGCCGTATACTTCACCAGCGGCATCGACGGCGTCCTTCGGATTCCAGGCCTCTCCGCCGTGCTGGGACTCGACAAACCCAAGGACCTCGGCGAAGGCGCCGTCACGACCGCCGACCAGGCGTCCCTCGTCGTGAAATTCGATGGTGTCGATCCTGCCTCCTGGTCCGATGTCCCATCCGGAGGGGGGACCAAGAAAATCGAGGTCGTTCTGACGACCAAGGAGACCTCGGCGTTCCTCATGGACGGCGGCGGATCCAGGATCCTCAAGGATGTGCAGATCACTCCGTCAGACGACGAAGGCGGTCTTTCCGCCGCGGGTCTCGCCCAGATCGATGGACTCCTCGAGTCCTCTGGGATGACCCGTGCCGACCTCGAAGCGAAAATCGGCGCACTCCCCGACACGGTCCCCTTCTATGTCGAACTCACCGCTGTACCCACCGAGGACGGGTCTCTCGGAATCACCCTGACCGAGATCAAGATCGGTGCGATTTCCATCCCAGTCGGCATGCTCGGGCTGACTTCCGAGCAACTGGACCCCTACGTCCGCGACTTCTTCCAGAGCACCTACGGCATCGGTCTGGACAGCTTCTCCTCCGGCGCGGACGGCCTCGAACTCAACCTCGAAGTGCCCGAAGCGGGCTGATTCACTGTCTCTTCACGTCTCAACACGATGGATTGACACAAGCGGGTCCGGGTGGTATTCTACTCAAGCGCACGGACCCCCCTCGCTCGTGTGGCGGAACTGGCAGACGCAGCGGACTTAAAATCCGCCGACCGCAAGGTCGTGCCGGTTCAATTCCGGCCACGAGCACCATTACACGTCGCGGAGTAGAGCAGTTGGTAGCTTGTCGGGCTCATAACCCGGAGGTCGCAGGTTCGAGTCCTGCCTCCGCAACCA
>CAZOHH010000057.1:0-14563 GCA_964579735.1 uncultured Oscillospiraceae bacterium | reverse complement strand
TCATATCAGAGACAGAGGGGACATAGGAGGCTAGGAATTCTTTGCAACAGAACCCAATTTGGGTTGAATCTTTGAAAACATGTTGCACACTTGTAGAAGCGATGGTAGTATGATTGAACTTAGGGAGCAAGTAGATGGATAACTCACCCGTCTATTCAAATGAGGTTTCGATAGTAGCCTCAACAGCCGACTTAACTATACGTTTTCGACATCAAATACCCACTGTTGCACCTGACGGAACTGTTAGTGTTGCACTTCAAACGGAACAAATCGTTGTAATGAGCCTTGATCAAGCTCGACTGTTCCTTAGTGCACTTCAGCAAAACTTCGAAAACCATGATAAGAAAATGAAGGCTGGCAGCTCCAAGTAGTTCGCTCGTCTGGAAGAGGGAATAAATGGAAATCTGTTACGAACAGCCTATGGTTATGCCATTTGAGCTTACCGGGAGACCGAGACATACGAAACTCGCCTTTCATCCGGTCCCGTCTCGTAAATCAAAAGAGTCGAGAAATTTTGTTTTAACTTATCCCTATAAGGTACCCGCTCATTTCACTGTCTCCGGGAGGTCTTATCTTCTACGGTGCACCCTTGATTATTGTATTACTTCAAGTGGTGGATTTTTTACTGCCGAAAATTCCGAGCTATGCTCTTTTCTTGGGGCAGAGTCTAGAGAAGAATTGCTTGACCTCATTATTTATGAACTCGATCTGCTTTGGCGCAATTATGCTGAGGCCAACGATGATGAACTATCGTCAGATGCATGTGACCTGAAGAGGGCAGTGCTGCACTATATATGTGAGGCATAGCATGGCGTCGTTTTCATCGAATGACATAGAAAGTGCTCTTTCCCGAAAAGGGTTCAGGCTTGATAACGGAAAACATAAATACTATTTTCTGTTCCACAATGGAGTGCGTACGTCGATTCGCACGATGGTCAGCCATAACCATCAGGACATCGGGGATAATCTTCAGGGATGCATGGCTTCGCAAATGGGGATTAATAAAAAGCAGTTCTCTTGTTTTGTTGAGTGCAGCCTCACTGAGACGGGTTATAAAGAAATCCTTTTTTTAAAGAACAAACTCCGAGCGTAATATTTGGGCACAACAGTGTGAGCCCTAGTCTTCGGTTGCCGGAGGCGGGGGCGTTTTCCATATGATAATCAATCAACCTTTTGGTGGATATGGATCCTCACCGTAGGTGTATTCGGTTTGGAATGTATTGTCCTTCTTCTGTATGATTAGGTACCGTCAAGAGTTTTTCGCACATTTGCTTCCCACCTGGCTGGCGGTAGTCAGCCGATCAGCGACTCGAAATCCTCCTCGTAATTCTCCAGATGCTTCATGCTCATGTACTTCTTCTGGCCCCAGGATCCGCCCTCGACGTAGCGTAGACGAGCTTCCACAGCGTTCCGGTGACATGTTTACAGTTAGCGAGCGCCGCCCTTTACAATGGTCGTCTGACCATTGTAAAGGAGGAAACAGGATGCGGAGGCTCACGACAACAGTGATACGGGAAATGCTCAGGCTGAAAGCCAGCGGGTTGAACCACACGCAGATCAGCGCCAGTGTGAACAGGTAGCGGCCCAAGGTCATCGAATTGGTAGCGGCAATCATGATGGTCAATACGGCGAGGGTATCATCGGCGATGACCTTCTCGGTCTGGTGCTTGAACAACGCTTGATTCTTGTCGAGGAGTGTCAATGCTCTGGAATAGGTTTCGATGACATCGAGAATCTGTCGGGATTCCAGATTCCTAACAGACCGCTTCAGGATCTGCGTGATCTGCTGGAGCTTCTCCGCCTCCAGTCGGGACCGATCCAATACGACTCCATGCAAGAGGTATTCCTTCAGGATGCGGTTGGCCCATTTCCGAAAGACAATCCCTCGATTGGACTTGACTCTATACCCGACCGATATGATCATGTCGAGATTGTAATGCCTTGATTTCCTGGAAATGGAGCGTCCGCCTTCGTTTCGAACTTGTAAGAAATCCTTACAGGTTGAATCGGGATCCAGTTCTCCTTCTTGATAGATATTCCGGATATGCATTGTGATGTTCTGAGGGGTATTGTCGAACAGTCGAGCCATCTGGGCTTGCGTCAGCCAGACCGTCTCTTCGCCACTCGATACCTTGACATCGATGATGACTTGATCGTCCTTGAAGACGACAAGCTCAAGAAGAGCTTCTGGACGAAAGGTCATCTGGAATCCTCCTCTGTCATTCATGCATTCTATCACCTGACCCCTTTACTCCTTGACGCTTCCGGCCAGAAGCCCGCTCACGAAATACCGCTGCAGGGCCAGGAAGACAAAGACGATCACGAGGCTGGATACCAGCGTGGCCGCCATCAGCTGGTTCCAGAAGACCTCGCCCTCGTTGCGGAAGCGGGTCAGGGCCAGCTGGACGGTCGTGATCCGGTCGGACCCGGAATTCGTCATGACCAGGGGCCAGGTGTATTCGTTCCAGGAGGCCGTGAACTTAAGCACGGCGAGGGCGCCGAGGACCGGCGTGGACAGAGGCAGATAGATGGAGACGAAGGTCCGGAACCGGCTGCAGCCGTCGATCCGGGCCGCTTCGTCCAATTCGGCTGGAAACAGCACGTAGAACTGGCGGCAGAGGAAGACGCCGAAGGAGCCGGCGGCGTAGGGCAGGATCAGGCCGGCCAGCGTGTCGACCAGGCCGGTGCCGCCCTGGCCGAGCCAGTCGTTCCCCCCTGCCAGCGGGAAATGCCGGACGAGGCTGAAGAGGGGCACCAGAGTGACCTGCGTGGGGATCATCATCCCGGTCAGGACAAGGAGGAACAGGAACCGCCGGTAGGGGAAGTCGATCCGGGCGAAGGCGTAGCCGGTCATGGCGTTGATGAGCAGGCTGATGGCCGTCGCGAAGCCCGCCACGTAGAAGCTGTTCGAGAGGTAGCGCAACCAGTCGCCGTTCGACAGGGCCAGGCCGTAGTTCTCGAAGACGACCGGGTTCGGCAGGAAGGATAGGCCCGCGGAGCGGATCTGGTCCATCCCCTGCAGGGAGACGGAAAGCATGGCCACGATGGGGAACGCGGCCGTGAGGACGAACGCCAGCAGCAGGATCGCACCGGGAAGCCGGCTCCACCATGGCGTTCTCGCCTTGCGCACGTCAGGCCTCCCGTCCGGCGTCGCGGGGCGCGCGGTCGAGCTGTCCGCCGATGCGGAGGTTGAGGATGGTCCCGGCCAGGATCAGCAGGAACAGGACCACCGAGAGGGACGATGCGTAACCCATCTTGAACTCGGAGAAGGCGCGGATGTAGATCTGGTGCGTGAGGGTCGTGGTCGCGTCCACCGGCCCGCCGTTGGTCATGATGCGCACCAGCTCGAAGGTCTTGAAGCACTCGATCGACAGGGTGGCGAGCAGGAAGTAGCTGACCGGGCGAATGGCGGGCAGAGTGACGTGGAGGATCCGGCGGAATGTCCCGGCACCATCGACCCGCGCGGCCTCATACTGGCTCCTGGGCACCCCGAGCAGGGCCGCCAGGTAGATGATCATGACGTAGCCGACGTTCTTCCAGACATGGACCAGGATCAGGCACGGCAGGGCCAGCCGCTCGTCGAACAGCCAGTCGCTGCCGGGCAGCCCGACCGCCCAGAGCAGCTTGTTGAAGAGCCCGGAGCCCGGCTCGAACAGGTAGAGCCAGATCATCGATGCCGAGACCATGGACAGGACGTAGGGGAACATCAGCACGGCGCGGATGGACGAGAGCGCCCGGCCGGTGCCCTCGATGCACAGCGCGGCGAGGAAGCCGAGCCCCATCAGGGGCGCGACGGAGGCGACGGAGAAGACCAGCGTGTTGCGCAGTGCGTGGAGGAACCCCGGGTCCTGCAGCAGGCGCCGATAATTGGCGAGGCCGATGAATTCTCGGCTCGCCAGGCTGTAGTTGGTGAGGCTGTTGTAGAAGTTCATCAGCAGCGGGTAGAGGACGAAGAGCGCGAAGAACAGGAAGAACGGGAGAATCAGCAGATAAGCGGCGCGCGCGTCGCTGCTCGACTTCCGCTGGATCCCCCTCCGGCTCAAGGGGCTGCGATCTCCGCTTCCAGCGCCTTCTGGGCGGCCTTCACGGCATCGACGGCTGATGTCTTGCCGTAGAGGACCTGCTGGACCATGTCGTTGCGGGTCTTCTGGAAGGCGGCAGCCCAGGTCGTGCGCGGCATGCCGATTCCCTTGGCCACGCAGGAGGCACGGACCTCGTTCATCGGGTCGAGGGCGATGAAGGCCGCGACCTGCGAGGTGCGCGTGACCGGGATGTTCAGCTCCTTCGCGCGGGTCAGGACTTCCGTCTTGGTCAGTGCGAAGGAGATGAACTGGAAGGCCTGGTCGGGGTGCTTGCAGTCACCCCCGATGAACAGCATGTTGCAGCCGCTGAACGTGGCCGGCTCCTTGTTGGAGGGCGGCAGGGCAATCCCGATCTTGCCGGCGTAGGCGGCGTCCTTCAGCATCGGGGTCAGCGCGACGTTGTTGATCAGGGTCATCGCGGCCGTGCCGGCGACGAACGGGTTGGTCTCGCCGCTGGCGTAGGGGATGCCGACCTCGTTGACGAATCCGGCCAGGAAGTCCAGTGTCTCGGACTTGTCGACCGTGTCCAGGGTCGGATTGCCCGAAGCATCGTAGTAGCGGCCGCCGTTTCCGAAGACGAGCGCATCGAACTCGACGAAGTTGCCGGCCGATTTGGGGAAGGCGAACCCGGACTGGGTGATGCGCCCGGCGCTGTCCTTGACCGTCAGTTTCCTGGCGTAGGATTCAAGGTCCGACCAGGTCCTCGGGGGACTCTCCGGGTCGAGGCCGGCCGTCGTGAACAGGTCCTTGCGGTAGGCGAACACGAAGGGCGTCATGGAGTAGCCCAGGCCGTAGACCTTGTTCTTGTAGGTCCCGTTGGCGAGGACGCTCGCCATGATGTCGTCCTTGCCTTCCCACTTATCGAAGTAGGAGTCGATGGGCAGGTAGTTCTTCGCCTCGGCGCGGGCGGCGACCGACATGATGCCGTGGCCGATGATATCGGGACCGAGGCCGGCGCTGAACATCGAGTTCAGCTTGGTCTCCATGGCCTCGCCGATGGCGGCGTCATCGTACTCGACGGTCACGCCCGGGGTCTTCGCGTTGAAATCGGAGATCACCCGCTTCCAGTAGGTGGTTTCGGCGGCGTCGGTGCCGATGCGGACGAACCGGAGCGTCACGGGGCCCGCGGTGGCCGCTGGCGCGCATCCCGTGCCCAGGCCGGTCAGGCCGGTCAGCAGGATGCTGAGGATCAGGAGGGGCAGGAGGGCCTGGATGGACTTCTTCATGGGGGGATCTCCTTGCTTTCTTTTGGGTTTCATTGGTCGTTCTTGCGGTTCTCGAGCAGCTGCGCGTCGAGCCACCCGGTAGATGCGAAGGGGTCCTTGCGTCGCAGGAGCTCTGCGTGCAACCGTCGGCGCAGTCCGCCCAGGACGGGCGCAAGACCGGGGTCGGCGGCACGGTTGGTCTTCTGTCCTGGGTCGCTCCTGACATCGTAGAGCTCGTCGACGTCCGTCAGGTTCCAGACGTAGAGCCAGTCCGCGGTCCGGAGGCTGCGCTGGGTGAAGAGGCCGAATTGCTGGCCGTTCGCCGAGGAGACGGCGAAGTCCCGCTCCGGCTCGTGCCCGCCCGAAAGCAGCGAAACCAGGGAATGGCCCAGACCGGGGTCCACGTCCGAAAGGCCGCAGAGTCCGGCCAGCGTGGCGCCGAGGTCCAGGGCATTGGAGACGAACTCGGGAATCCGGAGGCCCCCCGGAATCAGGGCCGGGTATCGGACGAGCAGAGGCACGCGTGTGACGTCGTCATAGAGGACGTAGTGCTTGTCGAGCATGCCGTGTCCGCCGCAGAGGTCGCCGTGGTCGGAGGTGTAGATGACGATCGTGTCGCGCTCCAGGCCGAGGTCGCGCACCTTGGCGAGCATGCGTCCGACGGCGTCGTCGATCTGCGCGACCATAGCGTAGTACAGTGCGACGGTGGTGCGCCAGTCCTTCCACTCCATCCCCTCGAGCCGCCAGTTGACGACCTGTTGGCGCTGGATGTAGGGCTTGCCCTCGAGCGGGTCGCCGAAACTGTCCCAGGGTTCCGGCAGCTCCGGGTCGACCGACGAGGCGAAGGGCTCGCTGGGCCGGCAGGGCAGGTGCGGGTCGGTGAAATCCACGCGGACCAGCCAGGGCACGCCGTCGCGGGTGCTCTCCTCGATCAGTCCGCAGGCGGCTTCCGCCGCCCAATGCGTGGCGCTGTCCTCCAGGGCGACCGGACTGGGTTCTCCAAACCAGCCCCGCTCGAAGGCGAGGTCGGGGTAGAGCTCGGCCAACCGGCGAGCATGCGCGTCGGGCGTCACATGCCGTTGGAAGCCGAAGTCCGCGGGGGAATGCGTGAGGGAGCTGTTCCACTTGCCGACCAGGGAGCAGCGGTAGCCGGCGCGCGCGAGCGCCGCCGTATAGAAGCGGTCGGAGGGAACGAGGGTCGGCGTCGGCAGGAAGTCGGGATTCCACAGAGCACCGAACGCGTCCGGAGAAAGCCCGGACAGAAGGGCCTGCCGAGCGGGAGCACAGACCGGAATGGGGGTGAAGGCATGCTCGAAGAAGGCGCCTTCGGCGGCCAGCCCGTCCAGGTTCGGCGTGCGGACGGGAAAACGCCCGGCGGCGCCGACGCAGTCCCAGCGGTGCTGGTCGGCGACCAGCAGCAGGACGTTGGGTTTCCGGGCGCCTTCCCTTTCGCTCATATCGGCTTGTGGATATCGCCGTGCAGGGTCGGCAGCGGTTCGGGACGGACGACCGCGCCGCCCTCCTCGAAGGAGCGGATGGCGGCGAAGGTGTATTCCAGCGTGGCGAGGGCGTCGCGGCCCGAGGAGCGCAGGAACTCGACCGGCACGCCGTTCGTCACGTCCTCGAGGAACGCGTGGATGCGGGCCGGGAAGGTGGTGTTGAAATCGGTGATGCCGGTGTCGAGCACTTCATTCGGGGCTGGGGACCCCATGCTGCCCGTCGGCTTCTCGGCGTCCCAGTAGCTGAGCTTCTCGACGCAGTTCTCGATGACGAAGGTGCCCTTGGTCCCGGCCATCTCGAAGCTCCACCAGCCCCCGAGGCCGAACATCGCGTCGCCGCGCTGCGAGAGAAGATAGCCACTGCTGCCGTTCTCGAAGCGGACGTGGATGCTGTTGATCGAGTACATCAGGTCGTTGGCGGATTTGCGGACGCCCGGCTTGCTCAGCTGCGCCTGGACGTGGGTGATGTCGCCTCCGAAGTGCCGCATGACGGAGAAGGGGTGGGGCAGGAACGCCTTCAGGTGGGAATAGGGTCGGTGCCAACGCTCGGAGCCCGCTCCGCCGTAGCTTGCCTGGCCCCCGTTGAAGCCGACCTTGTGGATGATGTAGACCGGCTCGCCGATCTTCCCCTCCGCCACCAGCTGGTCGCCGCGCGCCGCCGGCTGCGTGAAGTAGTGGTTCAGGTTGCAGCCGAGGTACAGGTTCTTGCTGGCGGCGAGTCGGACCATCTCGCGCGCCTCCCGGACGTCGTTCGAGATCGGCTTCTCGACCAGGACGTGCTTGCCGGCATTCAGGGCCTCCATGACCGGCTGGTAGTGCCAGCTGCCCTGCTCGTAGCCGGAGGTCGTGACGTCGACGATATCGATTCCCGGCATGGCCAGCAGCATCTCCTGCAGGGTGTAGAAAGCCGGTACGCCGTATTTCTCGGCCGCCGCGTCCGCGCGGTCGTGCTTGACGTCGCAGACGGCGACCAGATCCCCCAGTTCATCCTTCGCGTATGCATCCGCATGCGTATTTCCGATGCTTCCCATGCCGACCAGACCGATCTTCAGCGCCATGTCGATTCCTCCCGTATTGTCTTGTCCTTGTCTGTATTCTAGTTCGGCTCCAAGTTCTTCTCTAGGTTCCTGCGGTCTGGTTGCTCCGGAAGGCGGTCGGTGAAACCCCGGTCACCTGCCGGAACTGTCGGGAGAACAGGGCGATATCCCCGTATCCGAGCTCTCTCGCGATGTCGGCGATGCTCCCATCCCCCTCGCGGAGGAGCTCGGCGGCCTTCGCGATCCGGAAGCTCCGCGCGTACTCCGAAGGGGACGTGCCGACGAGGGCCTTGAACTGACGGGAGAGATAGCCGACCGATAAACCGGCATCTTCGGCCACCGCTTCCGCCGACACCTCCAGCCGGTAGTTCTTCTCGATGAAGGCCACCGCCTTGAGGACCTGGCGGTAGTTCGGGTTGGCTTTGTCCTGGCTCAGCCGCTTGTGGCTTCCGAGGCGGGCATAGACCACCAGCAGGGCCAGCAGCAGGGACTTGAGCTTCAAGGCCCACCCGACGGGCTGGTTGAGCTTCTCCCAGACGATCTGCTCGAGAATCAGGACGATCTCCTGCCTCTCCGCGAGTCCCGCGTGCACCCGCTCGAAGACCGTGGTCTTCCTTCCGGAGAGCAGCCAGTGCAGCTCCTTCAGGCCGAGGATGTCCGCCTCCAGGCCTGCGAGCGCCTCGGTCAGGAACAGGCAGTTGTATAGGTCGGTGTCGTGGGTGTTGATGTAGCTGTGCTTCTCGCCCGGCAGGATGACGAACATGTCCCCGGCGGTCAGGATCTGCGTGCTGCCTTCGTGGCTGTGCAGCGCGACGCCGTGGTCGATGTAGACGAGCTCGAAGAAGTCGTGGCTATGCAGGTCCACCTTGCCGTGGTGCTCGTCCTTCAGCACCAGCAGCGGATAGGATTCCGAGTCGAAGTATTCCGGTACCTTCGTGTTTCTCGTCCCCATGCTCCATCCCCTCCTTTCCGAGCGACTTGTTGCTGGGTCATCTCCTGTCGATGCAGGATCAGTGGTGGATCTCAGCGACCTTCACCGGTTGGCCGCCGCGGCGGATCGACTCGATGGCGGCGTGGATCACCCGGCTGGCCTCGAGCCCGTCCTGCCCGCTTCCATCCACGTCCTCCGGCCGCACGCCGGCTCCGACCTCGCGCACGAACGTGGCGATCCGGTCGGCGAACGTGTCGTGGAACTGTCCGTATCCGCCGAAGACCGGGTTGGTGTAGACCTGTTTGATCGGGGAGTCCGCCGGGTAGAGCGTCGCCTCGCGCCACATGTCCTCCACCAGGAGCCGGCCGTTCGTGCCCGCCACTTCGCAGCGCTCCATGGGGTGCCCGCGCTGGATGTCGTACGAGCTCGTGATGTGGCCAACGGCGCCGCACGCGAAACGGAGGTTCATCGACTGCGTCGAGTAGAAGTTGCGTCCGCTGGCTTTCATGGCGAAGCACTGGACCTCGTCGACGTCCCCTCCGAAATACCGGACGAAATCGACGCTGTGCGGGTTCAACGCCTTCAGGTGATAGAACTCCGTCTCGAAGTCGCCGAAGCGCCCGATCCAGAGGTTCATGTTGAGGAACAGCAGTTCGCCCAGCCTACCCTCGCGCTGCCACTGCTTGGCGGTGCGGGCGGCCGGCGTGAAACGATGGTTCAGGTCCACGGCCAGGCAGCGGTCCAGCTCGCGCGCCGTGCGCACCATCTCCTCCGCCTTCTCGAGGTCGTTGCAGATCGGCTTCTCGCACAGGACATGGGCACCTGCCCGAAGAGACTGCATCGTCGGCTCGTAGTGGTCGCTGGAGTACTCGAAGCCGCCGGTGGCGACGCTGACCAGGTCCGGCCGGAGTTCGTCGAGCATGCGCTGCGCGTCCAGGTACCACGCGCATCCGTACTGGGCGCCGGCCGCGCGGGCCCGCTCCTCGATCCGGTCGCAGACGCCGACGAGTTCCGCCTCGGGCAGCGTCTTGTAGACCGTGGCGTGGGTGTTGCCGATCGGCCCGAGGCCGACGATGCAGACGCGGATCACTTCTTCCTCGCCTCCGCCTGCAGCCGCCGTGCCGTATCGGGGTCGCCGATGTGCATGGTGTTGTACGCCTGGTCCGAGGTCTGGAACGGACCGCATCCCTTGCCGTGCCAGTCGAGGTTGGTGTCCATGGGATTCACGCGGCCCGTCGCGGCGGTGCGGGCTGCGATGTGCGCCTCCATGCGGGCGCGCAGGTAGGCGACCGTCTCCGGCTCGGAATCCACGAGGTTCACGGACTCCTGCGGATCCTTCACCAGGTTGTAGAGCTCCACCGGGACCTTGTAGTGGAAGTCCGGCTCCAAGGCGACGATGAGCTTCCACTCCGGCGTGCGCCAGCCGTGCTTTCGCATCCAGGTGCATTCGGTGATGTACATCTCGCACTCCTGGGGCACCGCTTCGCCCCGGGCGCGCGGCATGAGGTTGCGCCCGTCGTAGGCGATGCCGGCGTCGATGCCCAGCAGGTCGAGGAGGGTCGGCATGACGTCCTTGAGCTGGCAGACGTCGGGAATGCGGACCGCCTGGGTGCGTCCGGGGAACTTGACCGCGAAGGGCACCGTCAGCGTGCACTCGTAGAGGCCGTGGTGGTCGAACCAGCACTCATGGTCGTACAGCGTCTCGCCATGGTCGGAGGTGAACACGACGACCGTGTCTTCCGCAAGGCCCAGGGCCTCGAGCTTCTCCAGCAGGATGCCGATGCAGGTGTCCATATAGGCCACTTCGGCGTCGTACTGGGCGATGACGTAGTCCTTGTCGGTGCAGCCCACCGGGAACCACGATGCGTGGAAGTCGCAGAAGGGCTTGAACCCGTAGACCGGGTCGAGCGAGTGGTTGTTCGGGTCGAGCTCGTCCTTCTGGTAGAAGAGGCGGTGGAAAGGCTCCGGAGGGCGATAAGGGGCATGTGGATCCATGTGGCGCAGGAACAGGAGGAAGGGCTTCTCCTCCCCTGCCAGGCGGTCGAGTTCGGGGATGGCCACTGCGTTGAGGTTTTCCGCCTTGTGGGCCCGCTGGTCCGCCGGGGAGTTCCCCCATCCTTCGAACTCGATGTACTTGTCGAAGCCGCGCGACGCCGCGTTCCCGGGGAATCCGACGCAGGTGGTGTTGTAGCCCTGCTCGCGCAGGACCTCCGCCAGCGTCTTCACGCCCGGGGCGATCTCGCCCTGGTGCCGCAGGGCGACGACGTCGGTCGTGAAGCAGTCCATCCCGGTCAGCATGGAGGAATAGCCCGGCGTCGTGGGGATGCTGGGGCTGATGCAGTGGTCGAAGACCACGCCGCCATCCGCGAGGTACCGGTCGATGTGCGGGGTGGTCAGGAGCGGGTAGCCGTGCAGGCTCATATGGTCCGCGCGCAGGCTGTCGATGCCGAAGAAGAGCAGGTTGGGCTTTTTCATGGGCGACTCCTCCAATCGTCGGGGGGCGGTCCGCTTCAGCGGGCCTTCAGGACCTTCAGGCAGGCGTTCATGTATCCATAGCTTTCGGCGGCGATCGCGGTCGCCTGCTGCAGGTCGAGTTCCGGTCCGATGACCTCGAGGCAGACCGGCCCGTCGTATCCGCCGGCGACCATGGCCCCGAAGTATGCGAACAGGTCGATGTCGCCGCGTCCGCACGCCTGCAGCGCCGGCGCGCCCGGTGCGGGTCCGAGGCCGAGGCAGTCGCGGATGTGGATGTGGCGCGTACGGGCGATCACGGCCGCCAGGGCCTGGGCGGGGTTCTCTCCGGCCCGATGGATGTGGCTCGGGTCCATGTCGACCCCGAAGGCGGTGGAGGGGATGGCGGAAATCGCCCTGAGCGTTGTCGGCGTGTCGAAGACCGCGCTGCCGACGTGGGCCTTGCAGCACAGCGTCACTCCGTAGGCGCGGGCCCGCTCGGCCATCCGCTGCAGACGGTCGACGCTCTCCAGGAGAGATGCTTCGTCGCCGCTCTTCCCGCCGGGACCGACATTCACCACCGGGATGCCGAGGGCGGCCGCCGCCTCGAAGGCGTGCTCCAGACGGTCTTCGTCCAGGGAGGCCACTTCGGTGGACAGGAGCTTCAGGCCCGTCTCGGCCAGCGCCTCTCGGATGGAGGACTCCTGGGCCTTGTAGGCCAGGGGGTCGAGGTGCTCGCACATCCCCTGGATCGCGGAGATCTCGAGGCCGTCGTAGCCGGCCAGTTTGATCGCGCGCGCCGCCTCGGCGAACGAGAAGGCCTTGAAGAGGACCGTGTTGACGCCCAGCTGGATCATGGATTCCCTCCTTGTAAGTGTGCGGACTGCAGGTCGAACGCGCGCGTTCGCCGCAGGATCTCCGCGCAGTTGTCGGCGCGCGGGTATTCGATGATGAACGGGGTCCCTTCGCAATACCGGTGGTACAGG
Organism: uncultured Oscillospiraceae bacterium; assembly: GCA_964579735.1. Classification (GTDB taxonomy): domain Bacteria; phylum Bacillota; class Clostridia; order Saccharofermentanales; family UBA5734; genus CAILLO01. The sequence goes on along the minus strand of CAZOHH010000057.1, from coordinate 2,372 downwards.
CTGAAGAAAAGCGGCCAGTCGATCTCCCCGTCCCCGATATTGCGGCCGTAGGCGTCATCGACCTTGCGGTCCTTGCCGTGGAAGTAGGCGGTGTGTTCCGCGAGGTAGGCGAACATATCCCTCTCCGAGGAGTTCGCGATCAGGTTGGCCGGGTCAAGCAGCACCTTCAGGCAGGGCGATCCGACCTTGCGGATCGTGTCGGCCATCCGCTTCGCGCTGGGCACGACGTCGAGCACGCAGGGCTCGAGCGCGACCGTGACGCCGATGCGTTCCGCCCGCTCGCAGAGCCAGCCGAGGGATTCCAGCAGCAGGGCATAGCGGGATTCGTACAGGTCGGCGCGGATGCCCCGGCTCTGCGGGTCGAAGCCGCACTCCGTGGAGACGAACGGAATCCCCGCCTCCGCGGCGAACTGCATGTGCCGCTCGAAATATTCGAGGTTCATCTTCCGCTCATTCTCGTCGGCCTCGATCAGGTTGGTGAAGACGCCCAGCGCGCAGACCTGGATGCCCTGCCCGCGGTAGACATCTGCTATCGCGCGAACCCGGCTCCCCGTCAGCGCAGAGACGTCGGAACGGCCGTTGTAGACCCAGTAGCGGCTATCGGTCTGCGACAGGCAAAGCTCGGTCGAAGTGAAACCGACCTCCGCCATGAAGGCGGCCGCCTGCGCGTTGTCCAGCTCGGGGAAGCTGCGGGTCACGATGCCGATCTGCATGCCGGACCTCCTCGCGTCGATGGATTCGATGTATCCATCTGCATCTTATTCGGAGGGCCTGCACGGTTCAAGTGTTTTACCAGTATTTGTCCGATTTCATGACATGGAATGCAAAATGGAGGAGGCTTCCGCCAAGCATCGCCCCTAGACCGAGCCCGCGACCAGCAGGGCCACGCAGCCCACTGCCACGACCAGCCAGCCGCATGCACCGAGCCAGACGACCACGGACCGCTTCCCATTCGTCGCGATATAGGCGTTCAACTCGCGCCGGATCTCCTTCGACCGCGCCTTGTCGCCTTTGCGCAAGGTGAGGACCAGCCGCGACAAGTCCCTTTTCACGACCCAGGGGCCGGTGCCGTCGAGGATATGACGTCCGACGAGTTCGTTCAGCGCGTCGACGTGCCCCTTGTCGACGTTGTAGAGCAGATAGGTCGCGTTGCCTTCGAACCGGTAGTAGAGCCAGACGCCCAGGGCGACCAGGAGTCCGGGCGCGACCCAGACCAGCAAGGCCGGCTCGAATTTGGCGTTGCCATCGTTGACGATGCGGGCCGTGGCCACGCCGAAGACGATCAGCGTCCAGTAGCCGATCTGGTAGTACCAGAGCGCGGTCCGCCGGATCACGTTGAACCGCTTGAGCCAAAGGACGGCGAACACCGCCAGCGAGAAGGCGACGAGGAGCAGGAAGGCGAGCACGACCGGCATTTCAGGGCGCATGGGCGGACCTCCTAGGGGGCACGCTTCTCCTCCCGGTCGATGAAGGCCGAGAGGACGAAGACCGCGATGGGGTTCAGCACGAGGATGGCAAGGAGCAGGGACTGTGATCGGAGGGCGTAAGCGAAGTTCTGCGTGAAGAGGTACAGAAGGAGCAGCCCGACCGCCGCGACGGCATGCATCGCGTGGAGCCGACGGAACACGCAGGCGGTGAGGGAGAGAGCGCCGATGCAGGCGATTCCAGCCAGGATGTACAGCGTGGAAGCGGACAGCATGCCGGTCAGCGTCCGGAAGTTCGCAAGAACCATCAGGACCATCACGAGGAGCATGCCGGTCACGAGTACCGCATCGGTATAGAGGAGGCTCCGCAGGATCCGACTCTTCTTCGTTTCCACGTCACTTCACCTCCTGCAGCGGGCAGAATCCAGCCTGGGCCACACTTTTCTGTCCGGCGTCGGAAAGGAGGAAGTCGCGGACGATGCTGCCCTTGCCGGTGTCGCCCTTGCGGACGACGACGTAATAGGCGGTCGTGAAGGGGTAGGACCGGTCGCGGATATGCTCGAACGTAGGGGCCACGCCTTCGACGGCGAGTTCCTTGATGGCGTCGTTCCGATACAGGTTCTGGATGTAGTACGCGAAGGTGTATCCGATCGACGCCGCCCCATTGCGGTATTCCGCGACGACTTCGATGAGCGCTCCCATGCCGGCGACGACCGTAACGGTCTCGGGGCTGCTCATGGCAGTCCCCTTCATCACGACCTGCTCCATCGTGGTCTGGCTTCCGGAGTTGGCCTCCCGCTGGAAGGGTACGATCGACTTGTTCGACCCTCCGACTTCCTTCCAGTTCGTGATTCTTTTCTGGTAAATCCCCTGGATCTGGGCCAAGGTCAACGTCTCGACGGGGTTGTTCCGATGGGTGATGAACACGAAGGCATCCAGGGCGAAGGG
>CAZOHH010000056.1:7108-14989 GCA_964579735.1 uncultured Oscillospiraceae bacterium | reverse complement strand
GCCGACTCCGACTCCCGTTCCGACCTCGGAGCCCTCGCCGACTCCGACCCCCGAAATCCCACCCGAGATTCCGTAACCCATGCCCCGCATATCGTGGCGAGCCCGATTTACCGGTGTTTTACGGGGACGGTACTTGAATCAATGTCCCGGTCATGGTATACCTCCATCCAGGAGGACACGCTCATGGCACGCCAGGCTCGCATCAAGGAACCCTTCGGCTTCTATTATGTCCACCAATCCGGAGGCGGAGAGCACCCCCTGTTCCAGGATGATGCCGATCGGGAGAGATTCCTGGAGGTACTTCGCGGAGCCCAGCGGAAATTCGGGTTCAGACTCCACGCCTACTGTGTCCTTTCCCCCGACGAATACCATCTGGTGCTCGACATGAACGGGAGCGACTTGTCGAACGTCATGAAGAGCGTCAATATCGGCTACTCCATGTACGTACGAAGCGAACGTCCCCTCTTCAAGGACCGATACTCCAGCAAGCCTCTCTCGACGGAAGAGGAGGTCCATGAGCAGATGCGGTTGATCCACCGTCCGACGGACACTGCATTCAACAGCTGGTGTCATTACGATGCCGCGGTGCCGATTCCGCTGGATTGGATCGCTCCTCCTCAGGAGCCCTGCCGCGAGTGCATCCGGACCGTTCCCGAAGCCCGTCGGCATCTGGAACGGATCGCACGCGATGGCGGCACGGAAACCACCAGGCTCCTCGAGGACCATACCTTCCGCAACCAGCTGATTCGAGATTTCCGACGTCAGTCCACCCTTTCCTTAAAGGAAATCGGCCAGCTTTTCGGCGGCCTCACCGAATCCTCGGTCTCCAAGATCCTGAACCGCTGAAAGGCAGGCACGACACATGGGTCTCGACTTCAACCTCCGCCTCGATGCCAGGCAAGCCGCTCGCTCGACCTTCGACCCCGGGATCGTACACGATCTTCTCGTCGTGGGTGCAGGTCCCGCCGGCCTGAACGCCGCCCTCTACGCGGCCCGCAAGGGGCTGTCCGTTGGCGTGCTGGCCAAGCGCAGGGGCGGTCAAGTGTTGGACACCTCCGCGATAGACAACTACATCGGACTCGACGGGGTCGATGGAGAAGGGCTCGCGGCGAAATTCCTCGCCCATCTCGCCCGCTACGACGTCCCCGTTCTCGACGAGGCGGAGGTACTGGACTATCATTCCGAAGCTCCTCTCCATGCGATCACGCTTGCATCCGGCGAGACATACCGTTCCCGCACGTTGATCGTAGCCACGGGCTCGACGCCGCGGCGCCTCGGAGTCCCGGGAGAGACGGCATACGCCGGAAAAGGCGTGAGCTACTGCGCCATATGCGACGGACCGTTCTTCTCCGGCAGGGACGTCTTCGTGGCAGGCGGTGGAAATTCTGCCGTCCAGGCAGCCCTGGACCTCGCGAAACAGGCTCGTTCCGTCACGCTCGTCCATCGCAGCGCATTCCGTGCCGACAAGATCCTCATCGATCGTCTCGAGTCCAATGCGCGAATCGCGGTCCTGCTGAGGACCCGCATCGTGGAAGTCCTCGGTGCTTTGTCCATGGAGGGCCTCCTCGTCGAGGACGTCGATACCGGCGCGCGAAGGGAATTGTCTGGACCCGGCCTGTTCATCGAAATCGGCCACCTCCCGAACACCGGAGCGTTCGGCAAACATCTTCAGCTGTCGGAGACCGGAGAGATACTCGTGACCTCCCGCATGGAGACGAGTGTTCCCGGCCTCTTCGCCGCAGGGGACATCACGGACTTCCCCTACAAGCAGATCGTGGTCGCCGCGAGCGGAGGCGCAATCGCTGCCCTTTCGGCAAATGAATACATTCAGCGCAACTTCGAGCAGAAGAATTCCCGATAGGAGGAAAAATCATGAAGATGTTCACCGAGGACCTGGAAAAGCAACTCAAGGAAATATTCGCCGTCATGACCGGGGATGTCACCATCGCCCTGTTCACCGAACCCGGGTGCCCGACTGGAGAGGAGACGGACGGCCTCATGGAGGAGGTCGCCGCTCTGAGCGACCACATCCATCTCGTCCGCTACGATCGGAAGAAGGATGCGTCCAAGGCCGCCGAATATCATGTCGAGATGGTCCCGAGCATCGTTCTGCTGGACGGCTCCGGCGCTTACAGGGGAATCAAGTTCAACGGCATCCCCGCGGGACACGAGATCAATTCGTTCATCCCGGCGCTGCTCGAAGTGTCGGGCACGACGAGCGAGATGCCGAAGGAATTCGCAGACCGCATCGCGGCCATCACGAAGCCCATGCACATCCAGGTCTTCGTCACGCTGAGCTGCCCGCACTGCCCCGGCGCGGTCCAGAAGGCCCACAAGCTTGCATTGATGAATCCCAATATCGAAGCCGACATGATCGAAGCGCAGACGTTCGGCGAGCTCTCCCAGAAGTACAATGTATCCGGCGTCCCGAAGATCATCATCAACGAGACGCATGAATTGCTCGGAAACCAGCCCTTCCAGGCCTTTCTGGACGCAATGGAAGCCGTTTGACCCCAACGGGAGGAGTACCCATTGAAGAAACCTATCGTCGCCTTCGTATGCGTCCACAATTCCTGCCGGTCCCAGATGGCTGAAGCTCTGGCTCGACTCTATGCATCCGATGTCTTCGAGGCCGTATCGGCCGGCACGGAGGTCAAGGACCGGATCAACCCCGACGCGGTGGAAACCGTCCGACGATTGTATGGGGTGGACATGAACCTGACGCAGCGCCCGAAGCTCCTTGCGGAACTGCCTCCCGTCGACGTCGTGGTGACGATGGGGTGCAACGTGGAATGTCCCTATGTACCGGCACGGCACCGTGAGGACTGGGGTCTGGATGACCCGACGGGGTTGGGTCCGGATTTCTTCGAGGACACCGCGCACAGGATCGAGGCGAAGGTGCTCGACCTGAGGTTCCGGCTTCCCGGACTGCTTGGAGGATAGAAGAATGATGGACCGAGTGACGCTGCACAGTTCCCGTCTGGCCGTCGAAGTCCTGCTTCCGGGTACGGCCTATCGCGGCTCCCGGTTCGACTGGACCGGCATCGTCGCCCAAGTGACCCTCGATGGCAGCTGTACGTTCTGCACGGTCGAATCCGCGACGCCCGGTGTCGGGACGGGCGGTATCGGCCTTTGTGGTGAATTCGGCATCCAGAAACCCGTCGGTTTCGATGAAACGCCGGTTTCGGGGCGCTTCCCCAAGATCGGCGTCGGCATGCTGACGCGCCCGGACGAGAAGGACGCCGACTTCGCCAGACCCTATTCCATCGACCCCTTCCCATGTACGGTCGAAGCCGGTGATGACCGGATCGTCATGGTCAGCGCACCTCTTGACCAGACGGGATATGCCGTTCTTCTCACGAAGACGGTCCGGGTCGATGGGAACGCCCTATTCATCGAGGCACGACTGGAGAATGTAGGCGAGCGTCCCTTTTCGACCGACGAGTACAACCATAATTTCGTCCTTATCGGAGCGGCTCCCGTGGGTCCCGACTATGTCCTTCGCTTCCCGTTCCCCTTCGTCGCCGACTCCCTTCCAGACGCATTGAGGTCCGAGGGTGCATCGGTCCTCTGGACGAAAACCCCCGAAACCGACTTCTATTTTCGGACTCCGGGTTTTCTCCCCTCGGGTGGCTGGTCCTGGGAATTGGAGCATCTCCCGACCGGACGCACGATGCGCGAATTCAACGATTTCCCCGTGGCTCGCTGCGCCTTCTGGGGACATGCGGGCGTCATCTCTCCCGAGATATTCGTCGACCTTGCGCTTTCACCTGGTGAAACGCGATCCTGGACCCGTAGATACGAGTTCTCCTAAGCGACTGCGCTGTTCCGAGCCGAACCCATTCTGAATGAATCCTCCGCACGAAACCATCACAGAAAGCCGACGAACCGTCCACATTTACGGACGGATCCGAGGGTAAGATGGAGACGTAGAAGGAAGGTGATTCCATGGTAGAGTCCGAAGAATCCAATCCCTCCGAAAACCTCGGCGTTTCCGAGGATCCCGTCCCCGAAACCGCCTATGTATATGTGCACGCAGACACCCTTCCTCGATTGCCTGCCGTTCCGCAGCAGCCGCCCGTTCCGACGCCGAAGCCGCGTCGACGCGCTCTGCAGTTGAGCCGGGCCACGGCGGTCGTCGTGCTTGCCTTCGTCATCATGATCTCCGGCGCGGCAGGATTCACCGGCGGCCTGATCGCCATGCGGATGATTTCCGTACCCACTCCGACGCCAACGGAAGCCGCGGCAACCCTCGCTCCTACCACAACATCGTCCCCCTCCGCCATCCCCACCCTGACGTTCGCCGACGGCAACGCCTCGACGGACGGCCTCTCGGTCGCTGAGATCGCCGCCATCGCGTCCCCCGGCGTCGTCGAGATCCGCACCACCGGCACCGTGGTCGTACGCGGCCGCAGCTACGCCGTGGAAGGCGCAGGCAGCGGAGTGATCCTCACCGCCGACGGGTATATCGTGACCAACCACCACGTAGTCGATGGCGCCGAGACCATCAAGGTGAAACTCATCGATGGCACCTCCTACGATGCCGTCCTCGTGGACTCCGTCGCGACCATGGACATCGCGGTGCTCAAGATCGAAGCATCCGAGCTCCCCTTCTCCACACTCGGCGCGTCGGCGAACCTGGTCGTCGGCGACACGGCCGTCGCCATAGGAAACCCACTCGGTGAACTCGGCGGCACCGTGACCCAGGGCATCATCAGCTCACTCGACCGGCAGATCGACCTCGATGGCAATACCATGGACCTGCTACAGACCGACGCCAGCATCAACCCCGGCAACTCCGGCGGTGGACTGTTCAACGCACGGGGACAGCTGATCGGCATCGTGGTCGCCAAGTCCTCCGGCTCCGGCCTCGAAGGCCTCGGATTCGCGATTCCCATCGACCACGTGAAGACGCTCATCGAGAACATGATTTCGGGTGGAAAGGCGACGACATAACATGGAGGGACGTCGCGAACTCAAGCACATCATCGGTTATGCCGAGGCCCTCTCCCTGCGCAACCGGCTCCGCCACGTGCTGAGGTCGGATGAACATGCCGGACCGGACGGCACGTATCGGATCCGCAGCCTCTATTTCGACAATTACCAGGACAAGGTCCTGCGCGAGAAGCTCGACGGTATCGCTGAACGCGACAAGTTCCGTCTTCGCGTCTACGGCGAATCGTTCGACACCATCCGCCTCGAGAAGAAGTCGAAGCGCAATGGACTGGGGTGGAAGCGATCCACCTGGCTCACCCGCACCGAATGCCTGGATCTGCTCGACGGCCGCAAGGACTGGATGAAGGACCGCGACGACCCGCTTCTCCAGGAGTTCCGCCACCTCTGCGACTCACAGCTCCTTCGCCCCAGCACGATCGTCGACTACCGCCGCGAGGCCTATACCTACCCTTCCGGCAACGTCCGTATCACCATCGACAGCGATCTGCGCACGGGCCTCCGATCCAGGGATTTCCTCAACCCAGCGCTTCCCCTGATTCCCACCGCTGCTCCCGGCACGTGCATCCTCGAGGTCAAGTTCGACGGATTCCTGCCCGACTTCATCTCCGACCTCGTCCAGCTCGGCGACCGTCAGTCGACGGCCGTCTCCAAATTCGCCATCTGCCGCACGCGCGGATGAGACCCACTGCAGGAGGACCCCGGCCATGACGTTCAGCGACATCTTCAAGTCCAGCTTCCTCGATAAGGTCACCTCGTTCTCCATCCTCGACACCGTCATCGCCCTCGCGATCTCCTTCGCACTCGGACTCTTCATCCTCTTCATCTACCGCAGGACCTATCGTGGCGTGATGTACTCCGCGAGCTTCGCCACGAGCCTCATGGCGCTTTCTCTGGTCACTTCCCTGGTCATCCTCGCCGTCACCTCCAACATCATCCTGTCGCTCGGCATGGTCGGCGCACTGTCGATCGTCCGCTTCCGCACGGCGGTCAAGGAGGCGATGGACATCGTCTTCCTGTTCTGGGCCATCGGCTCCGGCATCGTCGTCGGCGCCGGTCTCTTCCCCCTGGCCGTCATCGGCTCCCTCCTCATCGGTCTGGTCCTTTTCGTCTTCTCCACCCGAAAGGTCCGCGAGACACCATTCATCCTGGTCCTCGCCTGCGAGAACGACGCTGCTGAAAAAAGCGCCATGGACTTGGTCTCGAAGAGCTGCACGAAATTCACGGTCAAGTCGAAGAGCGTGTCTGCGTCGGCCGGCATCGAGACCACGACCGAAGTCCGCATCGCTGACGGAACCACGACTTTCGTGAACGAGATCGCGGCGCTGCCCGGCATCCGCAACGCGGTCCTGGTGAGCTACAATGGCGAATACGCGAGCTAGGCGCACGACTCGTGGCTTCGACTGGCTCGTCGCCTGCGTCGTCACGGCTGCGGTACTCCTGACCGGCATCGTGACGGTCCTGCAGACGACTTCGGCCAATGCGGACAATGGAGCGAACGCGTCGCCATCGCCTTCGCCCTCTTCCCCCTCGGCCTCGACGGAATACGCGACGAGACTCTTCGGCGGAAACAGAGTCGTCCAACTCGATCTCGCTGTCGATGCCGCCTCGTGGCGGACGATGCTGGACCAGGCGACCCAGGAGCAGTACATCCCCGTCGACGTCGTCGTCGACGGCACCACATTCTCATCTGCGGGTATCCGAGCCAAGGGCAACTCGAGCCTTTCCATGGTCGAGAACTCCGACTCCGACCGCTTCAGCTTCAAGCTCGAATTCGACCATTATGTGGCTGGGCAGACCTGCTTCGGCCTCGACAAGATCGCCTTGAACAATATCTATGCCGATGCGACCTATATGAAGGAACTCATCTCCTTCGACCTCATGGCCACCATCGGGGTCCCGACTCCGCTATGCACCTACGTCCAGATCTCCGTGAACGGGGAGCCCTGGGGACTCTACCTCGGAGTCGAGGCCATGGAGGACAGCTTCGTGGCACGGGTCTACGGCAAGGAGAAAGGTGAACTCTACAATGTGAAGACCATGGGGGCGCCCGACCTCATAAGCGATGGAGGCACGCCTCAGACCCTTCCAATAGGCGGCGGTCAGCCGATCAAGCTGAAAGGCGGCGACCTGCTCTACACCGACGATGACCCCGCGAGCTACTCCGCGATCTTCTCGTACTCCGTGTTCAAGACCTCGCAGACCGACTATGCCCGCGTCATCGCGGCCTTGAAGAACCTATCGACCGGAACGAATCTCGAACAGAGCTTCGACGTGGATGAAATCCTGCGCTACATGGCCGCCCAGACCGTCGTCGTGAACATGGACAGCTATTTCTCGAACATGCAGCAGAACTACTACCTGCGCGAGCAGGACGGCGTCCTTTCCATATTGCCTTGGGATTACAATACGGCCTTCGGTGGCTTCATGATCTCGGACGCCTCGACCTTCGTGAATTTTCCCATCGACACGCCGCTGCTCGACACCTTCATGTCCCAGCGTCCGCTCGTCTCCCAACTGCTCGCCGTCGACAAGTACAAGACCCTCTACCACCAGTACCTTCAGGAACTCGTCGATGCGTATCTCACCGGGGGGCGCCTACAGAAGCTCATCGGGGAGACCGACGCGCTGATCTCCAGCTATGTCCAGAAGGACCCGTCGGCCTTCTATACCTATAGCCAGTACCGGTCGGGCGTCGCCGCGCTCCTGTCTCTTGGCACCCTGCGCTTCCAGAGCGTCCAGGAGCAGTTGGACGGCACCGTACCTTCGACGTCGGCCGGGCAGTCCAGCAAGACCGCACATCTCCTGGACGTAGGGGATGCCGACCTCTCGGATCTTGGTTCCCAGGGCGGCGGGGCTGGTGGCGGTCCGGGCGGCGGACCTGGTGGTGGTCCGGGCGGCGGACCTGGTGGTGGTCCGGGCGGCGGG
>CAZOHH010000056.1:5778-7008 GCA_964579735.1 uncultured Oscillospiraceae bacterium | reverse complement strand
TGCTTGCCATCCCCTCGGCCGAGTGCTAGCTTGGAAGCACAGGCAGGAGGCATGCTTCCAACCGGACGACAAGGAGGACGAATCGATGTTCTGTACGAAATGCGGCACCAATCTTCCTGACGGCACCCGATTCTGCAGCGCGTGCGGCGCCCCGACGGGCACGGTCGGCGGACCCCCCACCCAGGTATTCATTCCTACCCCGGCTCCCGCTGCTCCGGTCTATGCGCCGCCGGTGGTCGTAGCCGAGGCTCCCCCGCCCCCTCCGCCTCCGCCACCCCCGCCAATTCAGACGCGACCCCTCCGCTACGAGGTCTTCGGCGGCACTCTGCCCGCGGTCTCCATCCGACTCGACATCGGAGAAAGCATCTACACCCAGTCCGGTGGCATGGCGTGGATGGATGCAGGCATCGCGATGACGACGAACATGCAGGGAGGTCTCATGAAGGGCCTCGGACGGATGTTCTCGGGAGAGTCCCTCTTCATGGCCACCTACACCGCGACTGGTCCGAACCAGGAGTTCGTCGCCACGAGCACCATGCCGGGCTGTATCCTGGACCTTGAACTCACAGGTCTCCCCGTGATCGCCCAGCGGTCTTCCTTCCTCTGCGCCCAGCCCAGCATCGTGCTCAGCGCCTTCGTCACACGCAGCGTCGGGGCCGGACTGTTCGGCGGCGAGGGGTTCATCCTGCAGCGCATCACCGGCACCGGACGAGTCTTCCTCGAGATCGACGGAAGCCTCAAGGAGCGCACCCTCGGACCCGGCGAGACCATCAAGGTCGATACGGGTCACATCGCCGCCTTCGAGGAGACGGTCCAGTACCGCGCCGAAATGGTGAAGGGCTTCAAGAACGTCCTCTTCGGTGGAGAAGGCCTGTTCCTCTCGACGCTGACCGGCCCCGGCAAGGTCTGGCTGCAGACCATCACCCTGCCTGGATTCGCAAAGGAATTGATTCCATTCCTCCCGAAACCCAGCTCGAACTGACCGCGAGACGGAGCGGCTTGGGATTCGTCCGGCCGCTCCGCGCTTCATGTCCGGTTCGGATAGGTCGCCTCCCGTAGCAGACGTGCGACCAGCAGCGAATAGCCGCTCGAGTGGAAGACAGCGTTGTCGTCATTCGGGCGGCTTCGCCTTGCCCAGGAGCCATCGGCTACCCTCCGCGTCCATTCGGCTTCCGCCTCCTTCATGTCGTTCTCCAAAGCCTTCAGGAACCCATTCCAGACCCACTCCTC
>CAZOHH010000056.1:4367-5678 GCA_964579735.1 uncultured Oscillospiraceae bacterium | reverse complement strand
CGTCAATCCCGGTGAAGGCGGCTGGCCAAGGCTCCCGCGAAGACAGCAAGATAGATCAGGTAGGTCGACGGGCTCGTGAAGATCATGGCGAGGTTTCCGTTCGGAATCGCGACGAAGAAATTCAGGACCAGCTGGACACCGGCCCATCCGCCGCCGAGAGCGGCCGCGGTGCGTCCGTCCTTCGGCCATGCGATATGGCGGGCGATCAGGTAGGCGGCCAGAGCGAGAGGCAGCGCGGAGACGGCAAGGGCAAGCGAATACCCTCTCGCCGTGTCATCCGGAAGGTTCTGCGGCAGAAGATTGGAGAGTACGAACGACAGCAGGAAGATCATCGCCAACGTCACGAGATAAAGCAGGAATCCATAGGCTGTGATCTTGAACCAGAGTGGGTGTCGGGCGGTGAACGGTTCGTTCTCGCGCATTTCTTACCCCTCCTCGGGAGGCAATCGCCCCGTCACGGAAACGGCGCTTGGGGCGCTGCATCCCTCCTGAATCGATTATACACCCAGCGGTCAGTCCGGAACGCGGGCGTTCAGCATGTCGAGGTAGGCGTATCCGTCAGAGCCGACCGCGATGCGGGACAATGTGGCGTTTCCGATGCGCAGGCGCCACATGTCTCTGGCGGGGAGGCCGATCATCGCGGCGAGCATGGCGACGGTCGTGCCCATGTGCGATACGACCAGAACATCCCCGGAATGACGTTTCGAAAGACCGGCGACGAAGTCGGCCACTCGCTCGTAGACTTCGCTGGAACTCTCGCCCTCGGGGAAGGAGTAGCTGGGATAATCCCGGGAGAGGGACTCCGCCTCGGCCGGCGCGATCGCGGCGATCTGAGCCAGAGTCAGGTTCTCGAAGCGTCCGAAATGATGCTCGCGAAGTGCCTCGTCGAAGCGCACGTCGTGGGAGAGGGCTCGCTCCTGGGGGGAGAGGGGAGCGCACTCCAGGTCGACCGACCCTCCAAGCAGGATCGCTGCGGTCTCGGCGGCCCGGGAAAGGGGGCTTGCGTAGACCGCCTCGAAGGTGCGACTCGAGACGAGCGGTCGGAGCGCGAGAGCTTGGACTCGTCCCGTCGCGTTGAGCGGGACATCGGTCCAGCCGCAGTAACGCGACTCGAGGTTGGCGTCGGTCTGGCCGTGGCGGACGAAGAAGATGCGCATGGTGGTTTCCTCCTGGGTGCCGGCCTGCCTCGCTGGGCGCGTCTGGCGATTCATTCTACCGCAGCCGCTGCCAAGCGTGCAAAATCGTTGGAGAATTCGCAATGGGAGGTATGATAGACTTTATCCATCTACATGCGCCATTTGTACGCGCCAT
>CAZOHH010000056.1:0-4267 GCA_964579735.1 uncultured Oscillospiraceae bacterium | reverse complement strand
GCGCCATTTGTACGCGCCATCACAGGAGGAACCATGGAAGCGAAACCCAGCGCAGCCGCTCTCGCAGGCCTCGATGCCCGCATCCGACTCGTCGACGCCCCATCGCGTCCGATGATCGGAGTTCCCTTGGGCGACCCCGGCGGCGTCGGACCAGAAATCGCGGTTCAGGCCGCATTATCTCCTGTCTTGCGTGAGCTCGGCGTCCAGACCCTGTTGATCGGGGGTCCTCACGTCGTCGACCGCACGATTCGCCTGCTTCAAGCCGCCGGAATCGCCCTTCCGGATGGAGACATTCTTGTATACTCCGTTCCCGAAGCAGACCTCGAGACCTCCCCATACGGTCGTGTCTCCGCCGAAGGCGGTCGCGCCGCCTATGCCTGCATCGCAGCCTCCGCAACGCTCGCGCTCGACGGCCGCATAGACGCCGTCGCCACGACCCCGATCAACAAGGAATCCATACGCGCGGCGGGCATCGACTCGATCGGCCATACCGAGATGTACGCCGCTCTCACCGGCACGAAGAATCCCATGACCCTCTTCCAGACCCTGACGCTGCGCGTCTTCTTCCTCACGCGCCACGTCTCCCTCGCCAAGGCCTGTACGCTGGTCACGGAGGACCGCGTCGCAGAAGGGATCCGCGATAGCGTCGAAGGCCTGCGCAGCCTCGGGATCGACCCGTCCTCCGCCCCTCTCGCCGTCGCCGGCCTCAACCCGCACAACGGCGAGCACGGTCTCTTCGGAGACGAGGAGGGTCGCTTCGTCGAACCTGCGGTCGCTCGGTGCCGTGCGGAGGGGATTTCCGTCGTCGGACCCGTGCCGGCCGATTCCGTCTTCCATCAGGCCCTGCATGGGCGCTATTCGGCGGTCCTTTCGCTCTACCACGACCAGGGGCATATCGCCACCAAGACCCTCGATTTCGAGCGCACGATCTCCCTGACCCTCGGAATGCCTTTCCTACGCACTTCAGTCGACCATGGCACCGCTTTCGACATCGCCGGAACCGCCGCGGCAAGCCCTGTCAGCATGATCGAAGCCGTCCGGCTCGGTGCTCTTTACGGACCGGCCTACACCGCATATTCCAATTCCAGGAGGTAGTTCCATGAGCCAGCCGGGTCACTTGAACCGAATCCACATCACGTACCACCATGGCGGCCGCACCACGCGTCTTGAAACGCGTGAGGGCGAAACGCTCCTCTCCGCCCTGCGAACCGCGGGTGTCGCCTTCAACGGGGACTGCGGCGGCAAGGGCACGTGCGGAAAATGCCGTGTCCACCTCGACCGTGGGGATGGGGCTCCCAACGAACGCGAACTCAGCGTGCTCGATGGACTCGTCGAGAAGGGCTGGCGCCTGGCCTGCCAGATCACCGCCCACGAGGACCTGGAGGTTACCGTGCCCGATATCCGCCGCGCTCAGGTCTCCACGGATGGTATCGTGCCGCCTGTCGCCCTGGATCCGGTGATCGTCCGCGGCAAGGCCTGCATCACGCCACCGAGTCTCGAGGATCAGTCTCCGGATGACGAGCGCTTCAGCGAGGTGACGGCTCTCTCCCTCCCTTACCGTTTCCTGGCCATGCTTCCCGCGTCCCTGCGGGATAGCGGCTACTGCCCGTCCTACCTCTATCGTTCCGACCGCAGCGAGGTCGTCCGCTTCGTCGACGAGGACGTCGACAAAGCTGAGCGTCCACTACTCGGCGTCGCCGTGGACATAGGCACCACCACGCTCGCCGTCTACCTGTACGATCTCGAGACCGGACGCCGTATCGGAACGGCCGCGGCGCTCAACCCGCAGAAGGCCTATGGCGCGGACGTGATCTCCCGCATCGAATATGCTTCGGAGTCCCAGGACAAGCTGGCGAGCCTCCAGCGGATGCTCACGGACCGCATCGGGGAACTGGCCGTGGGACTCGCCGAGAAGCACGGCTTCGACCGGACCGACCTCCTGACCTACACGCTTGCAGGAAACACCACCATGATGCACCTTCTCGCCGGTCTTCCGCCGAGGGCCATCGCCGTCGCCCCGTTCATCCCGGTCACGACCTCCGCCCGCACCGTCTGGGCGGACGAACTCGGCATCGCGGCCGGCGAAGGCGCGCTCTGCGTCCTGCTGCCCTGCGTCGCGGCATATGTCGGCGCCGACATCGTCGCCGGAATTCTCGCGACCGGCCTCGAGCATCGCACCGGAGCCCCGGCACTCCTCGTGGACATCGGCACGAACGGCGAAATCGTTCTGGCGACCGACCACGGCATGATCGCCTGCTCGACGGCCGCCGGTCCGGCCTTCGAAGGGGCGAACCTCCTCTTCGGAATGGGCGGTGTCGAAGGGGCGATCGACCACGTCCGCTTCGAGGACGGGGATCTCGCGTTCACCACGATCGGCCGCGCTCCTGCCGCGGGTCTATGCGGGTCAGGCATCGTCGACATCATGGCCTTCCTGCTCGAACAGGCCGTCGTGGACGAGACCGGTCGCATCACGGACGAACCGGAGGACCTCCCCGAATCCCTCGCCTCTCGCATCCTCGTGCATAACGGACAGGCCGCCTTCCGCGTCACGGAACCGACCGAGTCCATCCCGACCGGCATCCTCCTCACGCAGCGCGACGTACGCGAGTTGCAGAACGCGAAGGCCGCGGTGCGTGCCGGCATCGAAATCCTGATCGAGACCGCTGGAATCACGGCGGAGGGGATCTCCGACCTCTATGTCGCCGGCGGATTCGGAAACTACCTCGACATCGCGAGCGCCTTCCGAATCGGCCTCTTCCCGCCGGAACTCCAGGGGCGCACCCGTATGGCCGGCAACACCTCCGGACTCGGAGCGGTGATGTGTCTTCTCGACGGGAAGCTCCTTGCGACCGCATCCGACGCCGTCACGAAGGTCGAGTACGTCGAGCTGAGCTCCGACAAGCGCTTTACGGACCATTTCATCGAGGCGATGATGTTCCCTGAAATCTAGAACCGGAAGGGAGGACGGAGATGGACAAATCGATGATCCGACTTCAGGCGAAGGTCCTCCGCGACGCGCAACCCCGGGAAATGGCCACTGAACACGCCCGTGAGGTCGTGCGGCGCATGCTGGATCTTCCCGAATTGCATCAGTCCGCCGTCCAGAACCGCTTCGTCTCCCTCTACCACCCCATCCGCAGCGAGCTCGACATCCTGGGTGCCGTCGCTGAACTCGCGCGACGCGGTGCACGGATCCTGCTGCCCGTGATCCTGCCGGAACCCGATGGCGTCTCTGCGCTCGCCATGGGCGAGGTCCCTTCGGAAATCGCCCTGAAGTGCGACATGGATCCGCAGACCCTGACCGACTGGCTGGACCCAGGCTCCTTCGGCCTTCGTGAACCTTCCCGTGGCGCGCTGGTGTCCATCGAAGCCCTTCGCCATGAGTTCGCCTGCGTCATCATCCCCGGTCTCGCCTACGATCCGCGCGGCACCCGCGTCGGATACGGCAAGGGTTATTATGACGGCTTCCTTGCCCGGTTCCGCGGTGCAGGACAACCCCACCTGCCCGTCATCGCTCCCGCCTTCGATTTCCAAGTTCTCGACGAAGCGATTCCCATCGCGCCCCACGACGTTCCCGTGGACATCGTCGTCACTCCGACGCGGACCCTCGCGACCAATCGCTTCACCTCACGCTAGAAGGCAGGGGAGACACCCGATGACGACAAGTAACGAAATTCACTTCCGCGACCCCTTTGTCCTCGTGGAGGACGGCATCTACACTCTATACGGCACGTCGGGGGAAGGTGGAATGGGCGCCGATGGCCGATTCCAAGCCTATAGAGGTACCGACCTCGAGCATTGGGACGGTCCGTTCACCGTTTTCCAGCGCACGGCGGACTTCTGGGCCGACCGGGACTTCTGGGCGCCGGAAGTCCACCGCCATGGGGATGCCTACTATCTCTTCGCCTCCTTCCGAACCGACGGGGCTCGCCGGGGCACGCAGATCCTCAAAGCGGACCACCCGCTCGGACCCTTCACGCCTTGGTCCGACGGCCCTGTCACACCCCGCGATTGGGAATGCCTGGACGGCACCTTCCATGTGGACGAGGAAGGGGCTCCGTGGATGATCTTCTGCCACGAATGGGTCCAGGCCTGGGACGGGGAGATGTGCGCGGTGAGGCTGACACCGGACCTCCGCGCCGCCGCGTCCGCGGCGGTCACGCTGTTCAAGGCCAGCGAAGCCGACTGGGCCGCGAGGGTCGTCGACGGATATGTCACGGATGGCCCATTCCTCCGAGAGCATGTCGTAGCCGAAGGCGCGCACCAG
>CAZOHH010000055.1:0-15275 GCA_964579735.1 uncultured Oscillospiraceae bacterium | reverse complement strand
CAGGTTCGACAGCGCGGCGACCGCGAGCACGGCGGATACGAAGGCTCGCTTCTGGCTCATCTTCAGAACCGTGTTGTCGACATCCATCATGTCGGGACGCTGGATGCGGACCCGGATTCTTCCGAAACTGTCCTTGCGGGTTACCGATGCCTCGATGCCGCTGCTTACCGCCTCCGCTTCACTGACCCATGCGTACCGGTACTTCGATTCGAACGAGCTGCAGGACCCGATGGCCTGGGAGATGACCTCCCCATCGTGAAGCAGCGAGCAGAGGATCTCGTAGCGGATGAACCCCGACACGAGGTCGAGGGTGCGGTCGTTGACGGAGTAGTTCGGCGCCAACCCGAGCTCCATGGCGATCTTCTCTGCGCCAGGTTTGAGCAGCGTCGGCTTTGCGACACCCGGGATGACGCCGTAGTCGATGTCCTTGACGAGCAGGGTCTGGATCAGGGCGTGGAAGCCGACGATGCGACGTTGCGCATCTCGGACCATGTCCGTGTCGATTCGGTCGATGACGGCCAGTGCGTTGTTGCTCATTGTCTTTTCTCCTTCTCGCCGGCTAGGCGGCGCTGTTGAGGTAGAACCGCGGGGCACGCTTCGCTTCGCCTTGCCTCTGATACTGTGGCCACAAATCGGGGTGTTCCTTCTTGAACCGGTCTGTGTCGAACGAGACGCGGCCGTCCGCAAGCTTCCAAATCACCTTCACGGTGCCCGCCTGCCCCTTGTAGAGCCCGAGCTCCGCGTCCTGCATCTCCTGGAGCAGTTCGACTCGCAGGTGCTCCTCCTCGGCCTCCAGGCTTTCCAGCGAGCGCTTCACGGCGAGCAGGCGCTCCGCCTTGTCGCTGTCCAGATTGATTGCGAGCCCGGACTTCGGTTCGGGGAAGTCGAGCTGCAACTGCCGCAGTGCCTCTTCGGGCGTCGGTACCGGCGGGATGCCGATTTCAACGAGCTGCCAGAACGCCGCCTCCTCTGTGATGAGGTGGTCGATGTAGGCCTGGTCCCGCTCGACCTTCGTCCAGATGAGACGACGTCCCTGAATCAGGACGGCCACGTAGAAGGCCTCGTAGCCGCACACGTGGCAGTAGTGCTGGACCTGGTCATAGTAGAGAGGGGGGATGTTGCCGTCCTCCCAGTAGTCGGCCGAATAGCTCGTTTTACATTCGAAACCTGCTGGTTCGCCGACGATTCTTCCATCCAGATTCGCGATCATGAACGGGTTTTCGCGGCTTGCCAGGACTGCGTTGACGTGGAAGACACGCTTGCCCGTCCGGTTCTGGAATTCGGTGATGATGACGTTCTCGAGGGCGCGGCCGAAGACCATCGCCTCAGACTCTTCAGGGGTCTCGTCGAGGAGTCCTTTCTTCTCCTTCCAGAGGTTCAGCCGTGTGCTCCACGGGCTGTGGCCCAGGATGATGCCGGCGTCGCTGCCGCCGATGCCCTGTCTGCGGATTTGGAGCCATTCCTCACAGGGCAGGGTCAGTGTGGTTGCCACAATGTTCGCTTTCATTTGCCTCTCCTTTCCTATAGAAGCCCTCTTCGCTTCAGTGAGGTGTATTCTCCTTTGCCAATGATGAGGCTGTCCGTGAGGCGCACGCCAATCATGTCCAGCGAGTCCTTCAGCAGCCTCGACGCCTTGACGTCCGCGTCTGACGGCTCCGTCTCGCCGCTTGGGTGGTTGTGCGCCAGGATCACGCAGACGGCGTTGTACCGCAATGTGATCTTCGCGATGTCGCGCGCGAAGATCATCGCGGAATTGATGGTCCCCGTCGCCATCGTCGCGAGGTGGATGAGCCGGCCCCCGTTGTCCAGCATGGCGATCATGGCTGTCTCGACGGTCTTCAGTTGGAGTTCCGCTATGAAGAGTGGACCGACGTCATCAGGAGACCGGACGATCAGGGTACCCGGCGCGATGCGCGCGATGCTGATCCGCTGGCTCAGCGCGTACGCCGCTTCCAACTTCGTCTTCTGGGTTACGGTCAGGCCTATGGCGTCCATGCGGTTCAGCAACTCGTGTATGCCGAACTCTTCGATAGCGCCCTGAAGCCGGACTCTGTCGATGCCCGTGGTCAGGTGCAGCAGCTCACTGTCCGTCAGACGGTCGACACCGTAGAGCACAGCGCGGTCCTTGAGATCGAGTGGCGTGATCATTCATGTCTCCTTCCAAAGAAATAGGACCCCTGAACTGGTCAGGAGCCCTTTGCGGATAACGGGTCTTGTGGAAGCTACGCTGCGACGCTGCTATGCTGCGAAGTGTTCTTCGCCAGCGCGGCTTCGAGGTCGCTGATGAGGACGTTGCTCGCCTTCTGGATGATAGGCAACGACTTGCGCAGTTCGGCGAGCTGCTCGTCGGAGCTCCAGGAAGCCAAGTACGAAAATGAATAGGATGATGTGTCTAGCCCAAGGAACGAAGCAGTCGTGAAGGCGACGGATTCAGCAGTCACTTCCGCAACTGCCCTTGATTCCTTCGAGTCGCGATGAAGCCTTTCGTGGGCGAGTTCGTGAAGAATCGTTTTGATCGTCTGCAGCTCCGACATTCCCTTTTTCACGACGATCCGGTTGGCCGCGGGCGCGAAGTAGCCCTTAACTCCGCCACAGACCGGTTCGAACTCAATCGGGCATTTTGCGACATCTCGGATGGCCTGCAGCATCGCTTCGTAATCGGGTAGGTCGCCCTCGAGTTCTGCTGCCAGCATAGGAAGGTCGGCTCCTGTCGTCTGCGAGATGTCGAAAACTGAGACGGTACGGAAATACCGGACTGATACGGCAGCTGCGCGTGTGGCGGCTGAGCTTACGTCGCTGTCGAGGTCGGCGGGAGTGTTAACCGCAGGCTTCTTGAAAGTCGCGGGCGCGAGGATCCGGATGCCGTGCTCGCCTTTTGTAACAGTTCTCCCCAGCTTCAACCAGGTGTTGAAGCCGGCGACGTGCGAGGCGTTCGGGCGCTGCAACTGAATCAGCAGGACGTTGGACCAGCTGTATTTATGGAAGCGGCCGAGGAATAGAAGATATTCAGTGAATTTTCCACTCGAGAAGACTTCACGGACACCAGCTTCGAGGGTCTTCAGCAAGTCGGCGGTTCTGTCGCTTCGCAGCGTCGCAGCGTGGGCCATGGTACCAGTCCTCCTTTCTATGCTATTCGTTCCATTCATCGAATCCGAAGTCCTCCTCTCCTGGTTCTACAGGATTCTTGGCCTGAGACCGGCTTCGCGCCTGTTTCACACGCGCAAGAACTTCGAGCAGATTGGCAATTGCTGTCAAAATCACCGCCAACCCGGCAATTCGATCGCCAAGAAGCAGTATCCGGCCGAAAATACGAGGAATAGAACCTATTATCATGAAACACACCGCCTTTCAATGAGAGACCGAGCGAAATTGCCCACGCTTTCTTGGCTTATACGAGGATTCGGCGGTACTTAAAAAAATTCGATAATCTTGGCCAATTATCGGTCGTCTGGGGCCGGTATTGGGGCAATCGAGGCTGATTTACGCCTTCGTCACCCATCGAATGTTGATTTCGCGGTTGATTCGAGATATGATAATAGTAAGAAATCTAACTATATGCCATTTTGATAGTGTCCGACATCTTTCTCCATGATCTTCGGGAGGATCCGGAACCCGAAAGCTTTCCTAATACTCGAGCGAACTTCAACAAGGCTGCTGCCGTTCGTTACGAAAGGCTAACGTGTCTCTATGCCATTCACATATGGGCATCTGAAGGTCTTTTGGCGCTCGTTTTATTGAACCCATCTCTTAAGAAAGAGAGTGGGAAGAATAGATGCGGCCGGAATCCAGACGACGATGATCTTCCGCGTATGTACTTGTCATTTGCCAACTGCTATTCGACAGACTCAATCAAGTTGCCTCGGTTCAAGACACCATTTGCCCAAACAAGACACAAATAAGACACAGGTCGTCGATTTTGTCCTTACATCGTCTAGCAAAAAACCCGCCAACCCTATTGGTTGACGGGTCCTTCTGGTGCTCGCAAAGGGACTTGAACCCCCGACCTCCGGTTTAGGAAACCGCTGCTCTATCCAGCTGAGCTATGCGAGCGTGCCTTGTGATTATAGGAGAGCGCGGACGCGGGTGTCAAATGCCGAGACCTCCCCACATCCAGCCCCTTCCGGTCGACATGCCGCCCTGTCGCGGTCCACGCGAGGTCGAGTATAATGGGGTGACGAAAACCGCCCGGGAACGGGCTCGAACGGACAAGGGGGACCTCCCGATGGTCGCACTCGACAGAATTCCCGCCCTGCTGGACTCGCGGTCCGGCAAGGAAGCGCTGACTAGCCTCTACGGCACTTCTCCCGCGCGGCTCGCGCACCAACGGGAGCGATACCTTCGCCTTGCCTCGCTCTTCGCCGGGATGTTCCCCCAGCACGCCTCCATCCGCGCCTTCTCGACGCCGGGGCGCACCGAGGTCAGCGGCAACCACACCGACCACCAGCGCGGGCACGTCCTGTGTGCCTCCGTCGACCTCGACATCCTCGCCTTCGCGGCGCCCAACGGAGACGGAGTCGTCCGCATCCACTCGGAAGGCTACGACAAGACCGACGTGATCGCCCTCTCCGACCTCGAACCCCTGGAGAGCGAGCGCTACCATTCCGCCTCCCTGATCCGCGGCATCGCGGCCGGCTTCGTGCAGCGCGGATTCCGCATCGGCGGGTTCGACGCGTACACGACCAGCGAGGTCCCGAAGGGCTCCGGACTCAGCTCGTCGGCAGCCTTCGAGGTCCTCGTCGCCACGATGCTCGATACCTTCTATAACGGCGAAGGCATGCCGGCCGTCACTCGCGCACAGATCTCCCAGTATTCCGAGAACGTCTTCTTCGGCAAGCCCAGCGGACTCATGGACCAGTGCGGCTGCTCGGTCGGCGGCTTCCTCGCCATCGACTTCGCCGACACCGCCTCCCCTGTCCTCGAGCCGATTCCCTTCGACCTCGAGCGGGCGGGTTACGCGCTGGTCATCGCCAACACCGGCGGCAGCCACGCCGACCTGAACGACGAGTACGCCGCGATTCCCATCGAGATGCGGCGCGTCGCCGCCTTCCTCGGAAAGACGGTCCTGCGCGAAGTCGACCCGGAGACTCTCTACGCGCGCCTTGCGGACGTGCGCCGCGAGACCGGAGACCGGGCCGTGCTGCGGGCCATGCACTTCTTCGACGACGATGCGCGTGTGTGCGCCCAGGCTGCCGCCTTGAAGAAGGGCGACCTCGACACATTCCTCCGCCTCGTGAACGAGTCCGGAATCAGTTCCTGGACTTTGCTGCAGAACATCTCCGCATCCGGTTCGGTGGACGAGCAGCCCATGGCGGTCGCGCTCGGCGCGGCGAAGCGCGCGCTACAGGGCCGCGGCGCCTGCCGGGTCCACGGCGGTGGCTTCGCCGGCACGATCCAGGCCTTCGTTCCGCTCGACCTCGTCGACGGCTACATGGCCGTCATGAGTGAACTGTTCGGCGCGGATTCCCCCTGCCGACTCCGCATCCGTGCCCTCGGTTCCTCCTCGGTCCTCACGGACTGACGACGGAGAGACGAGAATGGCGGGCGGGTACGACGAACGATTCCTCCGCAAGGCACTGGCCCAGGCTCACCGGGCCGCAGCGGAAAACGAGACGCCCATCGGCGCCGTTGTCGTGAAAGACGGCATCGTCGTGGGGCGTGGCCGCAATCAGCGCGAACGCCGCCAGGACGTGACGCTCCACGCCGAGATGAGCGCGATCCGCCAGGCGTCCCGGAAGCTCGGTTCCTGGCGCCTCGACGGCTGCGACCTGTACGTGACGCTGGAACCCTGCCCCATGTGCGCCGGCGCCATCCAGCAGGCCCGGTTCCGCGCCGTGTACTACGGAGCGCGGGATCCGAAAGCGGGAGCGTGCGGGTCGAAGACGAATCTGTTCGCCGTCGAGGGGCTGAACCACTACCCGGAGATCGTGGGCGGCTGCCTCGAAGACGAGTGTGCCGCCGTTCTGAAGGGCTTCTTCAAGGAGATGCGCGCCAGGGACAAGTCGCTCGGCACGCGCGGCGTGCGCCGCGACAAGGCCAAGGCGAAGACAACCTGATCCTATCGTTTTCGGTCTGGGATATCTTCGTTTCATCCATCATATTTACGTTTTACACTTTCAATTTACATTTTTGAGCATGCTATTTACGTTTTACGTTTTGTATTGACGTTTTGAATTCCACATTCCATAATGAATCCATGTCCAAAACCATGGCGGAAAGTGGAAGGGAAGTGACGTCATGACGGTCGAAGGACTCGTCGAACTCGTCCGAACGGTGCAATCATATAAGGCGGAAATGCAGCATGTCGAAGTCAAGGCCGCCCATCAGGGAAGTCCGAAACGCCTTTTCGACACCCTTTCTGGTTTCGCTAATCAAAGAGGCGGTGGGATTCTCCTTTTCGGTCTCGAGGAGGAAATCGGCTTCAAGGTCGTCGGAGTATACGACCCTCAGGACCTTCAGACGAAGGTCAACGAGCAGTGCAAGCAGATGAGCCCGGTTCTTCGTCCTCTCTTCACGATGGCGACGGTCGACGGAGCGGTGGTCGTGTCCGCGGAGATACCCGAGGTGGAAATCGTCGATAGACCTTGCTTCTATCAAGGAGCCGGGCGTCTGCGCGGTGCCTATGTGCGTGTCGGTTCTTCCGATGAACCGATGACGGAGTACGAAGTCTACGCCTACGAGAGCTACCGCCTCAAGCGTCAGGACGAAGTCCGTCCGGTCGAACGGGCCAAGGTTTCCGATCTCGATACAGACGCCCTGGAGGAATACCTGATTCGGCTTCGCAGCGGCAAGCCGAATCTTTCACGCATGGGCAGAGAGGCTCTCCTCGAGTTGATGCGCATCACGATCGAAGGGGTTCCCACGCTCGCGGCGGTCCTCCTCTTCTCACCCTATCCCCAGGCCTTCTTCCCCCAGTTCACGATCACGGCCGTCGTCGTCCCGGGTACAGAAATCGGCGAAGTGGACGGGGACGGAGCCCGTTTCGTCGACAATCGGCGATTGGACGGACCGCTTCCGCAGATGCTGGAGGAGGCGGATTCCTTCGTACTGAGGAACATGACCGTGCGAACGCTGATAGACGGGAACGGGCGGAGAACCGATGTCCCCGAGTATCCGCACAAGGCCGTACGCGAGGCCATCCTGAATGCGCTCGTCCACCGCGACTATGGCGTCCATGCGGAAGGGACGCCGGTTCGGATCCTCTTCTTCCATGACCGACTGGAGATTCGCAGCCCGGGAGGCCTGTATGGGAAGATGACGCTCGAGCAGCTCGGTCGCGCACACGCCGACTCCCGCAATCCCCTCCTCGCCAACATGCTGGAGACGCTGAAGCTGGTCGAGAACCGCTACTCCGGCATCCCGACGCTTCGAAGGGAGATGAAGGAGGCCGGGCTGCCAGCTCCGGTGTTCCTGGAGGAACGCGGCAGCTTCTGCGTGATTCTATACAACCGGAACTCCCTACAGTCGAAGCCAGGCACAGAGGAGTTGCTCGATTTCTGCAGAACGCCCCGGTCCCGTGAGGAGATCGCGGACCACCTCGGGTTGAAATCCGCATACTATGCCGTGAGGACCGTCCTTCGTCCGCTGGTCGACATGGGCCGGCTGCGCATGACCCATCCGGATAAGCCCGGAAGCCACAACCAGCGCTTCGTGTCCTCATAGAGCAAGCGTTCCGGCCAAGGCGCTAGAGCATCACCACAGATACGGCCGCGCGCACGCGTCGGACGATGAACCACGCGAGGACGGCTTTCCCGAGGTCGAACGGCAGGAACGCCAGCAGCACGGAGCCGAAGGCTCCAAAGAAAGAAGCGCCGGTGCCGTGGACCATCCAGGCTGCGCCGCAGGCATAATCCGCGAGGATTCCGGCAAGGGCGAGACAAAGAAATGCCGTGACGGAGGGCCAGTCCTTACGGATCTTCAGCCTGCTGAAGATTCCCGCGGCGACCCCCAGCGGAATCCAGCCCCAGATATATCCCGCGGTGGGTCCGACGAGGACCGCGGCGCCGCTGCGGAATCCGCTCATCATGGGGATCCCGACGAGCGTCATGACGAACAACATGCCGAGGAAGACCAGCACGCCCGGGATTCCGAGCAGGGCGCCGGCGAGGAGGACGACCAGCACCTGCAGCGTCACGGGGACGCCGGGTACCAGCTGAACGGCGGGGATGACATTGCTCGCGACCATGAACAGCGCGAGGAAGAGTCCGATCAGGACCAGTTGGCGGATGGCGGGTCGCCCGAGGATGCGGTGCGGTTTCGATTCCGATGCGGGGTTCTTCATCATGTGACTCCTATGGTCGGCTCCTATGGGTCGAGGGACTTCGTGTCGGGCACGCTATTGTTTTGATTGTCAAAGTATACCACGCCCATCCACTTCTGCATTGCAGTGGTCTGGGAGAGGGCGAAGATCAGGTACCCGAGAAAACACGCGCCGCTCATGGCGAGGATCATCCCGGCGACCCCCAGCGGTCCGGCGAGGACGCCGCCGACGAAGGAGCCGATGGTGGCGCCGAGTCCGGAGGAAGCCGCGGCATGGACCATCTGGGCGGTGCCGCTGGCCTTCGGGTCCACGATGGCACGCATGTAGTGCACGGCGGCGGGTAGGTACAGTCCGAAGGACAGCGCCTGGAGCATCTGGAGGCCGATGGCCCAGTTGAGATCCGGAGAAAGGGCTATGGCGGCGTTCTTGACGGCGAAGAAGAGGATGGAAAGAGCGAGAAGTCTTCGGCCCTTGTCGAATCGCGCGGTGATCCGGCTGTAGAAGAACATCGCGGGCATCTCGCAAAGGGCCATGAGGAAGAGACCAAGGCCGAGGTGCGCATTGGTGCCTCCGTGCTGGGCGAGCAGGACGGGATAGAAGGGGAAGAGAGATCCATAACCGACGCCGATTAGGACGACCGAGACGAGGAATACCATGTAGGCGCGGTTCTGTGCGAGCTGGCGGAAGGGAGAGGCCGGACGGGTCGTGCCGGCGGGGTGCTCGGCATGGTGCGGCGCCGGAGTGGACAGCGCGGTGCCGATGAGGGCCGCCATGAGGAGCAGATAGGCCGGGGTACGGACCCAGGTTCCCTGCCAGTCGAGCAGGGCGCCGAAGCCGACGGCCGTGACGGCGAAGGTGAAGGAGCCGAAGCTGCGGGTCAGGCTGTAGTCCAGCGGGTGTCCCTCGTTCATCAGGCGCACGGACCAGGCGTCGACGAGGGTCGGAAGGGTCTGGAGGGCCACGGACAGCAGGATCGCCTCCACGATGACGAAGCCCAGTCCGACACCGGAGTAAGGCAGCAGCGCGACGAGGATGCAGGAGGCGAACGCGAGCACGACGAACAATGTCCTCGTGTGGCCGTGGCGGTCGCACCAGGCACCCCACAGCGGCTGCGCGACCATGCTGGAGAGGGAGATCATCATGGTGATGGTCCCGATCCAGAAGTTGTTGTACCCCCATGCGCGGAGCTGGGGGACCAGGAAACTGAACAGGACGGCGAAGGCCGGCCAGACCAGGCCCTGGAGGACGGAAAATCGGAAGTTGAGGGAGAATCGGTCGGATTTGAAAACGCGGGAGGGCTCGGTCATTCCATCGCTCCTTGTCGGTTTCGTCTTTTCGCCACAGTATAGCATCGGCCCGCCGGGTATGGTAAGGTTCGCGTATGCTGAACGAATGGCTCTCCCTGCTCGGACTGTCCACGGCTTCGCCGGATCCGTGGCGATTGGCCACGCTCGTCCTCGTCGCCGTCGCCGTCGGAATGGGCAAGGCCGGCCTGAGCGGTTCCGTGATCCTGGCCATCCCGCTGCTCGCGGCGTCCATGGGCGCCCGGGAGTCGACCGGCCTGATGCTGACGCTCTTCCTGCTCGGCGACGTCTTTGCTGTCAAGGCCTACCGGAAGCATGCGAACCTCGGCGAAATCGGGCGGCTCCTCCCTTCCACCGTGGTCGGCCTGGGACTCGGCGCCGTGACCGGGAGCCTCATCAGCGCCCAGCAGTTCAAGTGGGCGATCGCCGGCGTCGTGCTGGTCTGTCTGGCCTTCATGGGCTTCCAGGAGTGGCGCAACGCCGAGAAGGCCATCCCGCGCTCCATCGCGCTCGCCCTCCTCATCGGCGCGCTGAGCGGGTTCACCTCCATGATCGGCAACGCGGCGGGACCCATCTTCGCGGTCTATCTCCTCGCCATGGGCTTCGAGAAGAACAGATTTCTCGGCACGACCGCGGTCTTCTTCCTGATCGTCAACCTCCTCAAGATGCCGCTGCAGATCCTGGTCTGGCACAACGTGGATTGGGCGACGCTGCTCGCGGCCCTGGTGCTCCTGCCCGCCGTCTACCTCGGCATCCGGGTCGGGATGAAGCTATTGAAGATCCTCAAGGAGAGGACCTTCCGCCTGCTCATGATCGGGATGACCGCGCTCGCGGCCGTGCGGCTGATGCTTCCCTGATTTCAGAATGAGGTCGGATGCGATCGGCGGATATACGAAGAGGACGGGGTCTCCCCCGTCCTCTTCGTATGGACGATCCGTCGTCCGCTACTTCTTGAGCTCGGTCTTCCGACGGGTGAATTCCTCGTCGTTGATCTCGCCCTTCGCATAGCGCTCGTTCAGGATCTTCAGCGCAGAGTCCACGGACTCGTCGCCTTCGTGACCTTCATGGCCGCAGCACGCCCCATGGGATCCGCCATGCATTCCATGCATGCCGTGCATTCCATGGTGCCGGCCCCTGCGGAGCAATGCGACGATCAGGACGACGAACAGCACGAGCAAGAGGAATCCACCGATCATCATGCCGATTCCGCCGAAACCTCCGGTAAATCCCCCAGGTCCACAGATACGGTTGAATCCAGTTCCAAAATACCCCATCATTTCCTTTTCCACCTTTCGTGGGCCGGTTTCGACCCTCTTCGTCCGTAATTGTCGCACGGAATTGTGGAGAGGTGATGGAGAGATACAGTTCCATTACATTCCCATATCTTGTGTTAAAACTGGGTGTTGCACCCCAGATGTTGTTGTATAATGAAATTCCAACCCAATCCGATGCCGAATCCGGGTGCCAGCCCGGCGGCGTCCCCAAGGAGGACCGCCCATGAGCCAGCTGCACCCGCATATGGTCCGCTACTTCACCAGGGAACTCGAAATGCGGCCGGATCTCACGGTCTATGACCTGTTCGAGTGGGCGAAGCGCGACGTCGTCCTCAAGGACCACCGCAGCGGGCGCGTGCTGACCGACATGAAAGGCCTGGAGTTTCCCGTCCGCTATTCGCAGACGGCGTGCGACATCATCGCCTCCAAGTATTTCCGCAAGGCCGGCGTGCCGACCCCCTCCGGCACCGAGACCAGCATGCGCCAGGTCGCGCACCGCATGGTCGATTTCTGGCTGTCCGCGCTCGTCGACGAAGGCCTGGTCCAGAACGACGCCCAGCGGCAGGTCCTCTATGACGAGATCGTCTATGCGCTTCTCGACCAGCGCTTCGCCCCGAACTCCCCCCAGTGGTTCAATACGGGCCTCAAGTCCGCCTACGGGATCTCCGGCGGTCAAAGCAGCCTGTTCTACTACGACCCTGAGCTGGGCCGCGTCGTCGAGTCCGAGGACGACTACACACGGACGCAGGCCTCCGCCTGCTTCATCCTCTCCGTCGAGGACAAGCTCCTCGGCCCCCATTCGATTTCCGACCAGTACGTGACCGAGACCAAGCTCTTCAAGGGCGGCTCCGGCACCGGCACGAATTTCTCGGCGCTGCGTGCCGAAGGCGAGCGTCTGTCCGGCGGTGGCCAGTCCTCCGGCCTCATGAGCTTCCTCAAGGGGCTCGACCGCAATGCCGGCGCCATCAAGTCGGGCGGCACCACGCGACGTGCGGCCAAGATGGTCTGCCTCGACATCGACCACCCCGAGATCGAGACCTTCATCACCTGGAAGGCCAAGGAGGAGGACAAGGTCCTCGCGCTGGCCCGCATGGGCTACGACACCGACATGGACGGCGAGGCCTACGGAACCGTTTCCGGACAGAACAGCAACAACTCCGTGCGACTTTCGAATGAGTTCCTTCAGAAGGTCGTCGACCTCGACAAGAATCCCGATGCCACGATCCGTCTGCAAGGACGCATCGACTCCTCCGTGGACCGCGACGTACGCGTGGACGACCTCTGGAACGCCTTCAACCTTTCAGCCTGGAAGTGCGCGGACCCGGCACCGCAGTTCTCCGACATCTTCAACGAGTGGCACACCTGCCCCTACGGGGAAGATGGACAGTTGAACGCCCGCCACAACCGCCTCAATTCCACCAACCCCTGCGGCGAGTATGCCTTCCTCGACGACACCTCCTGCAATCTCGCCTCGATCAACGTCCTTCGTTTCCTCGACGAGGAGACCGGTGCGTTCGATCTGGAAGGCTACCTGCACCTGATCGTTCTCTGCCAGCTCGTTCTGGAAGCCTCCATCCAGAAGGGCCACTTCCCCACCCCCGACATCGCCCGCAAGACCTATCTCTTCCGCAGCACCGGCCTCGGCCTCGCGAACCTCGCATCCCTGCTGATGGCTCTCGGCATCCCCTACGACTCCGATGACGCCCGTACGTTCGCCGCCGCTCTCATGGGCCTTGTGACGGGCCAGAGCTACTTCGCCTCCGCCATGATGGCCGAAGCCGTCGGCCCCTTCGAGAAGTACGCCCTCAACCGCGAGCCGATGCTGCGCGTCGTCCGCAACCACGCCCGGGTCGCCGGCGCTCTCGCAGACCCCATGGAAAACCTCTCTTATGCGCCGGTTATCGTCGACCACGCCCGTCTCGCCTCACTCGGCCTCCAGGACCTGTCCGCCGCCCTGAAGACCTCCTGGTCCGAGGCCGTCCGTCTCGGCGGGCAGTTCGGCTACCGCAACGCCCAGGTCTCCGTGCTCGCCCCCACCGGTACGATTTCCTTCGCCATGGACTGCGCCGCGACCAGCATAGAGCCCTTCTTCTCCCATATCGTATACAAGAAGCTCGCGGGCGGCGGCATGATGAAGCTCGCGAACCCGATGGTGGCCCTCGGCCTGAAGCGTCTGGGGTATCCGGCGGACCAGATCGCCTCCATCCTGAACTACATCGCCCGCGAAGAGAACGGCTACGTCGCGGATGGGAAGATCGAGGGCGCCCCCTACCTGAAGGAGGAGCACTACTCCGTCTTCGACACGGCCAACTCCTGCGGAACGGGCAAGCGCTATATCCACTATCGCGGGCACGTGCTCATGGTCGCCGCGCTGACCCCGCTCCTTTCCGGCGCGATCTCCAAGACCGTGAACCTGCCGAACGACGCCACCATCGACGACTTCAAGGCCGTCGTCCTCGATTCCTGGCGCCTCGGCGTCAAGGGCATCACCCTCTACCGCGACGGTTCGAAATCCGCCCAGCCCCTGAACCTCCGCATCGACGAGGCGGGCGGCGACGTCGCACTGGAGGACCTGACCTATGCCGGCCTACTCGAGTATGCGAAGAAGGAGCGTTCGGTGATCTCCGAACTGCGTGTGGCGAACGGACGCGAACCCTCCGAAGAGAGCCTGCCGAGCCTGCAGAAGCGGGAGAAGCCCAGTGGCATCCGCTCCGGCCATACCCACCCCGCCCAGGTCGAGGACGTCAAGATCTACACCACGGTCAACCGCAATGACACCGGCGAGATCTGCGAGATCTACATCACCACCGACCGCGAAGGCACTCTGATCATGGGCCTGTTGAATTCGCTTTCGAAGACGATTTCGGTCATGCTCCAGTACCACATTCCCCCCCACAACATCTCCAAGATGCTGCGCGGCCAGAAGTACGAGCCGTACGGCTTCGTGACGCGCCACCCCTATATCCGCTCCTGTACGTCCATTTCCGACCTGATCAGCCGCATCATCGACATCGAGCTTGGAGACTATTCCCGCGTCCAGGTCAAACCGGAACCGGCAGCGCTGCCCCTCGAGACGTTGGCGGGGATCGCCCCACGCACCTTCGAGAACGGCGCCAGGGAGCCCGAGGTCGAGCGCCTGCACGACGGTTCGGTCTGCCCCTCCTGCTCCAGCACCCGCATGGTCCGCAACGGAACCTGCAAGGTCTGTCTGGACTGCGGCACGACGACGGGGTGCTCCTGACCCGGGGATCATCAGGTTCTGAAGTCCCTTCGAGTTCTAGCCTTTTCCCGCCTTGTATTCTGTCTTTTTGCCGCGACGGACCGCCACCAGAATTCCCTCCCGAACGAGCCGGGCGACGATTTCCGCTGCCCGGCTTTGTTTCACCCCGAAGATCGTCTCCACATCCTTGCGCGTCATCCGTTCATGCGTCGTGAGGAATCCACGGACAGGGGCGGACTCATAGGATTCCGCGTCATGAAGGACTTGACCCGTTCCTCTTTCTCCGACAGGGTATTCACCCGTCCGTTCACTTAGGATCGATACATGGTTGCGGTTCGGAAGGACGACGCGGAACGCCCCGCTCGTGGCCATCAGATCTGGTTTCAACACATCTACGGCGTAGCTTTCCAACATTCGGGACACTCCCGTCCCGAACGCCTCCACCAGGTTCAGCCGGTAGAGGATACGCGACAGCCCATCGTTCCGCGATCTGGATACACCGAAGAGAACGTCCTCCATGGAAAGTCCTTGCACCAGCCCACCCAAGGAAAGAATCTCCATTCGGTCGTCGAAGATTCCGAGCATCGTGCTGGACCCCAGAGCATAGTCCCGGTGAGCGAGAGCGTTTAGAAGTGCCTCTCGGATGGCTTCTTCGGGGTAGTCCCGGCGATCCAGCCGGTAAGGGCCTGGAAACGTCGACCTCGTGCGGTTCAGCCGGTCAAGGTATGCATAGGATTCCCGGAACTGTCGAAGAACGGATCCCGTGAATTCCTGACGATCCTTGAATATCCGCTTCGTCGTCCCTTCGAAGAGGGCTGCCTTGGTGGATATGGGGCACTGGTCCGACAGGAGCAGCGCAAGGTTCGTCCATAGATCGTCCTCGTTTCGGAGACCCAGACTGCGGTGCTGAGCCTCCCCGAAAAGGACGCCCCTTTCCGTGAAGACGGCTGCGGCCTCCTGGAAGGTCAGGTCCTGCACCATGGAACGCTCGAATTCGAACCGGTCCCCGTCGGAGTCCTTGATCATCGCGCGAATCGCATCCCGTACCGAGTCATGGATCCGCCTCACGCAGAGAGCAGGTTCCGGAACGCCGATCACGCTGCCGTCGTCTTCGACGCCGATCGTCAGGATGCCGCCCTGGCTATTCGCGAAGGCCACGATTTCCTTCCGGGTATCCGGAGTCATCATTCTCTTCCATTCCTGCCTGGTTGATTCCATCG
>CAZOHH010000054.1:0-15322 GCA_964579735.1 uncultured Oscillospiraceae bacterium | reverse complement strand
CATAACAAAAACGCCCGCCATAACAAAAACGCCCGCCGCAACAGTAACGCCCGCCTTCGATCCGGATGAAGTGGGGATGTATTTCGGACAGAAACCACCCGGCATGATCCCGGAGGTGTTTGCGCCGGGATTCATATCGACACCCGACGATATGGAGTATGCCTGCACATTCACACCGGATGGCAAGGAATTCTACTATTCGGTGAACAAGGGCATAACCGGGGACGCGGTCATCATGGTGAGCCGGTGGAAAGACGGACAATGGACGGTTCCTGAGAAGCTCGACATTCAGGCCGAAGGCCTATATACGGAACCGCATGTCACGCGCGACGGGCAGACCCTGTATTTCGGAGGGAATCTGACGCTGCAGGGAGAAGAAATCAAGCGCAGAGGCATATGGCGATTGAACAGGGACGGCGATTCATGGTCCGGGCTATCCTATGTAACGGACGGCATGTATGCCACGACGACCGACGATGGTTCCATGTATCTGACCGATGTACTCCGTACGAGGGCGCTTGTGAAACTTCCATTCAACGGCACCGGGTTCGACGAACCCATCGTGTTGGAAGGCGGGCCGAATTATCCAATGCACGGTGTGCATCCGTGCGTAGCTCCCGATGAAAGCTTCATCATTTTCGATCACGACAGGTCGGATGGCAGCGAAGGCGACTTGTTCGTAAGCTTCAACAACGGAGACGGCACCTGGAGCGAAAGTTTTGACTTGGGAGATACGATAAACAGCTCTGGTATCGAGTTTTGCGCATCGCTCTCCCCCGACGGAAAGTATATTTTCTTTATGAAGGATTTCGACATCTACTGGGTGGACGTCAGAATAATAGACCCATTTCGCTCCACTGGGGAGTAGGCGTGGAACAGCATTGTGAACTCTAGGCGACGAGCCTGATCCGGCGGATGAACTCCGCCTCTTGTCGTGGGCGGATGGATGGTGGACCGGTCCGGAGGGTACGGCTTGTCAGTCGCGTTGGCGCTGCTGGTCATCCTGAGCGCGCTGCTCCTGGCTTCGTTGCGCGCTCGACGAAGGGGTCCCCGCGTTTCCTGATCCAGACGCCATGGCTTGCAGCCACGGACGGCCTTTCGCAAGGCTGTTTCTAGAGCGCGGACTCCTCCCAATGGTTCTGATGCAAGAATATCAGAAGAATCTCAGTGAACCGAATACCGGATCACCCAACGGTGAATCGTCGACCGTTGGGTGCTATCATGAGAGGGAGGTGCTCCTGAGATTGCTTTTTCCAAAACATGAAGGAGGTCGCGATGAAGAAGCTTGTCTGTCTGGGCTTGCTGGTCCTGCTAATCGCGTCGACCGTCTCCTGCGCGGGGACACCGACCGTCACGTCGACACCGACGGCCGTACCTGTGGAGAAGGTCGTGTTCAAGGATCCCGCCTTCGAAGCCAAGGTACGGATTGCCATGGAGAAACCCACCGGCGACATCACGGTCGGAGAAGCCCGGGCGGTCGTGAAGCTGGACCTGTCGAACCCCAGTTTCGATGCCGCACAGGCGAGTCCTTCGCTGAACGTCGAGGATATCTCGGATCTCCGGTACTTTCCGGGGCTCATGTCCCTGAACCTCTCGTACAACAGCGTCAACGACATCGCTCCGCTCGAGCTAGTCCCGTCCCTGACGGAACTCGGGCTGACCGGCGTCCAGGCTGAGGACTTCTCCCCGCTGATGAGTCTGACGAAGCTCCGATATCTCACAATCCAGTGGATCTACAACAAAGGTGGGTCATACCCGGGATTGAAGAGCCTCGACGTGCTGGCTGGCATGCAGGACCTGGAAGCGATCGACATCAAGGGGTGCGGCGTCGTGGATATCTCAGCGCTGGGTCCCTTGCCGAATCTGTGGAGTGCGCTCCTGACGGACAATGAGATCACAGATGTCTCACCACTAGCGGATGTCAAGAAACTCAGGGAGCTGGAGCTCCGCAACAACCCCATCACGGACTTCAGTCCCCTTGCCGGAATCTTCGACAAGCTACAGGGCAAGGACTTCGAGCTGGGTTGAACGCCCCTACGTCCGTTCAGGCATTCAGGCTCTGGATTCGACGGCATGCAGAAGGCGCCACCGGGATCGTCCCCGACAGCGCTTCGTTCCAACTACTGACATTATCAGACTACCCCTGAAAACAAGGTTTACAGAATCAAGAGTGGCACTCCTGAGGAAGAGCTATCGACGAAGATGCTCACACAATTCCTTCGAATCATGGATGTCGACCCGGACGACATCCCCTCACCCAATGGCGCTTACGATCGGATCACGAACGCAAGGTGAGACCGGTAGCCGAAATACATGCAATCGATATGCCTGCTTATAGGTAAAAGTCAAATGAGAATGAATTTTATACCCCTACTCGGGTAAAAGTATCGACAAGTTGAAGTTTTAGCCGTATGATGGGCAATATGAACCCACATGGGAGGTTATGCCATGATCATGCGCAGGGAATATCTGGATCGACTGATTGCCTTTCAGGATAACAAGCTCATTAAAGTGATCACCGGAATCCGCCGGTGTGGAAAGTCCACGCTACTCCAGCTTTTCAAAGAGCACCTTCTGTCCGGTGGCGTTTCCGAAAAGAACATCATCGAGATGAACTTCGAACTCATGGAGTTCGATGATATCAGGGACTATAAGGAGCTGTACCAGCGGATCAAGAGGCT
This sequence comes from uncultured Oscillospiraceae bacterium, assembly GCA_964579735.1. GTDB lineage: Bacteria > Bacillota > Clostridia > Saccharofermentanales > UBA5734 > CAILLO01. The sequence goes on along the minus strand of CAZOHH010000054.1, from coordinate 12,641 downwards.
GATGCCGGCCGAAGGACGGAGCTATCTCCTGCTGGACGAAATCCAACAGGTCGCAGGATGGGAGAAGTCAATCAACAGCCTCAACAACGAGGCGGATACCGACATCTACCTGACAGGGTCGAACGCCTATCTCCTATCGTCGGAGATTTCAACACTCCTCTCAGGACGGACTGTCGAAATCCGGATGCTTCCACTATCGTTCAAGGAATTCACCCGGGCGGGGCATCTGCCATCCAGTATGAGTGTGGAGGACCAATTCAACCAGTACCTGAAGTTCGGCAGCTTCCCTGCGGTGACTACACTTCCACAGTCCAATCCGATAATCAACGAATTCCTGCTCGGCATATACAACACGGTGATCATCAAGGATGTCATGTTCCGGAACGCCTTGAAGGACACTCATTTGCTGGATCGTATCGTCCGGTTTGTCATTTCGAATACCGGCAACTACATCTCCGCGAACCGGATCAGTGGCTTCCTGAACGATGAAACTCGAGATGCGAAAATCAAGAACCACACTGTTTCGAATTATCTGGGAATGCTGGAAAGGGCGTATATCGTCTATCAGGTTCCACGATACGACATCCGTGGCAAGGAAATCCTGAAAACGTTGTCCAAATACTATGTGGTCGATACGGGGATGCGGAACATGCTCTTCGGGTATACCGACCATGATTTGGGGCATGTCCTCGAGACAGTCGTGTATTTCGAGTTGCTGCGCAGAGGGTATCAGGTGTTCGTCGGGAAATGGTACGACAAGGAGGTCGATTTTCTAGCCGTCACTCAGGACGAAAAGAAGTACTTCCAGGTCACACTGAGTCTGCTGAACGAAGAGGTCCGTGCCCGCGAACTTGCCCCGTTGCTGGCAATCCAGGACAACTACGAGAAGATCATCCTCTCCATGGACAAGAGCTACGTCACGGACCACGAGGGCATCCGGTACATGAATATCATCGATTTTCTGATGGGCAAGGCGTAGGCGCTTGTGGCCTGACTTGCATTTTCCCGGGTGACAGGACCTATTCACTTTCCTTCTCTGCCGACCTGGATCTTCCCATCCGCAAGGCCGCTGGACCGCCGAGGCTCATACAGCCCGTCCCGCGCTTCCTTCACGAGTTCCTTCTGCCGCTGGACGCTCCTAGTACCTTGTTAACTCTTAATCTGTGGATAAAGCCGTTTCAGTTTTGTTCTCGCATCAGGGGTTGTGAATTGCCAGTCGACGCTTTTCTGGTCTGAATTCCGACAAAGTGAAGTCTCAGAGCAGACGATATGAGCGCGCGCACCATTCGGTAGGCGACGACGCAATTGAGGTTGTGGTCGACGACGAGACCTTGTTCAGCCAGTGTCTCCTCGACATCACGAAGCAGGTCGAAAATTCAGGCTCGCCTTGTCGACTTCCCACACAGGGGATCGGTGCAGTTCGCGCAGCGCAACGCTTCGTTGGTCTCCTCGAAGAAACGCTCCGGGTAAAGGAGAAACCGCGCTTCCCAGACGAGGAAGACGACTGCGGACAGTCCGAAAAGACTGAACGCAAAGAATCCGGGGACGAAGAGGAGCGGGGAGAACATCATCAGGTGCCCCCAGTTGAAGATCCGGCAGGTGGTGCAGCATCGGGTCTTCAGGATCCAGGTCCGGAAGGGGCACCAGAAAAGCACGAACGTCAGGTCGAGCACGAAGAAGCCGACCGAGACCAGAAGCAGCTCCTTCTCCTTCAGGACGCCGATTTTCCAGAGGATGCCGATACCGGCGACGAGCAGCGTCCATATGCCGAGGACCTTCCACGAGTCGAGCCAGCCTTTCCGGAAGATTTCGCGGAGATCGGCATGCTGGAGCTTCTCCTTGATCGGCCGGTAGAAGTGGCGGAACTGCTTGAGGGACCCGAGGGCCAGCGAACGGTTGGACGGAACCAACTGAAGGACCATGTCCACGATCCAATACAGCCAGAGAAGATCGAGCCAGGAGAAACGCTGGAAGAATCCGACCCCCTTCATCACGTCGAAGCTCTGCGGCGCCACGAAATACAGGACGACCGTCAGCAGAAGGACGCCGACGCGGAACCCGAAGCGCGCCAGATACAGATCGCGGAGATCGCGGATCTTCTTCGTACCCTGCCTCAGGAAGTTTTTCGTGGAGTCCTTCATGGCAATCCCCAGTTCCGCTGCGGGAGTCCCACAGCGTGATATCGTCCTCCACACGGTATCATCGAGCCTCGAGTAGGTCAATGACGATTGCGGGGCTGAGCCCTGTCGAAAGTGATAGTCGAAGGACTGTCGCTTTTTTGTCGCTCTTCTGCCGTTTATGCGAGTGCCGGACGGTTCGCAAGGGGATACCATGAAGGGGTAGGAGAGGGAAAAGGAGGGCGAGCTCGTGGAAGCGGAACGGCAGACGGACAAGCGGCAGCGCATCTGCATCCTGGGCGATTCCTTGATTCTCGGCGCACTCGGGGAGAGCTTGAAGCGCGGCGGACAGTACGACCTGACCCGCATGGCGCTCCCAGAGGACGTTCGGGAGATGGACCCCGGGTCGGCCGACGCGATTCTCTTCGATCTGGAGACGACTCGCGCGGAGACCTTCCTCTCCCTTCAGGAAGGCGATTCCCAGCTGCTGATCGTCGGTGTCAGCGCGGACGCCAACCTCGTTCGGATGTGGGTCGGCCGACAACTGCGGGAACTGTCGATGCAGGGCTTGATGAACGAGATCCGGGACCGACTGGTCCAGGACCAGACAAAAGGAGGAGGATGGACATGAAATTCTTGCATTCGAGGAACGGGAACACGTTCAGGGGATCGACGGCCGGCATCGTGATCGGCGCGCTCGTCCTGCTGATCGCATTCGTACAGGTGGCCGCGATGCCCACGGGACCCTTCACGCTGAACTACGCCGCGGGTTCCAACGGATATCTCACCGGCACGACTTCCCAGAGCGTCGAAATAGGCGAAACCGGCACGCCTGTCGAAGCCAACCCGAACACAGGCTATCATTTCGTTAACTGGAGCGACGGTTCGACGCAGAACCCGAGGACCGACGGCCCGGTCTACGCCAACGTGAATGTCACGGCAAGCTTCGCCATCGACAAACTGACGGCGAGCTATATCACCGACGGAAATGGAACGATCTCGGGGACGACGCCGCAGACCATCGACTTCGGGATGGACTGTACGGCGGTCGAAGCCGTCCCGAACGAGGGCTATCACTTCGACGCTTGGAGCGACGGGCTGCCGATCAATCCGAGGACCGACACCAATGTGCGCGAGAGCTTCGAGGTGACCGCCAATTTCCTGCCCGATTCCTTCACGCTCGATTACCAGTACGGCGACAACGGGGACGTGCATGGCGACATCTACCAGACCGTGTATTATCGGGAAGACGGCACGGAAGTCCTGGCGGTTCCCGATGAAGGCTATCACTTCGTCGACTGGAGTGACGGATCTTTGGACAACCCGCGGACCGACCTCTGCATCGTGGAGGACCTGGTCGTGACGGCCAACTTCGCGATCGACACCTTCACCCTGGACTACGCGGCCGGCGACAACGGGACCCTGTCCGGCGACGTCGACCAGATCGTGGACATCTGGACAGACGGCACCGCCGTCACTGCGGTTGCGGACGAGGGTTACCTGTTCGTCGACTGGAGCGACGGCTCCACGGAGAATCCGCGGACCGACCGCTGCGTCTACGCGGACGTCGATGTCACGGCGAACTTCAAGGTTTCCTGCACGGTGACCTTCGATTCCCGTGGCGGCAGCGAGGTGGCCTCCGAATTCGTGGCGGTCGGCGGCATGGTGATCTATCCCGCCGCGCCTACGAAGTCGGGTCTGTACTTCGCAGGCTGGTACAAGGAAAGCACCTGTGAGAACCGCTGGAACACCCACCTGGACCTTGTCTCGGGTCCGACGACGCTCTACGCCAAGTGGACCGCGACGGCTCCGAAGATCGCGATCTTCGGCGATTTCTGGGGAGAGGAAGTCCAGGCGAAGCTCCTGTCCACCGGCTTCTTCTCCCGCATCGACATCTTCCCGATGAGCGGCGCGACGCCGACACTAAGTCTATTGGAGCAATACCACGCCGTGCTGGTCTATACCTGCGGCACAAGCTTCCAGAACGTCTCCGCCTGGGGCGACGTCCTGGCGGATTACTCCGACGACGGCTTCGGAGTCGTCCTGGCGATGTTCACGCTTGGCGATCCCGGCAACAATCTGAGCCTCGAAGGCCGGATCTGCACCGATGGGTACCTGCCCTTCGTCCAGGATCCCACGGACAGCGGAACGGATTTGACACTCGTCGCGGATGAGCCGTATCACCCGATTCTCGACGGCGTCGCATCCTTCGACGGGGGAACCAGCTCCTATCACAGCACGGTCAGCCTCACGACGGGCGCGACCCTCGTCGCGCACTGGAGCGACGGCTGCCCGCTGGTCGCGACGAAGAAGCTTACCGCGGGGTATGTCGTCGGCCTGAATCTCTTCCCGCCCTCCGACGACTCCCGGAGCGACTTCTGGGACGCTTCGACCGACGGAGATTTCCTCCTGGCGAATACGATGGCTTGGGCCGCCTCAACGGGCACGACCCTCGAGGCGCCGATCATCACGAGCGACGGCGGTGGCGATACAGCGAGCGTCTACGCCAACGAGAACCTGACCGCCGCGACGACGGTCACCGCTACGGACGCTGACAGCACGACACTCACCTTCAGCGTGGCCAGCACCTACGACGGCTCGAAGTTCACCATCGACCCTACGACCGGCGTCCTGACCTTCAAGGAGGCGCCCGACTATGAAGACCCGACCAACTACTTCATGGACAACGTCTACGACGTGCTCGTCCAGGTCAGCGATGGAACCCTGGTCGACACCCAGCTGATCAGCGTGACCGTCCAGGATTCGCCGTACGATCCTCCGAAGATCACCAGCAACGGTGGAGATCCCGAAGCCATCATCGAAGTACTCGAAGGGCAGACCGCCGTGACCACCGTGCAGGCGACCGATCAGGAAGGCCACACGCTCTCTTACCGGATCGCGGGCGGCGGGGACGCGGATTTCTTCCTCATCGACGGCACCACCGGAGTACTCGTCTTCAAGACGGCGCCCGATTATGAGACGAAGGTCGATGCCGACGCCGATGGCACCTACGACCTCATCGTCGAAGCGAGCAACGACGTCTACTCCGACAGCCAGGTGATCCACGTCAGGGTGACCACGAAATCGGCCTCGGACCTCCTGCGGGACCTCAAGGCCTACGTCACCGACCTGCAGACCGCCGGCACGATCACGAGGAGCACCGCCTCCGGTCTGAACCGGACCCTCGACAAGGCGATCGTGAAGATTGCAACGGGCGACACGGTTGGCGCGAAGAAGCTGCTGAACGGCCTCATCACGACGATCCAGCGCGCGACGCCCCGGAAGATCCCTTCGACCGAATCGGTCGAGTTGATCGACCGCATCGAGGCGGCGATCCTGAAACTCAACTGAGGAAGGCGCGACCCAAGCCGCGCGAAAGAAGTCGCGCGACGGACGACATCGGATAGGGTCGAAGAAGCAGGACACCGGGCTCGCGGGAGCCCGGTGTCCTTTGTGTTTAACTTGACGCTTTCCGGTGAATACCGGATCACCTCCTCGACATCTCGCAAGGAGATCTGGTACTTGAGATACCAGCGGGCGCAGAGTAGGATGTGGAATGTTACTCCGACAAAGCTTCCCGAGGCAAGAAGCAATCAAACCTCTCCCACAGAACGGAGTTCTATGAAGTGAAAACAATGATTTCCGCAACTACCCATGAACTGGAACAAGCGGATCGATGGCTCCGGGAGAACCTGCTCAATCCCACAAACCTCCCCTACTCTTTTTTGTACGGCGGACGGAGAATCTCCGCCCGGGAAGGCGATTGGCAATTCACCAGCCGATTACGCCTACTTGACGCTGATCGAACGGAATACACAACGGTTCTGACTGATCCGGAAACAGGGTTGTGCGTGACGGCCATCATCGTTCAGAACCATCGGTATCCAGCCGTCGAATGGACCCTGTGGTTCGAGAACACGGGCGATATGGACACTCCGATTCTTTGCGATGTCCGAGCTGTTGACGCCGAAGTCATGGCGCCCGAGCAAAAAGACATGACGCTTTTCCATTTCAAGGGTGATTTTTACTCGCCGGATGGTTATGAGCCGCTGGAGCACATGTTTTATGAAGAGGTGCCCCTGACGCTGCAATCAGAAGGGGGCGACCCAACCAATGTAGCCTTTCCCTACTATCGCATTCAGGGTGCCGGGAATGGGCTGGTTTTCGTGGTCAGCTGGCAAGGTCAGTGGGAAACAACCTTCACGCCGGTCCGTTTGATCCCAGGTCAGTGGGACTGCCTGAAGGGTTTGAAGGTCCCTTCCAAGCAGCAGGATCTTCATGCCAAATTGCGACCCGGGGAAAAAATCCGCACGCCGATGATCGTTCTCCTGCCCTATGACGGGGTAGATGGCGTACGGGCGCAGAATCTCTGGCGGCATTGGTTTCTCGATTTCAACATTCCCAGGGTGAACGGAGATCTGATCAAGCCTTTCTATGCCAATTACGGTGGTCGCATTTTCAGTGAGATGGTCAATGCCACCGAAGAGAACCAGAAACAATATGCGGATCTCTTCTTTGACAATGGAATCGCCTTCGACTATCTGTGGATGGACGCAGGATGGTATGACATCGGCGACACGGGCAACTGGTGGACGACGGGAACCTGGAAGCCTGATCCCAGAAGATTCCCGAACGGACTACGGGCCATCAGTGATCATGTGCACGCCCGGGGTGTAAAAACCATGGTCTGGTTTGAGCCAGAACGGGTTGCACCCCATACCGAGCTGTCCCATTATCACGACTGGCTTTTGGGCGGATTCCTGCTTGATCTGGGAAATGATGCAGCCCGCGAGTGGATTACCAGGCGTGTCAATGAACTGATCAAGAGCGAAGCGATAGACCTTTACCGTCAGGACCACAATATCCGGCCGCTGACGTACTGGCGTGCCGGAGAAGAGGTCGACCGGCAGGGGATCACGGAAAACCATCATTGCACGGGGTATCTCCGTTTCTGGGACGATATCCTCGCTGCCAATCCCGGCATCATCATCGACAGTTGTGCTTCGGGTGGTCGCCGCAACGACCTCGAGACGATGCGACGTTCCCTGCCGCTGCACAAGACCGATTACACGTATTCCGATCTGACAGCCAAGCAGGGAATGCACCACACATTGTTTCAGTGGCTTCCGTTCTTTGGCTCGATGAACCAGCCAGGTGATCAGATCGATATCGCTTATCATCGCAGTTCGCTGCTTTTGTCCTATCACAGCTGTGAAGATGTCTTTGCACCGGACTTTGATTTTACGAAACTCGCTGCTTGGATGCAGGAATGGCGGGAGACCGCCCATTGCCTGTATGGTGATTACTATCCGTTGACGCCTTATTCCCGGGATGAACGGGAATGGATCGGCTGGCAATTCCATCTGCCCGAGACCGATGAGGGGATGGTGCAGGTGTTCATGCGGGCGGAGTCTCCCTTTGAAAAAGCGGTGTTCAAGCTGAAGGGGCTGGATAGCGATGTCGAGTACAGAATCAAGGACTATGACACCGGACTGATTACGACCGCAAAGGGCGCCGATCTGGCAACGGACGGCATAACGGTATGCCGGAAAAAGCGGCCTGACTCAGCTTTGTTTCATTATCAACGAATATAGTGGAGTTTCCACGAAACGCATTGTCCTTTCGCCCTTACTGGAAGCTGACGATTCCGCGATAGAGCACCTTCAGGATCAGCTCCGTGATGACGGGCACGGATTCTACCGTGCCGTCCTTGAGCCACTTGTGAAGCAGGCTGATGCAGCCCGTTGTGGCGTAGGCCTGCAGATATTCCATGGTGCGGGAGTCCAGCGCCTTGTTGTATTGCCAGGAGACGATCTCGGACAAGGCGAGGACGTCCTTCTGGAAAGCGAAGTCGCAGTTCTCGCTGAGGAGGACGTTGAACAGGTCGGCGTTCTCCTTCGCGTATTCGAGGATGCGCGTCATTGCCTGCGACGTCACCGGTAGATTGTCTACGTACTCCTGCTTCTCCAGGTGGAGCTTCAGGTTGGCCATCACGTCCTGTTCGATGTGGTGCAGAAGGTCGTACTGGTCCGAATAGTGCGTGTAGAACGTGCTTCGGTTGATGTCCGCGATTTCGCATAGCGATTTGATGGAGATGCTGGAGATGTGCTGGCCCTTCATGAGCTGGACGAGTGCGTCCTTCAGGACGGTCTTCGTGTACTTCACGCGTCGGTCCGAACCGCTTGCCTTCATGTCCCCCTCCGATTCACGATTTCTGATGGTTCTCCGACAAAGAGGCCCCCGCATGTCGTGCACAAGGCATTTCCGGACCATCTGATGGTTGTTTGTCGACACACTGTCGATTATATTTCACTTAGTATGTGAAATCAACTTTCTATCGTCACGGGAGGGAACCTTGGATCGGTTCGCGAATGCAATCCTCAAGCACCGGAAAGCGGTGGTCATCGGCTTCCTCGTCGTAGCGGCGGTCTGCGTGGTTCTCCAGATGTTCGTCCAGGTCAACTACGACATGGTGGACTACCTCCCGAAGGATGCGCAGTCGACGAAAGCGCTGACGATCATGAACCAGGAGTTCGCGCAGTCGATGCCGAACGCCAGCGTCATGGTGAAGGGCGTCACGCTGATGCAGGCGATGGAGACCAAGCGGGACCTCGCCGCCATTCCCGGTGTCACGCAGGTGATCTGGCTGGATGACGTCTTCGATATCATGCTTCCGTTGGAAACGGGAGACGCCGAGACAATCCAGGGGTTCTACAAGGATGGAAATGCACTGTTCTCCGTCACGATCGCCAAGGGCATGGAAAAGCCTGCCTGCGCGACGATTCTGGTTCTGATCGGCGCGGACGGCGCCCTGATGGGGGACGCGCCCGACCTGGTCTCCGTCCAGAATGCAACCGTGGCGGAAGTGCTCAACGCCGTGGCGATCCTGTTGCCGATCTTCCTGCTCATCCTGATCCTGTCGACGACCTCCTGGATCGAACCGCTGCTTTTTCTTGCCGCCATCGGCATCTCCATTCTCATCAACATGGGCATGAGCCTGTTCCTGGGCCGCATCTCGTTCATTACGAACTCGGTGAGTCCCATCCTGCAACTGGCCTGCACGCTGGATTACGCCATATTCCTGCTCCATAGCTTCTCCGACAACCGAAAGAAGTACCCCGACGTGGCCGAAGCCATGCGGCATGCCGTCAGGGAGTCGATGTCGACGATCGCAGCAAGCGCCGCCACGACGTTGTTCGGTTTCCTCGCCCTCGTGTTCATGAAATTCGGGATCGGGTCGGACCTTGGGCTGAATCTGGCGAAGGGAATCGTGCTGAGCTTCATATCGGTCATGGTCTTCCTGCCGGCGCTCACGTTGCTCGTCTACAAGGCCGTCGACCGGACGCGGCACCGCGAATTGATGCCGAGCTTCCAGAACGTCAACCGGGTCCTGTCGCGGATCGCCGTCCCCATGGTCATCCTCGTGGCTCTCCTCGTCGTGCCCAGCTTCCTCGGCCAGCGCCAGACCAGCTTCACCTACGGGAACAGCATCGCCAGCGTGAACACGCGCAACGAACGGGACAGGCAGGCGATCGAGGCGGTCTTCGGGAAATCGACGGTCGTGGCGTTGCTGGTCCCAAGAGGAGATGTCGTGAAGGAGCGGGACCTGAGCCACGACATCGGGCAGCTGGACCATGTGACGGCCGTCGTGTCCTATGCGGATCAGGTGGGGACGGCGCTTCCGCCCGCGTTCCTGGATGCGGGAGTCGTGGAGCGGTTCTATTCGGCGAACCACGCGCGCATCATCGTGTACACCGACACGCCGCAGGAGGGCGATGTCGCCTTCCAGACCGTGGAGAGCATCCAGGCCGCGGCCAGGACTCATTACGGCGATGCGGCCCTTTCGGTCGGTCCGAGCGCCAGCCTGCTGGACATGAAGAACGTCGTGAAGACGGACAACATGATGGTGAACGCCGTCGCGGTCATCGCCATCTTCCTGATCCTGCTGATCACGTTCCGTTCTCTTGCCTTGCCCTTCTTCCTGCTGCTCACCATCGAGACCGCCATCTGGATCAACCTGTCCATCCCGTATTTCACGGGTTCTCCCATCAACTTCATCGGGTATCTGGTCATCTGCACCGTGCAGCTGGGGGCGACCGTCGACTACGCCATCCTGCTGACGACCCGGTATCTGGTCCACCGGAAGCAGAAGCCCAAACGCGAGGCGATTCACGCCGCGCTCGGCGAGAACTTCCGGTCCATCCTGGTTTCGGGGTCGACGCTCGCAGCGGCGGGATTCACGCTGTACGCGACTTCCTCGAATCCCGCGATCTCCGGTCTGGGCCTTCTGCTAGGTCGGGGCACGCTGCTCTCCGTCCTGATGGTGACGTGCTTCCTGCCGGGCATGCTCGTCCTGTTCGACAAGTCCATCCACAGGACGACCTACAAAGCATCCTTTTTCGGTCTGGCGAAAACCAGAAAACCCCTGGAGGAAGAACATGAAGACTAGCGCTTTCCGGTTCCTTATCCTTTTCGGCCTGGTCGCCGCATTGGCGATCCAGCCCTTCGCTGCGGCATCGGTCTCCGCCGATGGGTCGACAACGCTCACGGCGTCCGCCGCCCAGGGTCCCGCACACGTCACGGACAAGGATGAAGTGGTCTATGCGAACCTCGCTCCGGGCGGCAGCCCCCTGGCCGTCTATGTCGTGAACCACTTCGAGGTCGCCCGGGCCGGAATTGTGGTGGACCACGGGCATTATGCGTCGGTGGTCAATATGACCGATACGGACCCGCTCACGCAGTCCGACGAAGAGGTCACATTCCATGCCGCGGAAGGGGACTACTTCTACCAGGGGAACCTGGAGACGGCCGAGCTGCCGTGGATCTTCGAGATCACCACCCTTCTCGACGGAACGCGAATCTCGCCCCAGGACCTGTCTGGCAGATCCGGGAAACTCGAGATCCGCTTGACCACGCGTGCGAATGCGAAGGCGAATCCGACTTTCTATGAAAACTATCTGCTGCAGGTCACTTTGAAGCTGGATACCGCACGTTGCGACGGCATCGTGGCCAAGGGCGCGACGATTGCCGCTGCCGGCAACGACAAGGTCATCGTCTTCACGGTGATGCCGGGCAAGGACGCGGACCTGTCCGTGACGGCTACCGTCCGTGACTTCGCCATGGCGGGGATCGGCATCAGCGCGATGCCCTTCACGATGAACCTCGAACTGCCGGACACCAGCGGCATGACCCAAGACCTGAAGACCCTGACGGATGCGATCGCCACGCTGGACGGAGGCGTGAAGACGCTCGCCCAGGGCGTTTCCGGGCTGGACAAGGGCGCAGCAGGCCTCGCGGGCGGATCCGCGGTATTCGCGAATGGCCTTTCCCAACTGACCGCCCAAGCGGCTCCGTTGAAATCGGCTTCCGCGACGATCGGACAAGCCTTATCAGGAATGTCCGCCGCAATGGCCTCGACCGATTGGGGGAACGACCTCGGGCAGATTTCCCAGCTACCGCTGGCTCTGTCGAGTCTCGCACAAGGGCTGGACGAGATCACATTCGGGCTCCGGGGGCTGGCGTCCAGCTACTCGGACGCATATGCCGCGCTGGATGCCGCGATGACCGCACTTCCGGCCACGGTGATCGCCCAGGATGACATCGATGCGCTTCAAGCGACGGTGACCGACCCCGACCAGCGCCTCGTGCTGGACCAGTTGGTCGAGACCTATCAGGCCGCACGCGAGGTGAAGGCGACGTATTCCCAGGTCCAGTCCGCATTCGCAGCCGTGGATGCGAGCCTCGGGACGATGTCGGATTCCATCGGCACGATTTCCGGAACGCTGGCGGGGATCTCCACGCAGATGTCGACCCTCCTCGACGGAGTGGATCTGGCAGGCCAGTTGCAGGCGCTGTCCGCAGGGTTGTCCACTCTCGCTTCCCAGTACGGACAATTCAACGAAGGGTTGGAGCAGTATCTGGAGGGTGCGCAGACGCTCTCGACGGGCTACGGGACCGTGAACCAGGGAATCGCTTCGCTGTCCGGCGGCCTCGGCGGCATGGACGAGGGGATGCAGGCTCTCTCCGAAGGGACCGGGGAACTGAATGCCAATGTGGCCGACCTGCCCTACCGGATCCAGACGGAGATCGACTCGCTTGTGTCGGCCTACGATAAATCGAGCTTCAGGCCTGTGTCCTTCGTGTCCAGCGCGAACGAGGACGTCTCGCTGGTCCAGTTCGTCTTCGCGACAACGGAAATCAAGCCCGCGGAGAAGCCTTCGGAAGTCGTGCCCGTCGTCGTGAAGGCCACCTTCTGGGATCGGCTCGTGGCGCTCTTCATTCGGACCGGTAAATAACGGTTGCGCACTTCCGAAGGTGAACAGGCGGCAGCAACCACTGCAAGGTGGCAGCAAACACTCCAAACCGGAATCCACCGTAGGACAGCATATTCCATGCCCCCTCTTTCGCTTTCATACATCTCGATCGGAAATTGGTATGATGGTTCCATGAAGACCGGGTGATGGACTCCTTCTGAAGCGAGGTGCGATTCCATGTCCGCACTCCGAACCGAGCCTCTCGATGCCT
>CAZOHH010000053.1:0-15325 GCA_964579735.1 uncultured Oscillospiraceae bacterium | reverse complement strand
GGGCTACTTGCCGGCGTTGAATTCCTTCATGATCTCCACGGCGATGACGTTGCGCTGGATCTGGTTGGTGCCCTCGTAGATCTGGGTGATCTTGGCGTCGCGCATCTTCTTCTCGACGGGGTATTCCTTCATGTAGCCGTAACCGCCGAGGACCTGGACCGCGTCGGTCGTGACCTTCATGGCGGTGTCCGAGGCCATGACCTTGCACATGGCCGAATCCTTGGAGAAGTTCTTCGCGCCGGAGTCGATGGTGCGGCAGGTCGCGTAGACGAGCGCGCGGGAGGCCTCGATCTGGATGGCCATGTCGGCGAGGATGTGCTGGATGGCCTGGAACGAGGAGATGGTCTGGCCGAACTGCACGCGCTGCTTGGAGTACTTGACGGCTTCCTCGTAGGCGCCCTGGGCGATGCCGACGGCCTGGGCCGCGACGCCGGGACGGGTGCGGTCGAGCGTCTTCATGGCGACGATGAAGCCCATGCCCTCGCGGGACAGCAGGTTGGCCTTGGGAATCCGGCAGTCCTGGAACACGAGCTCGACCGTGCAGGAGGCGCGGATGCCCATCTTGTTCTCCTTCTTGCCGAAGGTGAAGCCCGGGGTGCCCTTCTCGACGATGAAGGCGGAGAAGCCGCGGGCGCCCTTGGTCCGGTCGGTGCAGGCGACGATGGTGTAGATGTCGGCCTCGCCGCCATTGGTGATCCACTGCTTGGTGCCGTTCAGGATGTATTCATCGCCGTCCGAGTCCGCCCGGGTCTTGACGCCAGCGGCGTCGCTGCCCGCGCCCGCTTCGGTCAGGCCGAAGGCCGCCATCTTCTTGCCGGAGGCGACGTCGGGGAGATACTTCATCTTCTGCTCCTCGGTGCCGAAGAGGAGGACGGGGAAGATGCCGAGGCCGGTGCCGGCGAAGGACAGCGCGATGCCGCCGCAAGCGCGGCTGAGCTGCTCGACGACGAGGCTCATCTCGAACACGCCGCCGCCGAGGCCGCCGTACTTCTCGGGGATATACACGCCGCAGAGGTCGGAGTCGCCGAGGATCTTGACGATCTCGTGCGGGAACTTGCCCTGTTCATCGTACTCGAGCGCGACGGGAGCGATCTTCTCATCGGCGATCTTGGCCGCGATCTCCTGGATCATCTTCTGCTCTTCGGTCAGAAAGTAGTTCATGTTCGTCTCTCCTCGCCTTCACGGAATATCACTTTGATAGTCAAAGCGATTATAAACGAGGATTCCCTACGATGCAATCGGGGGGAGAATGAGCGTGTCTCGGTCGTCGCTTCGACGGATCACTTCACCGAAGGGGTGTAGAACCCGCCTTCCGTGCGGATCGAGATGCGAATGGTGCTCGTGGACCTGCCGGCGACTTTGGCCGTCACCACGACCTCGGCCTCCGTGGGCAGGTCCGATTCGGTCGCGTCCGTGCCGCTGAACGGCGACCAGTAGACCGTCGTGGACCCGGCGGTCGCCGTGAACGTCGTCGTCAGCCCCTTCGTCTCGACGACGCTGGCGGTCTCCGGACCCCACCGCAGCCAGCTCCCTCCATCCACGGTCACGCGGACCTCCGCCCCTTCGGCGGACGTGATTTCGAAAGGGAGCCCGGGTGCCAGGCTCATGGTCAAAGCGTATCCCGCGAGAGGGAACCTCACGTCGAGCGGCGTTGCGCCCTGAGACGAAGCGCAGGCCGAGGCTGGAAGAGCCAGGGCGATGAGAAGCATGGATGCGAGAAGACAGCGGGTCAGACGGGGGAAGGGACGGTTCAAGGAACGAATGGATGTCATGTCGGCCACCTGACCTTTCAGAAGAGAGCGCGCATCACGCACCAATAGACTAATGCGATAGTCCGATTGTATCGTAGCACGCGAGGGAAGCTTCGTCAATGCAACGGGAAGCCTCCGGCATGACCCGTCGCCCACATGATATGATGGAGAAAACGACCCTCGGAGGTACCGCCATGCAGGCTGTCGAACGTCTTCTCGCCTACGCCCGCATCCATACGACCTCGGACGAGGAGTCCACGTCCACCCCCTCGACGGAGCGGCAGCTGGACCTCGCCCGGGTCCTCGCGGACGAGATGAGGTCCCTGGGGTTCGCGGACGTCCGGATCAGCGGGTTCGGATACGTCTATGGAAGTCTCCCGGCGACCGCAGGTTACGAGGACCGACCGGCGCTGGGCTTCATCGCCCACATGGACACCAGCCCCGCTTGCCGAGGCATAGACGTCCGCCCCCGGCTCGTCGAGGACTACGACGGGGGCGACGTGGTGCTCAAGGGAGATCCAACGGACCCGGTCGTGCTCGGTCCTGACCGCTTTCCCCATCTGGCCCGGTTCAAGGGCCGCACCCTGGTCGTGACCGACGGCACGACGCTGCTCGGCGCCGACGACAAGGCCGGCATCGCCGAGATCCTGACGGCCTGCGAGAGGATCCTCGCGGAGGGGATTCCGCACGGCCCGCTCCGCGTCGGCTTCACGCCCGACGAGGAGGTCGGAAGGGGTGCCGACAATTTCGACGTCGCAGGATTCGGCGCCGACTTCGCCTACACGATGGACGGTGGGGAAGAAGGCGAGCTGGAGTTCGAGAACTTCAACGCGGCCGAGGTGAAGGTCGCGATCCGCGGCATCGCGGTCCACCCAGGGACCGCCAAGGACGTCATGGTCAACGCGTTGACCGTGGCATGCGAACTCAACGCCCTGCTTCCGGCCTTCGAAGTCCCCCGGCATACCGAGATCCGCGAGGGCTTCTATTACCTGCGAAAGCTCGAAGGGGATCCGGAACGGGTGAAGATGGAATACAGCCTCCGGGACCACGACGCCGGCAAGCTCGAGATGCGCAAGGAGACGCTGCGCCACGCCGCCGAAGGCCTGAATCGCCGGTACGGGGAAGGGACCGTCGCCGTCGAGGTTTCCGACCGCTACCGCAACATGTTCGATATCGTCCGAGAAAACATGCACCTCGTGGAGAATGCACGGCGGGCCATGGCTCAAGTCGGGCTTCCCGTCCTCGAGATCCCCATGCGCGGCGGCACCGATGGCGCGACGCTCAGCTTCAAGGGCCTGCCCTGCCCGAACCTCGGGACAGGCGGATTCGCCTACCACGGCGTCCACGAGCACATCACCGTCGAAGGGATGGAAGTCTGCACCCGACTGATCGTCGCGCTGGTGGAGATCTACGCGGAGAGGGAGAAGGCATGAGGGTGCCAGCGGGTCGTGAGATTCAACGGAAGAAGGACGCCGTCGATATCGCCTTCCGATTCGGCATCTCGCTCAAAGCCATCTATGCGGTGGGGGAACTCCTCACCGGGATCGCCATGTCCTTCCTGGACACCGTGCGCATGGGGCGGCTGGTCCACTGGGTGACGCGCCGCGAACTCGCCGTCGACCCCGACGACCGGCTGATGAACTACCTCCTCACGCTCGGGCACTCCTACACGCTCGACATGCAGAAATTCGTCATGGTCTACCTGCTGCTCCATGGGCTGCTCAAGACGACCGTGCTCGTCCTGCTCGTGAAGAAGGTCCGCTGGGGCTATCCGTTGGCAGCCGCCGTATTCTCCTTCTTCGTCGTCTATCAGATCCTCAGCTTCCTGCGCGGACACTCGCCGTTCATGATCTACCAGTCCGTGCTGGACGTGGCTCTGGTCGTGCTGATCCTCGTGGAATACCAGCGCTTGGAGCCGAAGGAGCATCGGCATGCCGCAGCGGATCGCAAGATCCAGCGGCTCCGCGCCGCCCTGCAGCACCGGGAGGGGGACCGTATCCCCGTCTCCGACTTCTTCTGGACCGGATTCGTCGAACGTGCGAAGGCCCACTGGGGACCCGGTTTCGACCCGTACCGTCACTTCGACCTGGACTATGTCGTGCTGCACCCGAACATGGATCCGCATATCCAGCCCTTCGAAATCCTCTTCGAACAGGGGGAGGAAGTGGTCCTCCGGACCGGCTTCGAGGCCGTGATCCGCCGGTCCGGCACGATTCCCATGCCGCACTTCGAGTCCTTTTCGGTGACCGAGCCCGAGCAGATGGCCGCGTTCCGCTTCGACAGCCCGTCGGACCCCCGACGTTTCCATGCGGCCGGAGACGACCAGCTGAATGGCGTGGGGGACGCGCTTTCCAGGAACACCCCCGCCTGGAGCGGACGCGTCGATGCCTATGCGGACGATTTCGCCGTGTTCGGCTCCATCTGCGAGCCCTATGAATATCTCTGGCGCATCATAGGAAGCGAGAACGCGCTGGTCTGGCAGGTACTGGAGCCGGAGGCCTACAACGCCTTCGTCGACCGGATCGGGGCGTTCCTCCTCGAGCTGGCCCGGGCGCAGATCCGAGAGGGAGCCGGGAGGCTGTCGGGCTTCTACATCTGGGGCGATGTGGCATACCGGAACGGCATGCTGTTCAATCCGGAAACCTGGCGCAAGGTGTTCCTTCCCCACGTGAAGCGCCTGGTCGACCTGTTCCGCGAGAACGGACTCATGGTCATCTACCACGGCTGTGGGAATGCGACGCCGATCTTCGAGGACCTTGCGGACATCGGGCTCGACGCATACAACCCGCTCGAAGCCAAGGCGGACCTGGACGTCGTGGAGCTGCGCAAGCGCTATGGGGATCGTCTGGCCTTCGTGGGGAACCTCGACGTGCGGATCCTCGAGACCGGAGATAGGGAAGCCATTCGAAGGGAAGTCCTATACAAGATGCAGGCCGGTCAGGGTGGCGGCTGGGTGTGCCAGTCCGATCACTCCGTGAGCAGCGGCGTCTCGCCGGAAAGCTACGCGCTGGTCGTGGAGACGGTCCGCGAGTTCGGCCGATACCCGCTCGACCTGGATCGGATCCGCGCCGAGCTCGAGTAGGGACCGCCATGCGGGATGGCCCGCAAAGCCAAAAGGGAGACTCGCATGCACTACGAAGCGAACCTGAAATCCCTGCAGCGGCACGAAGTCCCGGCCTGGTACCATGACGCCAAATTCGGCATCTTCGTCCACTGGGGACTCTATAGCATTCCTGCCTATGCGCCGCTCGGGCGCGGCGACATCAACCGCATCCTGCGCGAGGACGGGTACGGGGCCTTCTTCACCCACATTCCCTACGCGGAGTGGTACGTCAATTCCATCCGCATCGAGGGAAGTCCGGCGCAGCTCCACCACGCGGCGACGTACGGCAAGGACGCGCCCTACGAGGCTTTCGCGCCCGAATTCAGGAAATCCGCCGAGAACTGGCGTCCGAGCGCATGGGCCGACCTGTTCCGCGACGCGGGTGCGCGTTATGTCGTGCTGGTCACGAAGCACATGGACGGGTTCCTGATGTGGCCCAGCGGAACGCCCAATCCCGATTCACCGGACTACGGGATGGAGCGCGACATCGTGGGCGAGCTGACCACCGCGGTGAAGGCGCGGTCCATGCGCATGGGACTCTACTATTCCAGCGCGCTGGACCAGTCCTTCACGAAGGGTCCGATGAAGGATGTCGTGGGTCTCCTCAGCGAGGGAGGCCCGATCGACCGCCGGTATTCCCGGTACCAGCTCGCACATTGGCGAGAACTGATCGACCGCTACGACCCGTCGATCCTGTGGGGCGATATCGCCTACCCGCCGGGCACGAATCCCTTCGCGCTTTTCGCATACTACTACAACCGGAATCCGGAGGGGGTCATCAACGACCGATGGGGACAGCTTCCGCGCTGGGCGCACGCCTTGATCCGCAGCCGCCCGGGACGTTCCCTCCTGAACGCCTATTCCCGGCGAATCCTCAAGGAGGGCGATACCGGGAACATCAAGCCGCCGCACTATGACTATCGTACCCCGGAGTTCGCCGTCATGAAGGATATCGCCTCCGAGAAATGGGAGACCTGCCGCGGCATGGGACTCGGCTTCGGCTACAACCGCGAAGAAAGGGACGAGGACCATCTTCGTCTGCCCGACCTGATCCGCATGCTGGTCGACATAGTGAGCAAGAACGGCAATCTGCTGCTGAACGTCGGACCGCAGGCGGACGGGACGATCCCCGCGGTCCAGGAAGCGCTGCTCCGCGGCATCGGCGCCTGGCTTGGCATCTATGGCGAGGGAATCTACGGGACGCGTCCCTGGAGCCGGGCGGAAGGGATCACGACCTCCGGTATTCCGGTGCGCTTCACGCAGAAGACCTCGGAATCAAGGGAGACCGTGTATCTGTTCTTCATGGAACCGATCTCCGGAACCGAAGTGATCGTCAAGGACTTTCACGCCGATGCGGCCGCGACGATTCTGGACCTCGCCACGGGGGCGACCGTATCGCACCATCAGGACGGTGAGGATCTGACCCTGACCTTCTCGGACATCCCGGTCGATGAACCGGTGCACGCTCTATCCTACTCCGTCAACCGATAGATTCCGCCGGACAGGTCCACGACTCGGAGTTCCCCGGCCGCATCGACGCCGAACGAGGAGATAAACAGCCCGGTATCGAGCAGGAGCTGGTTGTGAGCCGTCTGTTCCGCGTCGAGCCATAACGCCCAGATGCGTCCGGTGAGGTAATCGCCGTATATGTACGCACCCTTCGCGTGCGGCAGGAGAGCCCCTTCATAGACGAATCCTCCGGTGACGGATTCACCCAGCGGGTGCTCGTACTCCCAGACGGGAGGAATCAGGGTCGCGCGGTCTACCCCGGCGAGGTTCTTGTACTCGCGTGTGCCTTCGAGAACGTTCCACCCATAGTTGCCGCCCTTCACGATGAGGTCGATCTCTTCGATGCGGTTCTGCCCGACGTCGCCCGCCCAGAGGACGCCTTGGGCGTCGAAACTGAAGCGCCAGGGGTTGCGTAGGCCGAAGGCGTAGATCTCCTCCCGGTAGCCTTGCGTGTTGCCGACGAACGGGTTGTCGGAGGGGATGGCGTAGGGCGTCGCGGCACTGGCGCCTTCGACGTCGATCCGGAGGATCTTGCCCAGCGGGGTGGCGAGGTTCTGGGCGCGGTTCTGGGGGTCTCCCGCCGAACCGCCGTCTCCGGTCGCGATATAAAGGAAGCCATCGGGGCCGAAGGCCATGTGGCCTCCGTTATGGTTGGCGTAGGGCTGCTTGAACGTCAGGAGGACCATCCCGCTAGCCGGGTCCGCGACAGCGGGGTCGGCATCGCTCCGCCGATAGCGGGCGATGACGGTGGAGTCGACCGTGGTGTAGTTCACGTAGAAATATCCGTTCGTCGCATACTCCGGATCGAAGGCGAGGCCGAGAAGCCCCTGCTCCTGTCCCTTGGTGAAGATGCGACTCCTCAAGTCGAGGAAGACCGTCGATACCGATGCATCGGCGCGGTCCGCGAAGATCCGGATCCTTCCGGTCCGTTCGACGACGACCGCGTTCCCGCTCCCATCCTCGACGGGCGCGAAGAGGAGGGGCTGGGTGAATCGGAGCGCTGGGTAGGCGTCGACCACGCGATACGTGCCGGAGGCCGGGTCCGGCGTCGGGGTGGAGGTCGGAAGAGGAATCGGGGTCGGACTCGGACTTGGACTCGGACTCGGACTCGCCGTCGCAACGGAAGTCGGTGCGATGCTCGGCGTCACGGAAGTCTCGTTGCCCGCGGCACAGGCCGTTCCACCGAGCAGGACTCCCATCGTTAGCAGGATAGCCAGCAGTCTGTTCATGATCATCACCCTCCCCTTGCACTGTATCACCCTGGCGGAACGGCGGAGTTCCCGGTGTTACGGGTTCTCGTCACCCGCCCTGACGTCCCGATTCCGACCACTCGCCGCCCGGATCCGACCACTGACCGGAAAGCCCTTCCCATGGCGACTTGAGGCTCGTATGATGAGGCCATGAGGTGAATGGACGATGCGAGTGAGGATCGAACGGGTTGGGGACGACAGACCGGAGGAAGTGGTCATCTTCTGCAGGGAGACCACGCCCGAAGTAGACTCCCTTGTCCGCAGGATCCGTCAGGATCAGGACTCGAGCCAGATGCCTTCCTTCTTCAAAGGGGACCGCGAAGTCTACCTCTCGCTGAAGGAGATCCTGTTCTTCGAGACCGATTCGGACCGCGTATTCGCCCATACCGCCAACGACGCCTTCGAGGTCCACGCGAGACTGTACGAACTCGAGACCGCCCTCCCAGGATACTTCGTCAGGGTTTCGCGGTCGGCGATAGTGAGCATCCTCCACGTGTACTCGATCCAGAAGGGGCTGACCGGAGTCAGCCAGGTCTCGTTCCGCCAGACCCACAAGGAGGTCTACGGCTCGAGGATGTTCGGAAACGAATTGTTCCGGAAGATGAAGGAGAGGTACCAATATGAAAATGCGTGAATGGGAGACCCCGTCGGCGTTCTGGACCATCGAAGTCATCGACGGCCGTGTCGAGGATCTGCGGGATCGGATGTCCCGGATTCTTTGAAAAAGAAAAACGAAAGAGAAGCATGAAAGCGAGGAAATCAAGATGAAGTCGAAAAACACCATGGCAAGTCGCATATTCTGGGCCATCCTGATCCTGGGCGGCGGCGTGCTGCTGCTCCTGTCCGCTCTGGGAATCGGCGTCGATTCCGACCCCTATAAGATCGTCGGCAGCCTGCTGCTGCTGGGTGTCGCCGTGTCGAGCCTGGTCAAGCTCCGTTACTTCTTCACGGTCCTGCCCCTGGCCGGAATGGTCTACCTGTGGAGGGACCTGCTGGGATTCCCGGACGTGCAGCTCTGGCCGCTCCTCGGTGCCGGCGCCCTCCTCGGGATCGGTCTCTCCGTGCTGTTCCACAAGAAATCCGATTTCCATGTCCGGATGCATCGCCACAACGACGACGATGACGACGACGATTGTAAGGACTGCGGCAGCTCGGACAAGGACGTGAAAGTGGAAACGCTGGACGCCGGCGAATCCACCTCCATCGACTGCAATTTCGGCGAACAGACCAAGTACATCCATGCGGACAACTTGAAGAAGGTCTCCCTCAATGTCAGCTTCGGCGAGGTCAAGGCGTACTTCGACCAGTGCAAGGTCGACCCCGAGGGCCTCACCATCCAGGTCAACAGCAGCTTCTGCGGCATCTCGCTCATGGTCCCCAGGACGTGGGCCGTCGAGAACCACATCAGTTCCTTCGCGGCAGCCGTCAACGACCAGGGTCCCGAGACCACCCCGAGCGAGGCCAGGGTCAAGCTGGTCGGCAGCCTGAACTTCGCCGAGATCAAGATCATCCGGGTGTAGGGCCGAGAGGTCCGAAGCCGCACAGCAAGAGTTCTCCATCCATCTCAGGAAGAGAAGCCCGTGGTCGAAAGACTCGCGGGCTTCTTTTCCTGAGAGTTAAGTGGGAATAAATAAGAGAATAATGATTAATATTGACTTATCTGTATCATACGATTACAATCACGCCGAGGTGGTATTCATGGAACGTAAGGCGATGGCCCGAATGCTGGCCTGGAAAAACAAGAAGGACCGGATGCCGATGATCCTTCAGGGAGCGCGGCAGGTCGGCAAGACCTGGCTGGTTCGACAGTTCGGCGGACAATGCTACCGAAACGTCGTCTACGTGAATCTGGAGACGAACCGGCGGGTGGCTTCGCTATTCGAGGAGGATATCGAACCGAGTCGGATACTCGGTTACCTCGAGAGCCATTTCGGCGAACGGATAGTCCCGGGAGAGACGTTGGTCGTTCTGGACGAAATCCAGTCCTGTGAACGTGCCCTGACCGCACTCAAGTATTTTCAGGAACAAACGCCCGAATACCACGTCGTCGCAGCGGGTTCCCTGCTTGGAGTCGCCATCAACCGCGAGAAGTTCTCCTTCCCGGTCGGGAAGGTGGATAGCCTGACGCTATATCCTCTCGACTTCGAAGAGTTTCTTTGGGCGCTGGGTCGAGAGACCCTATGCACTGAAATCCGCAGATGCTTCGACGCCGATGCACCAATGCCGCTGGCGCTGCATGGGGAACTGCTCGAACTCTACAGACGCTATCTCGTCGTCGGGGGAATGCCGGGCGTCGTGCGTGGGTATGTCGAAGCTGGATCCCTCGTCGGAATCGAGGAATACCAGCGGGGAATCCTCGACAACTACATCGCCGACATGGCGAAATATTCAACTCCAACGGACAGCGTGCGGATCCGCGCGTGCTACAACTCCATTCCGAGCCAGCTCGCGAAGGACAACCGCAAATTCATGTACAAGGTCGTTCAGAATGGTGGAAGCGCTGCGCTTTTCGGTGTTTCCATCGAGTGGCTGGTGTTTGCCGGCGTCGTCCTGAAATGCGGCAAGACCGTACAGGGGCTCATGCCGGTCTCCGCCTATGCGGAAATGCCAAGCTTCAAGCTGTACATGGCCGATGTCGGCTTGCTCGTCATGAAGTCCGGGATGGCCCAGAGCACGGTCCTTTCGGATCTGGAGGCGAACAGCCCGTTCATCGGGGCGATTGCGGAGAACTACGTCGCCGTGGCGCTGGCCACGAACGGCTACCCCCTGTTCTACTGGCAGACGGACAATACAGCGGAGATCGACTTCCTCATCCAGAAGGAAAGCCTCGTCATCCCCGTCGAGGTCAAGTCCGGCCTTCGAACGAAGTCGCGCAGCCTCTCCGTCTATCGGGAGAAATACGCTCCAGAAGTGTGCATCCGCATCTCGATGAAGAACTTCGGGTTTGAAAACGGCATCCGGAGCATTCCGCTCTATGCTGTCTTCTGCATCTAGAAGAAGAGGCACGGGCCACCCGCCGGAAAGTCGTGCTACACTGGGGCCAGGGCGTTCCCACGGAGCGAAGAGGAGGACCTTCCATGCGGTTTGAAGAACTGACCCAATTGCACGGCGTTTCGGGTTATGAGACCGAAGTGCGCGAAGCGATTCAGAAGGAGATCGAGGGAGACGTCGACGAGATCGTGGTCGACAGCATCGGAAACCTCATCGCTCTCCGGAAAGGCCATGGCGAGCGAAAGAAGCGCGTCATGCTTTCCGCGCACATGGACGAGATCGGATTCCAGGTCATCAAGGTGCTCGACAACGGCCTGCTCATGATCAAGACGCTGGGCCATTCCTTCCTGCACATCGCCTACGGCTCCCGTGTCCGCTTCCGCAACGGCATGACCGGCGTCGTCTCCAGCCGCGTCCCTGCGGACAAGCTCGGCAAGGACTTCACGGACCTCACCGTCGATATCGGCGCGAACTCGAAGGAGGAGGCCTTGAAGTTCGTGGACGTCGGTGACGTGGCCTGCTACGTGGGCGAATTCACACCGCTCGTCGGCCGTGCGGTCCTCTCGAAGGCCGTGGACGACCGCGTCGGGTGCCATATGATGATGGAAGCCTTGAAGCGGTTTCCAAGACCCTATCACGATGTCTACTACGTCTTCTCGGTCCAGGAGGAGGTCGGCTGCCGTGGCGCCAAGGTGGCAGCGGCCAGAATCGACCCGGAGATCGGGATCGCCGTCGACGTCACGCCTCACCACGACCGACCCGGCGACCTCGAGGGGAGCAACCGTCAGGGCGGCGGCATCGCGGTCAAGATCTCCGACACCTCGGTGATCTGCGACGAGCGCATCGTCCGGAAGATGCTCGACCTCTGCGCCCGGGAGTCGATCCCATGCCAGAAGGAAGTCCTGTACGTGGGCGGGTGCGACGCGAGCGCCATTAATCTGGCCGGCGAAGGAATCCGCGTGGGCGCGGTCTCCGTCGTCACGCGCTATACGCACGGCCCCGGCTGCATGGTGGACCTGGATGACGTCGAGGCCGGCATCCTCCTGCTGGGCGCATTCCTCGGCGAGGAGATCGACTCGTGAGATGGCCCTATGCGAATGAATTCGGCATCCGCGACGAGGTCTCCTGCGACGTGCTCGTCCTCGGGGGCGGGATCGCGGGTTGCTGGGCTGCGATTGCGGCGGCCCGGAAGGGTGCGGACGTGGTCCTCGTCGAGAAGGGCGCCACGGTTCGGAGCGGCGCGGCGGGGAGCGGCTGCGACCATTGGGAGAACTGCGCCACGAACCCCTGCTCGACGGTTTCTCCCGAAGAGCTGACGGCTGCCATGCTGGACGACCAGGATGGCTACAACAACGGCATCTCTCACTACATCGAGTGCCGCGAAGGGTACGACCGGGTCCTCGACCTCGAATCCTTCGGCGGCAAGGTCCGCGACACGGCGGACGAGTTCTCGGGCGCACGGTTCCGCGACGAAGCGTCGAAGCTGATGTTCGCCTACGACTATCACAGCCGCACGACGCTGCGCGTCTGGGGCACGACGTTCAAGCCGGCGCTCTACCGGGAGTGCCGACGGCTCGGCGTGCGCGTGCTCGACCGCACGGCGGCTACGTCGCTGCTCGTGGCGGAGGAGAACGGCGCCCGGCGGGGTGCAGGCGCTACAGGCCTGAACGTGCGGACCGGCCGATTCACGACGTTCCGCGCGAAATCGACCGTGCTGTGCATGTCCCGACCGGCCCGTGTCTGGCTGTTCAACCCCGACCTGACCGGGTTGTCCGAGTTCCGCCCTCCGCAATGCATCGGCAGCGGACACGCCATGGGCTGGCGCGCCGGTCTGGAATTCGCCATGATGGAAAAGTCCGTGCCGGGTGAATTCTCCGCCGCGGGGCGAAGCTTCCCCCCCTATTCGACGGGAAACAACCACAACACCTGGTTCGCCGCCACCATCGTCGACGCGGACGGCCGGGAGGTTCCCTACGTCGACCGCGACGGCCGGGAGGTCACGCGCTTCGAAGACCGCAACCTGCCCGCGCCCGGCCAGAAGTTCTTCCTCATGGGCGGCGGAATCGACGCTCCGAAATACGCATACCAGGGTCCCGACGTCCCGGACTTCGGAGAGCTGGTCCGCCAGGGGTACCGGCCCCCGTTCTATGCGGACCTGAGCTGCATGCCCGAGGAGGAACGCCGGGTGATCTGGGGGATGATGGTCGGCGAGGAAGGGAAGACGCGCATACCGGTGCTCGAGGAATTCCGCCGCCGCGGGTTCGACCCCACGAAGCACAAGCTGCAGAGCTACGGCTCCGGGTGGAAATCCGCTTCCTTCCTGCCGCAGGAAAGGCAGCTGTTCGGGCTGCCCGGCGGGCTCGCCCACGACTGGAACCTGCAGACGAGCCTCGAAGGCGTCTATGCGGCGGGCGACCAGTTGTTCGGCTCGAACTGCATGGGGCATGCCTCGGCCACGGGCCACTATGCCGGCCGCCACGCCGCGGACCATGCCGCCGCGACCGTCGCGCCGCCCGCGGTCGACGAATCCTTCGTCGAGGCGGAGCACCTCCGGGTCCTCGCGCCGATGACGTCCAAGGGGGACCTGGGCTGGAAGGAACTGAACATGGCCTTGGCGAAGGCCATGCAGCTCTATTGCGGCAGCCCGAAGCACGAAGTCACCCTGGTCCAGGGACTGGCCCTGCTCGAGGAATACGAAAAGGAACAGGTCCCACAGCTGCTTTGCGAGAACCCCCACGACCTGATGCGCGCATTGGAGGTGGTCGACATCCTCACGGTGTCGAAGCTGATCCTGCACGCCTGCCTGCAGCGGCGCTCCTCGTCCCGTGCGCTGTGCTTCGAACGCGTCGACTTCCCCGAGGTAGACCCGGAACAGGACCGCAGATTCATACTTGTCCGAAACGAGGGAGGCACCGTCAAGTCCAGGGAGCTGCCGCTGGATTTCCACGGGGACCTCGCGGAGAACTACGCCCGGCACAATGCCGGAAACGGGCGAACGGTGGAGGGATGACGATGGACAAGGGAATGAACGCGGACATCGTGCCGTGCAGCGCCCGCCCCATCCGTTTCGACGCAGGTCTCTGCACGGGCTGCAATCGCTGCATGGAGGTCTGTCAGGTCGACGTATTCCTGCCGAACCCCGAGGCGGGCGCGCCCCCGGTCGTCGTCTGGCCCGGTGAATGCTACTACTGCGGCAGCTGCGTGCAGGTGTGCCCTCGTCCGGGTGCCATATCGCTCTCGCACCCGTTGATGAACCGGACGCGCTTCGTTCCCGGCGAGGGGACCGACGACGACAAGTCCTAGCCCCGACCCTTCACATTCCCACCTTGCTCTCTTCACATGGAGCTCACGGGTCTGCCCCATCATGGAACCAGAAGTTCCCGTCGACCAAGGGAACGCAAGGAGACTCCATGCTGGACCATCCGACCCCAACCGTCGGCGCCGCCCCGAAGAAACCACGGAAGAAGCCCCGCATCATCGTCTGGACTCGCTTCGCCGTCAGAGTGCTGACCTTCCTCCTTCTGCCCATCCTCTTCATCGATACCTACAATGTCCTTCGAACGCTGATCCGCGCGCTGGCAGCCGGGACGGACCTGGACTTCGCCTCCCTCGCTCCGCAGTTCCTGACCCTGGTGCTGCTGTTCGGTTCGGCCTTGCTGGTCGGCCGTGTGTTCTGCGGCTGGATGTGCGCGTTCGGGTCCTTCGGCGATCTCGTTCATCGCGTGGGGAGATTCTTCCATCTTGAGCCACTGCGCATCGATCCGAAGTCCGACCGTCGAATGAAGTACGTGAAATACGGGATCCTGCTGGTTCCCGTGGTCTTCGCCGCGCTTCCCGGCAGCCCGGACCTCTCCGCCACGAGCCCCTGGGACGCCTTCGGCATGCTCCTCTCCTCGGGTCTCGTGCCCGATTTCGCCTCGGTCGCCATCGTCGTCCCCATCGGACTTTTCCTGCTCCTGCTCGTCACCGTGGGCTCGCTTTTCATCGAACGTTTCTTCTGCCGATATCTGTGCCCTCTCGGCGCCGTGTTCTCCATCCTTTCGCGCGGACGCGGCCTGACCCTCGAGAAACCCTCCGCAAAGTGCGGCGGTTGCAGGATCTGCACGAACCGATGCAGCATGGGGATCCCATTGGACAAGGTGGACTCGGTAGTTTCAGGCGAGTGCATCCAGTGCATGGAGTGCGTCGAGGCCTGCCCGCGCAAGAACATCACCCCTTTGATCCAAGGACGAAAGGTCAAGCCGCTCACGGCAGCACTCGCGGCCGTTTGCGTGCTCTCGACCGTTGGCTTTCTCCTTGCGAACACGATCGAGCCGACAGCCGCCGACTCAGCGGTGGTCTCCATCACGGCAGCCAGTACGGACGCCCCGACGTCCGGGACCACGTCACCGTCTGCATCGTCCTTGACGGCGACACCGACCGTGACGGTGGCGCCGACCGCTTCGACCTCCCTATACAAGGATGGCACGTACGAGGGCACGGGCACCGGATTCCGCAACCGAAAGACGACGGTGTCGGTCACCATAATGAACGGTGCGATCACCACGGTCGAAGTGGTTTCCTATGGCGACGACCGCAAGTGGTTCGTCCGTGCCTTCCAGACTCTCGTGGACAAGGTCCTCGCAAAACAGGCTGCCGTCACGGACATCGTCGCTGGAGCCACCTATAGCAGTCGAGGCATCGACGCGGCCGTTGCGGACGCCCTCTCCAAGGCCGTTTGA
>CAZOHH010000052.1:5295-15940 GCA_964579735.1 uncultured Oscillospiraceae bacterium | reverse complement strand
GAATCGTTCCCGAAGCGCCACGACATCCACACCGCTGTTCCTCTCAAGAGGAAGGAATCCTTCGATTCCGAGATCGTGATACCAGTCCATCGCTTCGCTGACGTCACCGTCCGTATCAACGAACACCTTGCACCCTCGGGACTTGATGTGCGGAATGACCTGTTCGTAATACGGCCGGAGAAAACCATCGAAAAGCGTCCGTGAGATCATGGGTCCCTGGTTGTAGCTCATGTCTTCGGCGAAGCAGTAGAAGTCCGGAACCAGATGGAGGCATATCTCATCGAACAAGCGGATGTGCCAGGCAGCGAGATCCGCGTTGATTCGGTGCATGAGCTCCCCCTGGTCGTGGAAGGCGAACAGGTGCTCCTCGATGCCGAAGAGTGCGCGGGGCCAGAAGAAGAAGCCGTCGACGTTGAACCAGACTGCTATTTCACCCCGCTTCTGCTCTTCCGCCCAGCCCGCGAGGACTTCAGGGTCCGGCAGCGGTCCGTAAAGGAAAGGCAGGACGCGGTCGTAGTCCATCGAATCATGGACGATGCCTGCGCCGTGTGCGGACGGCGCGGGGCAGCCATGCTGGAAAGGTTCGTAGTGGTTGTACTTGATCAGATCCAGTCCGAAATGTCGGCAGATTTCATACCGCTCCACCAGGGAATGCGGCAACCCTTCACTTCTCCAGCGTTCCAAGGTCACATCCCACCAGGGGGCCCATTCCGCGACGGGAAGCCGGTCGACGGGCTTGAAGTCCAGGATGCCGCGCACCCTCTCTCGGGTATTCATCGAAGATCCTCCATAATCAGGACCCAGTCTTCCATGGTCGGTTTCACGGGAGGCTGCCAGCTTCCTTTTTCGGCAACCACTTCGCCGATGGGAATCCTCTCCCCGGTGCGCGGGTTGAGGTAGGTCGCCGTGTAGGACGCATCGGGTTCGATGCGGATTGGGAAGGGTCGTCCCCAGTTGCGCTGGTTTCCGAGGGCGTCGAGGGGGAGGCAGTTGCACGGGAGATAGACGACGACGAGTTCACCCGGAATCCTGCCCACCAGGCTGAAGGAGTGGCCTTCGGACACCGCAGCGGTTTCTTCGGAAGGTCGAAGGCGCCACCAAGGAAGGGTGCGCAGGATACGAGCCCCCAGACCGACGTGCCCGGATCCCGGCGCATGCATCGCGTCCTGCCAGAACCCGTCTCCCCAGCTGCCCGTCGAGCCATGGTATGGCGCATTCCGGTCGTTCATGGCCCAGATCCCCTGGGCTCCGTAGGTGAATCCGCAGGCTCCCTCGAGGAGGTTGGCCCAGAAGAGGTAGCGCTGCACCTCGTCCTTGCTGCCGCCCAGGATCCCCTCATAATTCACCTCTGCGTTGAGCACAGGAATCCTCGGTGCGCAATCCGTCGCCTTCCGAAGGGCTTCGAGGGACGGAAGGAGGGAAAGATAGCTGCTGTGTCCGGTCTGGAGCATATCGAAGTCGACCAGGGAACCATCGAGCAGGGAAAGGCGCCCGGACGTCTCGCACGTCGGATGGATGGTCGCAGGGTTATGGAAAGGATCGAGCGCGCGCAGGTCTCGCGCGATTTCCGTCCACCCGTCCACCTGCGTCTTCCGGTCGCGTTCGTATTCGTCAGTGCCATGGTGCTCGTAGGTAGGCATGGTGCATTCGCCCGCGATGCACCACGCGACCGGGTAGGCACCATAGCGCGCGACCAGATACCTCCAGTGCCTCCTGCAGCGGTCCAGCCCCATGGAGGGCAGGTAGTATCCCCACATCCCGACGATGCAGGGAAGAATGCCCTTTTCCACCATATAGGCGATTTTCAGGTCCGCTTGGTCGAAGTAGGACGGGTTGATCCTCTTATATCCTTCTTCCCAGGGCCAGCCGGCTTCATTGGCCTGCTGGGGGTCCCAGGTCGCCGTCGTTGCGTTGAAGTCCGGCAAGGGACCCAATACGATCTGGCCAGTGTTGAAACCCTTGTGAACTCTGTCCGCGACCAGACGACGGAATCCATCCGGCCAGTCCAGACGGGAGGTCATGCCCATCCACCATGTATCCGCCAGCCAGAGGAACGGAGTTCCGTCGGCATGCTCCAGCGTCCGACCCGAAGAAGAGACGCGAAGACGACCGTGCCTGAAAAGCGGCGATGGGTCTTCCTTCGCAAGGATGCGCAGGTCCCCGCGTCGTCCGTGCAATCCTAGGTCGTCGGAATTCGAGCATTCGCTCGTCCAGTGGTAGAGACCGGCACGCGGAGCTGCGAAGCGGACGCGGAACCGCCCCTCCCCGGACCAGAATGCCGGTACACGCCAGGTCTCGCCATCTTCTCCCGAAAAGACGACATCCAGGTCGACCTCTTGGAAGATGTCGCCGTATTCCGCCTGCGACTCGAAGGCGATCTCAAAAGGTCTATTCAGCGTCCCTACTAGCATCGGTTCTCCCCTTCATCGTGATGGTCCATACGGCCACCTCCAGTGCGGCCAGTTCGAACTCGCAGCGCTGGACGCCCGATTCGTCCGTCCATCCTGCGGCGGCCACGGACCCGTCCTGGCGATGCAGCTCCATTCGCTCCGGAGCTGCATGGCGGACCTGAGGATACCGTGACGAATCGATCCGGAGCGAGACCTTTCGGGCGACGTTCGATTCGTCGGCGATTGTTACAGCCACGGACTCAACCGACTCGAAGACGAATGCATCGATGCCGTCCGTCGCGATCAGTCCGTCCTTGTAGCGGAACCTGGCCAGCGTCGTCACCTCCGCTGTCGCCTTCCGGAGTGCCGCCACCTGGGCGATGCGCCGCCCGAACTCGGGATAGTCCTGCAAGGAACCTTCGAGCTCCCGCGTCGTGAAAGCCGCCAGCATCCCGAGAGCGAAGGCGCGGTTGAGGATTTCCGGCTGACGGTCCACGACCATGTAGTGGAGTGCCTCTGGGAAAGTGTACCGCATCACCTCAGGGGCAAGGACGGAGATCTCCCAGATCCAGGACACGTCGAAGACGGAGAGGGCGTATGCCTCGCTCAGTTCTCCGATGACATAGCCTTCCGGGTTCTCGTCCCGGAATATCTTGCATGCGTCCCGGATCCATTCCAGGGCCGTCTCGTGGACTTCGTCCGGCGACCCGTGTCCGTGATCCTCGGACAGACAGGGATGGAACTCGAAAGGCTGGTCGAAGAAGTGCGAATCGAATCCGAATTCCTTTGTCCTGCGAGTGATCTCCATGGACCGTTTCCTGAACTCGTCGGGTTTCTGGCACAGGACGCGGCCATCCTGACTGAGATAGTCGGTGAGATACTCGGCGTGCGCGTAGCTGACCCGCGAGACGTCCTCCCAGACGGGGGCTCCGTCGAGGGTTCTCAGAGCGAGCCGCTCTCCGATCTTCCCATAGAGACTCGATCGTTCCCGAATCAGACGATAGTTCATCAGGGTCGACAGGTTCACGCCCAGAGCCCGCGCTTCCGCGACCCCGTCGCGGAACTGCGACAGATTCCTTTCCGGATCGAACTCCTCCCAGATGTCTCCGTCGTCCGGACGGAGGTAAACCTGCGTGATCGGGTCCCAGACGCAAAGGTCCTCGAGTCCGACCGCCAGCCCCTCGCGTGCGAGGCGCGGAATTTCGTCGTTGCGGAAGAACGGCTTGCCGTCGAACCCGCGCAACTGCACCGTCTGCAGTCCAAGCGTACGGTACAGGCGCTTCGGTGTCGGGGCGGGCGTCCACCAGCTGTCCGCCCAGGTGCGGAAACGGTCCGCGGTCTTCCTCCAGTCGCCTTGATGGACCGCGATTCCGAGGACCGGAGAACGCCAGGTCGTTCCGGGCTTCACGAACGGGAAATGCACCCAGGACCAGCTCGCACTCATTCCATTCGGTTCCCGGTCCAGATTCTCGAACGACATCCCGCCGAGACGCGGCTTATCCTGATAGCAGATGTAGGACAACCCTCCGGAGCGGCCGGACACGTCGAAGAAGGGGAGCTGCATTCCAACGCCATAGGAGACGTATCGTCGTCTTCTGGAACCGGCAAGATTCTGCGTGAGGGTCTCTGGAACGTCCGGATACAGTTTTACAGGGACGATGCCCGCATGAGCCCGGTCGACGTCGCGCCCATCGAGTCCGCTCCATCCGCCGACCCAGGGGAAACGGACCTCATGAAGCCGTCCGGGTCCGCGGTTCACGATCTCCATTTCGAAGAGCGCTTCAAGCCCATCTTCCGGCAAGGTCACCGTCACCGTGACCGTCGCGTCCAGCATGGAGCCATCGGGTATCGCAAGGTCTTCATAACGGATACGAAGGAGCCCGGGCTCGACATCGACGCCCGATACGGCGGAGTCCTGGGCATCGGCATAGCGGGAACGCCATTTTCCATCGGGACACATGATCCTGAACAGACGCGCGTTCTTCGGTGAATGGAGGTGTAGGCAGCCGGAGGCGAGATCCCGGACATGATTCAAGCAGCCGGTGGCATCGTCGAAGCCGATTTCCACGCGTCTGTTGGACAGGATGATTGTTTTCCCCATGTTCTGCTACTCCTTGATGGCTCCAGATGTCAAAGCATGCATGAACTGTTTCGATGCGATGATGTACACGAGCAGGATGGGAACAAGTGAAAACAGTAGACCGACGGCCTGCGCGGACGTATCGCTCCAGAACTGGCCTTCGAGGAGGCCCATCGCCAGCGGAAGCGTGTATTTCTCCGGTGAATACAGAAGGACGAGAGCCCCGCCGTAGTTGTTCCACGAGCCGATGAATGTGATGATTGCAAGAGAAGCAAGAACGGGACGGATCAACGGCATGACGATCCGGAGGAAGATCCGGAGTTCCTTGGCGCCGTCGATGCGGGCGGCATCGAGCAGACTGTCGGAGATTCCCTTCTCGATGTACCCTGTGATCACGATGATGGAGAATGCAGACCCGAAGGAACCCAACAGGAAGGGCCAGTAGGTGTCGAGGATGCCCCAGGACTGGAACTGCTTGATCTGTCCGATCCAAGCGAGCTGGGACGGCATGAACATTGTGAGAAGTGTAAGCATGAAGAGAACCTGTCTTCCCTTGAATCGATACTTCGCGTAGGCCATGGCGGCCAGGGCTGAGAAGAAGATGGCGAGGACGGTGCAGACCGTGGCGATGAACAGACTGTTTAGAAAGCTCTGCCCCAGGTCGATCGTCGCCAGGAGAGTGTTGAGATTCTCAGTGAAGTATCCTTTGGGCCACATCGGCGCCGATGTAACTCGGGCTCGCGGCGGATAGGTCGCCAGGACCCCCACCCAATAGAAGGGCAGGATGCATATGATGGCCAGCAACGTGAGCATCAGGTTGAGAATGGCTTTTTTCAAATACTTCATCCCGGTTCCCTCCTTTCAGCGCTCGACGAACTTCTTGACGCGATACAGGCCGATCGACATCGCTGCTACGATGACGAACACGATGCCGGAAACGGCAGTTGCATATCCCCAACGCGCGTTCCCACCGAAGATGTTGAAGTAGATGTACATTCCCATCGTCTGAGCGCTTCCCTCCGGACCTCCGGAAGCACCGTACAGCATCATCGGCTCATCGAAGAGGCTGAGGGAACCGGTGATGATGGTCAACGTCATGAACACGATATAGGGGATCATCAGGGGAACGATGATTCGAAAAAAGACCTGCCGGCGGTTTGCGCCGTCGATCTGCGCAGCCTCGTAGAGGACATGGTCGATGGACTGGTATCCTCCGAGATAAATGACCATATGGTATCCGAAGTACTTCCATAAAACGACTAGATTCAGGTTGAAGAGAACCAGACCCTTTTCTGTGAGGAATCGGATCGGCTTCTCGATGAGGCCGACATCCGAAAGGAGTGCGTTGAGCATGCCGTTGTCAGCTAGGATCAGCTTGAATAGAAGGGCGATGACAACGGGCATCGTGATGTAAGGGAGGAAATAGATCGTCTTGAACACGTTGCTCATCTTTGTCATACGGTTTCCCAGCATGACGGCGATGATGAGTCCGAAGGCGGTCGTAATCGGCGTCGTAATCATGATCAGGAAAGAAGTGAGTAACGGTTTGTAGAAATAGGGATTCGTGAGTGCGTTGACATAGTTGCCGAGGCCGATGAAGACCTTGTCGTGAACGCCGTCCCAGTCGTACAGGCTGATGCTGAGACCATAAAGGGTCGGGTAGAGACTGAAGAGGATGAAGGACACGAAGAACGGCAGGACGTAGAGGTACGGCCTGGCAGACCGGAACGCCCTGGACTCGGGTCTTTCCTTCCTCGAAGAGATCATCTGGACCCTCTGTGCTCCTGCCAATTCGCTACCCTCCATTCCTTCGTTCGGCTCCACGGAGTCCGCCGCCCCAATCGGTTCCAGGGCGGCGGACATTCCGTGGCGCGCATGTCATCCGGTCACCCGGACGCGTCATTACTCCTTGACGGGAAGGACGTTGATGCCCACTTCGCGGTTGACTTCGTCGGCGATGGTCTTGATCGCTTCGTCGACCGTCATCTTGCCTTCGAGAACCGAACCGGAATACTTGTTGATGATGGCCTGGATGGCGCTGTCATAAGGGGTGACGGGAATCTGGATGGTCGACGCGGCGAGTTCGCCATACTTCAGTCTGGCCTTCTGGCCACCGAAGAATTCCACTTCCTCGTTGAAATAATCGGAGGTCTGTGCGGCGATCAGTGCGGGATAGACCGCGACTTCCTTCATGTAGGTCACGGCGATGTCGACGTTGGTGGTGATCCCCTTGACGTACGCCCAGGCGGCCGACTTGTTCTTGGAGGTGCTCAGGATGGCGAAGCCGTTACCACCGACGTTGACGTTTCCGCCCGGAGTCGACATGACGCCCCAGAGTCCATTCTGGACGGGCTTGCCGCTCTCGTCGTTGCCCAGGCCGGCCTTGATGGTGTAGGCCTCGCCCCAGCTGCCATCGGTGTAGTAAAGGAAGTTCCCGGCTTTCATGTCGTCCCAGAAGGTCGCGGAAGTGGGCTTCATGCCTGCTTCAACAGCCTTGAGACCGAGTTCGAAGGGTTCCTTCAGGCGGTTCGCGTCAAAGACGTCATTTTGGGCGTCATAGAGCGATTTGGCCTGCTGCTTGAGCGCCAAGGCGAAAATGGCATCGGCGCCGGTCGTGATCGTGCTGTTCTCGCCGATCTTGGTCTTGAAGTCCGCAGCGGCGGCGATGACGGCATTGAGGTCGGGGAGAAGTTTTTCCAGCTCTGCCGGGTCATCGGTGCCGAATGCCTTGATGGCGACATCGCGCCTGTAGAACGCGACGCCCATGCCAGGAGAACGGGGCATGATGCGGAGTTCGCCGTTCAGGGAGAGTCCGTTGTTCCACCAGAACTCCATGAACTGCGACTTCAGCTCTCCGGCATTGTAGGGAGCCTGGAGAAGGTCGTCGAAGATGATGTTCTGGGCGAATTCACCATACTGCCCATTCTCGACCATGATGACGTCGGGAAGCCCGACACCGGTCGTGATGGCCTGTTTGATCTTCGTGAAGAAGCCAGGAACGACCTGGACATCGAGTTCGACGTTCGGGAAGTCCTTCTTGAACTGCTCGGAGTCCTGAACGAGGTGCCCGTCCCAGGTCCAGACCACCAGTTTACCCTTGATGTCGGCAGCCGGATCCTTGGTCGGTTCCGGAGTGCTGTTCGGAGCGGTCGTGGGCGTCGCCGTCGGCTGCGCGCAGGAAGTCAGCAGGACGCCGAGACTGAGAACGACGATCAGAAGCGAGATGAGAAGTCTTTTCATTGATTTTCCTCCTGAATGATTTCTTGCTTCGGTCCTTGAGTTTTGAGGTCTTCAGGGCGATATGTCATTTATACGAATCTAGCATGAGAATGGTCAGTTGGGATGCCTGACCTTCTGAAACCTCCTCTCCCTCGAAATGATCAAGTGGAATCGCTGATCTCATGATGCGGCTCGACACCGCTCAACTGCCGTTTCCAGACGCCTCCGGAACCGGCGGAGCGGGCGGTCGTTCGATGATGGGAATCTCCTCGACGTCTTCTGCAGTGTCGTCGGGAATCAGGAAGGTCTTGATCTCCAACGGCCGGAAGGATGCGGTCCATGACCTGCCGAGGATGGGTGCTGCGAATTCGGATGAAACCGCCCTCCCAGTTGTCTCATAGGCGCGGACGACATATCCTTCGCCGTCTTCCGAGCGCTTGAAAACGGTCGCCACCACAGCCGGAGACGAGACGACCATCCCCTGCAGACTGGGAGGGAGGAACCCGGCGTGGTAGGTCTCCACGACGATTTCGGGAGACAGGTTCAACTCAAGCGCCTTCTGCACCATGCGGGCGTTCCGCCAATCTCCGGAATGCGGGACGAGCGCGTAGGAGAAATACTGGATCCCCTGGTCCATGAACTCGTTCCACTCGTCCCTCTGGCCTCTGTGCTCGGCGAACATCGCCGACCGGGCCACGGTCATGCGCAGGTCATTCTCCTTGACGTCGAAGGAGTATTTTCCGTCATTCAGAAGACCGAGCCCGAGGGGAAGACCGTCCGACATCGAGATGCCGCTCACGTCGACCCACTGCTGCGCGGGCTCTTCCCTGCCGTCAACCGGCCTGACGAGGTGTCCGTACGGAACCTCGTACGTGGCGACGGGGTCCAAAACCCCCACCTTGATCGACAGCTTCACCATCCGATGACGCTCACGCAGGTCCAGCTTCGCCTTCACCAGCAATTCGGGGCGATCGTGGTATAGGATGAAGTCCTGCTGTAAGGTTGACGCGCCATGAAAGGAGGTCGTACGCACCCTTGCCCTCAGCGGCCCTGTTTCCAGGACCTGGACGCGCGCGCTCCCGAAACATCCAGCTTCCTTCCTGAATTCATATTCCTCGTGAGCCCATGTGTCGGCATGTTCCTCATCGATGAGGAGAGTCTCCGAACCGGACGCGTCCAGCATCTCGACGCCACGTTTCTTGTCCAGGAAGCCGAGGACCGAACCGGTGATGCGATCGATGCGGACGCTCACGTATTCGTTCTCCAGCAGGTTCTCCGAAACGACCAGGCCGGGACCGAAATTCGTTGGGAGGTCATGTTTCCTGTCGAGAAAGGCCCAATGGAGACGATATCCCATTGCGGGCAGTCGGACCATGGCCAGAGTGTCGTACTTCTCGTCTATATTCGTTCTGGAAGCCCTGACGTGCTGTATCGCGAGCGGGTTGCCGAGGTCGTCCTCGAGGCCCGCGAGACGATGTGGGAATTCCACCGGAACCGTGGCTTCCCAGGGGTGTGGGTTGAAAACCACGATGGGGGTTCCCAGATCCCCTTGCTCCCAGAATCGCCAGTGTTTGTCCTTTCCGATTCCAGAGACTCCAGCCTTGAGGGTGTCGACGGACCAGGAAATCTTCTGGAGGGAGGAATTCAGGACCTGCGCGGATACGTGGAGCGCATGTCCATATGCATCGCGTGCGTCCTCGCAGACCTCGCGGATGCTGCAGCCTCCGAGTATGTCGTGAAACTGGTTGAACAGGACGCTCTCCCAGGCTTCGCGTATTCTTTCTGCGGGATATGTCAGAGCGCAGGCTCCGAAGGCGAGGGCGGCGAATCTCTCGCAGGCCAGCAGGCGGTGTTCAGCCCGCCTATTGAAGGCCTTCATTTCCGAATGTGCGGAGTAGCAGCCTACCGCGTGGTGCTGGAGATCTCCACGCAAGACAGGGATTTCTGCCGAGCATGATGAAACAGATGCGAAATACCGGTCCGGTGAACTGTAGAAAAAGCTCGCCCCGTCCGACTGGGCGGACCATTTGGCAATCTCCTCGACATTTCGGACGGTCGGGCCTCCACCGTGGTTTCCGACGCCGTAGAAGCACATCTGGTCGACCCCTTCTACGAGGGCCAGATCCTTGATCGACTCCATCTTATCGACGATGGAGACGTTCCATTCCGTACTGTAGACCGGTGGAATCCGGAACGTAAGGACGCGGGATCCGTCTATCCCTTCCCACCAGAAGAGATTCGAGGGAAGCTCCTTCTCGGACTGGAAGGGTCTCATGAAGACATAGGAGTCCATTCCGCTCAGGACCATCAGCTGTGGAATCATGCCATTGTGCCCGAACGAGTCGACATTGTAGCCGACCCGCGCCGTGCATCCGAATTTTTCGAGAAGATAACCCTGTCCATAGAGAGAATGTCGGGCGAAGGACTCCCCTGATGGCAGATTACAATCGGGCTGCAACCACCAGCCTCCCACAAGGACCCAGCGACCTTCATGAACACGACTTCGGATCTCCGCGAACATCTCCGGGGCGTTTTCCTCGACCCATCGATAGTATGCCGACCCGGAGCAGGTGAACACGAAATCCGGGAACTCCTCGATCCGGTCCAGCGCGGAACGGAAGGTGGCTTTGATTTCGGCGAATCCATCCTGCCATTTCCATAGCCATGCAGGGTCGATATGTGCATTTCCAATCATATGGATTCGAGGGGGCGTCTGCACCAAGTCCACTTCCTCTCCGCGCCTTCGGAAGGACCATACCCATCTGTAGCCTATAATATATGAACAATATCATGTACTTTCCGGCATGAGATATAGATGGAAGTTCGCATGCAACGGTCCGTCGATACCGATCACCTTGCAAGTGCCATCATTCTCGAGGTAATTTGGACGGATTTCTTATAGATTCATCATATCAAAGTATGACGAAAAGGTGGACCGTATTCTGTCCGGCATTCC
>CAZOHH010000052.1:0-5195 GCA_964579735.1 uncultured Oscillospiraceae bacterium | reverse complement strand
CAGCGAGAGGAATGAGCCTTCGGCGGGCAAGACGCCTGAATGGACCGTGCCGGACTGATAGATGAGCGGGTGGGAGAAATCGAATGCCGCGGCCAAGGCCTCGCGGCGGTCCTCGGGCTCGGTTGTGACTCGTATGGCAAATCGGAAGCGATGCTCTCCGAACTCAGGGGTCGGGTCAGGGTCGAACGAGGAGCGGATCAGCGTCAGGGAGACCGAGTCGTCGGTTCCGCGGAAACCGTACTTCGTCGCCGCGATGATGGCCAGAGCCGGAATACCGGATTCCTCGGGCAGAGCCATGCCGAAGGAGCTCGCGGGCACGTCCATGTCGAGCGGCTCGCGGTCGACCGTTCCGAACGGGATGTCGTAGCGATAAAACATGCATTCGTATGCGACCGGCAGCGTGAAGTTCAGCTGCGGTACCGATTGACCGACGACTGCGGTCTCGCGGTAGTCGCATATCACTGCGTATTCGATCCGGTCCGAATCCTTTGAAAGGGAGACCTCGACCGTCAGCTTGGAGCCGCGGAACGGCACAGTGTACGAGAAGGCACTGCGCAGCGCGTCTGGGCCTCCCCGCACAGGTGTCAGGCACACGTCGTCCACCAGCGGCACCACGTTCATGTATCTCCCGACCACCCAGGCCGTCATACCCTTGGAGCCGTCCTCGTCGATCAGGCGGAAGCCCGCATGGCGACCCACCGCCACCAGCTCCCTACCCGTGCGCATGTCCCGCAGTGACCGAAGCGCTGCTGTCGCTGGGTCGAATTCGGCCCGGACTAACGCGTTCTCCAGCACGAAGACGTCCGGGCGTTCCACCCTCGGCTCGTCGTGCGGCTGGACGAACCCCATATCCGCTTTTTCGCGGAGAACGGCCGTCGCGTGTCCGATGGCCGGAACGGAGATCCTCGCAAGGATCCGGAGGTAGTGGTGCCCCCAGTATTCACCCTTCCCGAAGAACTTGAATGAGGTCGATGGCTCCAGTCGGAAAGGCAACTGGGTCCCACCGGCATCCAGAATCTCGATCCTGGCCGGGTCGCCTGGCCAATCCCATACCGTGAAGTGGACGACCTCGCTGCGGGAATGCGTGGAAGGGTTATGGAAGTGCAGAATGCGTACGCGTCCGCGGCCGCGCTCCGGCTGAGGCACGACATAGTCCCCCACGGCGTAGCCGACGCCCGCACCTTCGGAGAACGCCTCGCGCAGCGCCGTCTTCAGTTCCGCACATGCCGTCTTCACGGCAGGCAGGCTTTCCGTATCCACCTTCGCGTCGATGCCGCGCAGTGCCTTCACCGTCCCTTGGTCCGCCACAGCGACGACCTCCTGGAATTGACCCATCGCGTACTCGCGCGTCTCGATGGTGCCGGACCCCGGCAGGATGTCGTGGAAATGGTTGAACAGGATCTTCCGCCAGGCCTCCTCGTACGCCGCGCGCGGGTACGGCACGCCCGCTGAGACCGCCGCGGCCGCTGCGAACCGCTCCGCGTCGTCCATTCGCGCCTCGCCGATCCGGTTTGCGGCTTTGATGCGCGTCTGCGTCGTGTAGCATCCCGTGAAGATGAAATTCAGCTCGTGGTCTACGATCGGCAGCGTCGCCGCGATCTCGTCGACCTTGCGGAAATACGCGGTGAACGTGCCGAACTTGATCGTCGGGAACACCGGCCACGCCGCCATGTCCTGAAGCCGCTCGATGTCCCGCCGCGTCGGCCCGCCACCGTGGTCTCCCACGCCGTAGACTTTCAGCACCGTGCTCATCCCATGTTTCGCGCAGAACGCCGGCACGTGCGCCGCGATTCCCGCGTCGATCGTCGCGTTGTACCACAGCGGCTCCCGATACACCACGGCCTCCGCCCCCGACGCCGAGCGCCAACGGTACAGGTGGTGCCCCTCGTAGCCGCGGCAGTGGTAGTAGTGCCTCACGCCGCCCTTCGCCAGGATTTCCGGCACGTTCGCGTTGTGCCCGAAGGTATCGGGCTCGAAGTCGAGGTCCAGCGACTCCGGCGCGAGGCCGAACAGCCCGCCGAGGTAGCGCTTCGTGTACAGGATGTGCCGCGCGAGGCTCTCGCCCGACGGCATGTTCTTGTCCGTCTCGACCCAGGTCGACGCCGTGACCTCCCAGCGCCCCTCCTGTACGCGCCGGCGGATCTCCGCCAGCATGCCGGGGTCGTGCTCCTCGACGATCCGGTACACGGAAGCCTGCGACTGCGAGAACGTGAACTCCGGGTACTCGTCCATCAGGTTCAGCATCGTGCGGAAAGTGTCGAGCGTCAACGCGACGGTCTCGGCGTACCCCCACATCCAGTTCATGTCGATGTGCGCATGCGCCGCGCACAGCATCTCCAGCGCCTTGGCCTCGCCGGCGGCCGGCAAAAGCGTGCGTTCCATCTCGAGACAGGCGGTCCGTCCCACGGCCCCCTCTGCTTCGAGCGCACGCTCCAGTACGTCCAGTGCCGCAGATACGACCGCATCGAACCGTCCATGTTCCGTCTCCGACAGCCGCGCCGTATAATCGGCCTGCGCCAGCGCCCGCTCGCCCCAGTATCCTGTGCAGGACGGCTTCAAGTCCGCAATCCTTCCGACATATCCAATCATCGTTCGTCCATTCCCTTTCGACGCTCTGGTTCCCCGGCGTCCGTATGCAATCGGCGCGCATGCCGGGTTATCGTGCTCATAGGACCTGAATCTCGATTTCAGTCGGTTCCAGACCGTCGGATTCCACCGAGAGGATTATTGCGCCCGGGTTTCCGTCGGCTCGGATGACGACCGTCGCGACTCCGCGCCAGGCGGAACGGACACAACCCACGTAGGATTCAACGGAAACCGGATTCCCGTTTCCGACCGCAAGGATCCCACCTGGACCTTTCACGTCGAAGCGAAGCAGGTTTGCCCCATCCGTGACGACCCTGCCCTTGTCATCGATAATCTCCACATCGATGTACGATAGGTCTCCGAAGCCTCCCGTGAGGAGACTCCGATCCGCCATCAGTCGGATGGTAGAAGGGGCTCCAGAAGTCTCGAGCCGAGAACGACCCTGTTCCTGTCCATGGCTAACGCCTATGGCTTCGAGCACTCCCGGTCGATACAGCGTCTCGAACGTCGCGATATAGCGGTTCTTCTTTCCTGCCTCCGCCTTGCCGAGGATTTCGCCATCCAGCATCAGTATGACCTCGTCGTCCCTGCTGTATACGTCGACCGTGCACGTTCTCCCCTCCCAGCCCTTCCAGTTCCACGAAGCGGATACGTCGTACCAGTCCCACGCGCTCATACGGAAGGACCTCCCATGGTTCTCGGGTGCATGCACCGCAATATAGGGAGCCTCGGCACGACCCCAGAGACAGTCGCGATAATATGACTGCGGGCGTTTCCGTCCACACGGATCGATGTCCCCGCAGTTCGCCAGCAGCCAGGGATAGGGCATCAGCCCCCCGGGATCGGATTCGTATTTTACGTGTCCGATACCAGA
Organism: uncultured Oscillospiraceae bacterium; assembly: GCA_964579735.1. Taxonomy (GTDB): domain Bacteria; phylum Bacillota; class Clostridia; order Saccharofermentanales; family UBA5734; genus CAILLO01. The sequence goes on along the minus strand of CAZOHH010000052.1, from coordinate 1,735 downwards.
CTCTCCAAGGTAGTCCATGCTGGTCCAGACGAAATCCCCTATGACATGCGGCAGACTCTCGGTCGCTTGCCAATAGTCGAACGCCTCGAGCGGGAAAGTCTCCGTTCCGCAGATTACGCGGCCTGGATAGCGCTTCGCGTCGCGCTCGTAGCGGTGCAGAAGATAGTTGTAGCCGACGATGTCCAGCGGCGCCGCGAATTCCGTCGTCTCGCGTTCCCAATGGTCCATGGACTCCTCCGCCGTCATCCCCTCGGGGACGGCGAGCCAGAAATCGTTGATGGCGTTCATGACCGGCCGAGTAGAATCCAAACTCCGCACATGGTCGGCTAGCCGTCGGGACCATTCCGCGCCATGGGACTTGCCGTCGCGCTCGACGATCTCGTTTCCGGTCGACCACATCACAATGCAGGGGTGATTGCGGTCCCGAAGCACCATCGACTCAAGATCCCGCTGCCACCATTCCTCGAAATACATGGAGTAGTCTCCAGGGTTCTTTCCAATGCGGAAACAATCGAACGCTTCGTCGATCACCAACATCCCAAGGCGGTCGCACGCATCCAGAAAAGCTACGGATGGTGGATTGTGGGCCGTTCGAACGGCGTTGAACCCGCTGGCCTTCAGAAGTTCGACCTTTCGCTCTTCCGCTCTCGCATAGGCGGCGGAACCGACAATCCCGCAATCGTGGTGCACGCATCCGCCCTTCAATTTCATGGATTCGCGGTTGAGCCGAAAGCCGTCCATTGCATCGAAGGCCAGGGTCCGGAAGCCGAAGCGCGTCTCTGTCGCGTCCACCGTTGTTTCAGCCATCAGGACCTCCGTGCGGAGAACGTGCAGGAACGGATTGTCGAGACTCCAGACGCGGGCGTCCCGGACGAGGATCTCCTGCGCGAGGTCAATCGAACTCTGCGCCGGGATATCCGTGTGAGTCTCCGAGACGCCGATCACGGCGCCGTCCGCGTGGATGGCGGTGCGGAGTTGGACGGAAGCTGTTGCGGTTCCATCGTTGCAGACAGTCGTCCGGATCCGCGCCATAGAAAGGTCAGACTGGACTTCCGACGTGGAAACGGCTATGTCCCAAGGGTGCACCCGGACCTTCTCACCCACTAGGAGGTAGACCGGCCTGTAGATCCCCGTACCGCTGTACCAGCGAGTATTGGCGAGACCGCCGTTGTATACCTCCACGTGTAGTGAATTCCGGCCTTCCTTCAGCCAGGGGGTGATGTCGCAACGGAACGTGGTGTATCCATAAGGGTGCCGTGCAACCAGATTCTGGTTGACCGTCACCACTGCATTCATGTAGACGCCCTCGAATTCCAGCGTGACGTTCCCGTCCAACCACCCGGAAGGAATCTCGATGTCCCTTTCATAGAAGCAATTGCATCCTGGGAAGTATCCGGTCCCATACCCTCCTACGGCTGATGCGTTCCGATCGAGGCGGATGCTTGCATCATGGGGAAGGTCCACGGTCGTCCATTCCTTGCTCTCCTGTACGCCTTGGACACCGGGGCCATATCTGAACCGCCAATCGCGAAATAGACCAATACGCTGCATGCGTTTTCCTCCTGCAGACGATGAATAAATCCTCTTCGATTATTCCTGTGAAGTTTGAAAGAAGACGGTTCAGGCATCCCGACGTCATCCTACTTGCCGCATGGAGCGTTGTCAAGAAGGCGCCTCCTGCAGGCGATACCCAGACGTATTCTTCGAATCGCAACCCTGTTATAACCCGAGTTTC
>CAZOHH010000051.1:7007-16950 GCA_964579735.1 uncultured Oscillospiraceae bacterium | reverse complement strand
CCGGACCGAAGACGCTCCAGCGTCCGGACTCCATGTAGGTCTCCGCCGGCAGGACGGCCGGCATGATCAGTTCCTGGGCGCCGGCACGGTCCATCTCCTCGCGCACGATGCCCTCCACCTTGCGGAAAGCGCGGTATCCGAGGGGCAGGAAGGCGTAGATGCCCGATGCGACCTTGCGCATGAGCCCGGCCCGCAGCATCAGCTGGTGGCTGGCGATCTCGGCCTCGGACGGGACCTCCCGCTGGGTGGGAAGAAACATTCTGGAGACGAGCATGGGGTGCCTCGTTTCTCGAGGGCCGCCCCCCCTTGCGGGGAAACGGCCCTCCGGTCGTTCATCCGGCGTGTGCCGGAAGCATGCGGTCTACTTCTGACCGAGGTTGTCGCCCTTGGAGAGGGCGGCCTGGGCGGCTGCGAGACGTGCGATCGGCACGCGGAAGGGGGAGCAGGACACGTAGGTCAGCCCGATGTTGTGGCAGAACGTGATCGACGAGGGGTCACCGCCATGTTCGCCGCAGATGCCGAGCTTGATGTTGGGACGCGTCTGCTTTCCGAGGTCGCAGGCCATCTTCATGAGCTTGCCGACGCCGATGGTGTCGAGCTTGGAGGTGGGGTCGGCCTCGAAGATCTTGGCCTTGTAGTAATCGTCCAGGATGCGGCCGGCGTCATCGCGGGAGAGGCCGTAGGTCATCTGGGTGAGGTCGTTGGTGCCGAAGCTGAAGAATTCCGCCTCGGTGGCGATCTCGTCGGCGGTCAGGGCGGCACGAGGGATCTCGATCATCGTGCCCACCATGTACTCGAGCGTCACGCCGGACTGGGCGATGATCTCGTCGGCGGTCTTCACGATGATGTTCTTGACGAACTTGAGCTCCTTGATGTCGCAGACCAGCGGGATCATGATCTCGGGGATGATCGTGTTTCCGGACTTCCGGATCTCGATGGCGGCTTCGATGATGGCACGGGTCTGCATCTCCGCGATCTCCGGATAGGAGACGGCGAGGCGGCATCCGCGGTGGCCCATCATGGGGTTGAGTTCATGCAGCTTCTTGATGATGTCGTCGAGGGAGGCGACGGTGACGTTCAGTTCCTTGGCGAGCTTCTTGATGTCTTCCGCTTCGGTCGGGAGGAATTCGTGCAGCGGCGGGTCGAGCAGGCGGATCGTGACGGGGAATCCCTGCATGGCCTTGAAGATGCCGACGAAATCGGCGCGCTGCATCGGGAGGATCTTCTCGAGGGCGACGCGGCGGGCCTTCTCGTCCGTGGCGACGATCATCTGGCGGAACGCGAAGATGCGGTCGGCTTCGAAGAACATGTGCTCGGTGCGGGTCAGGCCGATGCCTTCGGCGCCGAACTTGCGGGCGTTCTCGGCGTCGAACGGCGTGTCGGCGTTCGTGCGGACCTTGAGCTTGCGGACGGCGTCCGCCCACTCCATGATGGTTCCGAAGTCGCCGGTGAGCTCTGCCTTCTGGGTCGGCAGCTTCTCTCCATAGACGCTTCCGGTCGTGCCGTCGAGGGAGAGCCAGTCGCCTTCGGCGTAGCGGCGCCCTTCGGCGTCGATCATGTACTTCTCTTCCTCGTTGATGGTGATCGAGGAGCATCCGGAGACGCAGCACTTGCCCATGCCGCGCGCCACGACGGCTGCGTGGGAGGTCATTCCGCCGCGGCCGGTCAGGATGCCCTTGGCGATGTTCATTCCTTCGATGTCTTCAGGAGAGGTCTCGAGACGGACCAGGATCACGGGCTCCTTCGTCTCCTCGACGAAGCGGACGGCGTCCTTGGCGTAGAAGACGATGCGGCCGGTCGCGGCGCCCGGGGAGGCGTTGAGGCCCTTGGCGACGACATGGGCGGCCTTGAGGGCCTTGGGCTCGAAGACCGGGTGCAGCAGCGCGTCGAGCTGCTTCGGGTCGATCTTCATGAGAGCTTCTTCCTTGGTGATCATCCCCTCTTCCACGAGGTCGACGGCGACCTTGAGGGCGGCGAAGGCGGTGCGCTTGCCGTTGCGGGTCTGCAGCATGAAGAGCTCGCCGCGCTCGATGGTGAACTCCATGTCCTGCATGTCCTTGTAGTGGCGCTCGAGCTTGTTCGCGATGTCGGCGAACTGCTGGTAGACCTTGGGCATGACGTCGCGGAGCTGGTCGATGGTCTGCGGGGTGCGGATGCCGGCCACGACATCCTCGCCCTGGGCGTTCATCAGGAACTCGCCGTAGAGCTTGGCCTCGCCGGTGGCGGGGTCACGGGTGAAGGCGACGCCCGTGCCGGACGTGTCTCCCATGTTTCCGTAGACCATCTCCTGCACGTTGACGGCGGTGCCCCAATTGCCGGGGATGTCGTTCAGGCGGCGATAGACATTGGCACGCTCGTTGTTCCAGGAGCGGAACACGGCCTTGACGGCTTCGATCAGCTGGGCTCTGGGGTCCTGCGGGAAGGCGGTGCCCTTCTCGGCCTTGTAGAGGACCAGGAAGCGCTTGACGACTTCCTTGAGGTGGTCCGCGGTCAGGTCCGTGTCGAACTTCGCACCGTTCTCGTGCTTCACGGCTTCGAGGATCTTGTCGAACTTGGCCTTCGGGACGTCCATGACGACGTCGCCGAACATGGAGATGAAGCGGCGGTAGCTGTCATAGGCGAAGCGCTCGTTGCCTGTCAATGTCGCAAGTCCCTTGACGACTTCGTCGTTGAGACCGAGGTTGCGCGTCGTGTCCATCTGCCCCGGCATGCTGGCGCGGTAGCCGGAACGGACGGAGGCGAGGAATGGGTTCGTCGGATCGCCGAAGACCTTGCCGACGGTTTTCTCGGTGACGGCGAAGGAAGCGAAGATCTCGTCCTCGATCTCCTTGGCGATCTTCTCGCCATCGTCGTAGTATCGGGTGCAGGCCTCGGTGGTCACGGTGAAACCGCGCGGGACGGGCAGTCCGATGCCGGTCATCTCGGCGAGGTTCGCACCCTTGCCGCCGAGCAGATTGCGCATCGAGGCGTTTCCTTCGGAGAACATGTAGACGTACTTGACCATTTCAGTTCCTCCCTTTGCATTATGCTTTCCGGTGTTCTTCATGTTTTCAATCAGTGGTGTTCCGTCAGAAGTCGAACCGCCCTTCGAACCAGGCGGGAAGGGTATCGATGGGGACACGGACCTGCTGCATCGAGTCGCGCTCGCGAACGGTCACGCAGCGGTCCTCCTGGGACTGGAAGTCGTAGGTGATGCAATACGGCGTGCCGATCTCGTCCTGGCGGCGATAGCGCTTGCCGATGGACTGACGGTCGTCGAACTCGCAGGGGAATTTCTTCGTGAGGGTTCTATAGACCACCTCGGCCTCTTCGGACAGCTTGCTCGAAAGGGGCAGGATCGCGACCTTGATCGGAGCGAGGGCGGGGTGCAGACGCAGGACGGTGCGTACGTCGCCCGGGGCGATCTCCTCCTCGTCATAGGCGTCGCACAGGAAGGCCAGAGCGACCCGGTCGGCACCGAGCGAGGGCTCGATGCAGTACGGGACGTACTTGGCGTTCGTGGCCGGGTCGAAATAGGAGAGATCGTCCTTCGAGTGCTCGATGTGCTGCTTCAGGTCGTAGTCCGTGCGGTCGGCGACGCCCCAGAGCTCGCCCCAGCCGAAGGGGAACAGGAACTCGAAGTCGGTGGTGGCGTTGGAATAGAACGAAAGCTCCTCGGGGCCATGGTCGCGGAGACGAAGGCTCGCGTCCTTCATGCCGAGGGACAGCAGCCACTGGTGACAGAAGTCCTTCCAGTAGTGGAACCACTCCAGATCGGTGCCAGGCTCGCAGAAGAATTCCAGCTCCATCTGCTCGAACTCGCGGGTCCGGAACGTGAAGTTTCCCGGCGTGATCTCGTTGCGGAAGGCCTTGCCGATCTGGGCGATGCCGAAGGGAATCTTGCGGCGCGTGGTGCGCTGCACGTTCTTGAAGTTGACGAAGATCCCCTGTGCGGTCTCTGGGCGAAGGTACAGTTCGGCCTTGCTGTCCTCGGTCACGCCCTGGAAGGTCTTGAACATCAGGTTGAACTTGCGGACGTCGGTGAAGTCCTTGCTCCCACAGGAGGGGCACGCCACGCCTTTGGTGCGGATCCACTCCATCAGCTGCGCGTCGGTCCAGCCTTCGACGGCCGTGGAATCCCCGTTCGCGAGGTTCCAGTCCTCGACGAGCTTGTCGGCGCGGTGGCGCGTCTTGCAGGACCTGCAGTCGATCAGCGGGTCGCTGAAGCCGCCGACGTGACCGGACGCGACCCAGACCTGGGGGTTCATCAGGATCGCGCAGTCGACGCCCACGTTGTGCGGGTTCTCCTGGACGAACTTCTGCCACCAGGCCTTCTTGACGTTGTTCTTGAGTTCTACGCCGAGGGGACCGTAATCCCAGGAATTCGCGAGACCGCCGTAGATTTCGGAGCCGGGATAGACGTATCCGCGGTTCTTCGCCAGGGCGACGACCTTTTCCATGGTCTTCTCGAAGGCCATCAGGCAGGTTCCTCCTCGGTGGTCGGTTCGGTCCCGGGTTCGTCGAGAGGTGCCTCGCCGGATTCCTCGACGATGTCGACGAGCTCCGCGGCCTCTTCGACGAGCTCCACGAGCGCGGCTTCCGATGTGGCTTCGACCACGACCGGCTCGAGCAGGTCATCTCCGAGGTCGTCGACGAGGTCGATCGAGCGGGCATCGGGGTCCTGCTGCTGCTCCCGGGCGGCAATGACATCCGGACGAAGCCCGACGAAGACGCCATAGGCGAACTGGTCGCGATTGTGGATGAGCGGCAGGTCGCCGCGGACGAAGGCGAGGCGGTCGCCGGCGAGTTCCTCGCATGCCTGCGTCACCGTGTTCGGCGAATCGCACGCGACGAGGACCTTGCCTCCCATGACGATCTGACGCGCGCGCTTCGCGACGAGAATCGCCAGAGTATAGCGGCTGTCGACCTTCGGGAGCAGGGATTCGATGGAGGGCTTGGTCAGCATGGGGGAGCCTCCTTCCGGACCCGTTCGGGTCCGATGGACGCGGCCTTCCGGCCGGCGTCCGGCACTACAGTTTCAGGATGCGGTCCTCGATGCCGGCGATGCGCCGATAGCGGCACCGTTCGGCTTCCAGGATGGAAAGGATCGCGCGGGCGGTCCGGTCGACCTCCTCGTTCACGATCACGTATTCGAATTTCGAAGTATGGCCGATCTCCTCGACCGCCTTGGCCAGACGCTTCTCGATGACGGCCGGATCCTCGGTTCCCCGGCCCAGCAGGCGCCGGCGGAGCTCCGTGAACGTGGGCGGCAGAAGGAAGACGCCGACGGCTTCGGGAAAGCGGTCCAGCACGCTGAGAGACCCCGGGACCGTGATATCCATCACGACGTCCCTCCCGGCTTCCAAAGCCTCGACGACGGCGGCTTTCGGCGTCCCGTAGTAGCTCCCGCAATACAGGTCATGCTCGAGGATCTCATTGCGATCCAGCATCTCGACGAACTGTTCGCGCGTACGGAAGTAGTAGTCCACGCCTTCCTTCTCGCCGCCGCGCATCGCACGCGTCGTGACGGAGACGGAGTGAAGGATCTCCGGGTCTATCTGCTGCAGGCGGGCGATCACCGTGCCCTTCCCGACGCCGGAGGGTCCGGAGACCGCGATCACGACACCTCTTCTCGGGTGGTCCGACATCGCGCCCATCAGACGCCCCCTTCCGCGAGGTCCTTTTCAAGATCCTCCACAGGCAGCGCGGAAAGAACGATATGGTCGCTGTCCATCACGAGGACGGCACGCGTCTTCCGGCCCGACGTCGCATCGATCAGGGCGCCCCTGTCCCGAGCGTCCGCAACGAGCCGCTTGACCGGCGACGAATCCGGGCCGACGACCGCGATCACCCGCGTTGCCGAAACAAGGTTCCCGAATCCCACCTTCACGAAGACCATCCCCTGTCGTTCCTCCACCGTCTTGCTCATTCGAGGTTCTGGATCTGCTCGCGGATCTTCTCCAGCTCGCTTTTCATCTCGACTACGGTCCGGGTCAGCTCGATGTCGTTGGCCTTCGAGCCGGTCGTGTTCACTTCCCGGTTCAATTCCTGCATCAGGAAGTCGAGCTTCTTCCCCATGGGGACGTCCTGCTTCAGCGTGTCCTCCAGTTGCGTGATATGGCTGGCCAAACGCACGAGCTCCTCGTCGACGGAGCAGCGGTCGGCATAGAGCGCGACTTCTGCAGCCAGGCGCTGCTCATCGAAGAGCACCGACGCCTTGTCCCCCAACAGGTCCTGCACGCGCTGCGCGAGTTTCACCCTGTACTCCTCCGGCACTCGAGGAGCACGCTCCTGGACCTTCAGCACCAATCCCCTTAGTCCGTCGATCTTGCGGCGGATATCGACGACGAGTTTTCCACCTTCCTCGGCGCGCATCGAGACCAAAGCGCGCAAAGCATCCCGCAATGCCGCCTCGAGCAGCGACCAGGTCTCCTCCTCGGCGGGTTCGGAGGCTTCAGGCCGCATCACGTCACCGATCTTCGCGACCTGGGCGGCCGTCACCTTCTCGTCGGAGCCGATGGATCGTGCAATCTCCCTCAAGGCCTCGGCGTAGGCTTTGGCGAGGGGAAGGTCGACGACGATGCGGCCCGCTTCGGGACGCCGGTCCTCGTAGGTGATGTAGAGGTCGACCTTGCCTCGGCCCACGCGTGCGGCGACCGCCTCGCGGACGCGCGTCTCGAGAGACGCGATCGACCGCGGCATCCGAACCTGAATGTCGCAGTACCGGTTGTTGACGGTACGGATCTCAACGAGAAAACGCCTTCCATCGGCCACGGCCTCGCCGCGTCCGAATCCGGTCATGCTGATAGGCATCGGGCACCCGCCTTCATATGCGTCCTTGGGAACTGCGGTCGGAATACACCGGATGTCGCTTCGTCCGCAAGGCTTCGTCATTATACCCTACGGCATGCTCCGGCCGCAAGGGGCGTTTTCGGCTGTAAGCCTAGAGCGATAAGGGTTTGAAGGAAATATAATCAGCAGATGCGTTGCGGTAGAGCACACCGTTCACAACTCCCGAAACTCCCCGCCCCGCTGCCTCCCCATGGAGGTGGCCGTAGACGCAGACATCGGCTCCGTGGGCCTCGAGGACTTCGGAGAAGGGGGTGGGGCACTGGTGCGCGCTCATGGGCGGGTAGTGCAATGCGACGACGAGCCTATCGCCGATGCATCGAATCCGCTCCCCAGCCGCTAGGGACAGGTTCAGTCGACCGACCTCGCGTGCGAGGATCTTCTCGTCCTCGACGCCGAACGCGGCGTCCTCCGGCAGGAGCCAGCCACGAGTGCCGCAGATCACCGTGCCCGGTCCGTCCGGATCCGTTCCGCCGATGCGCAGGCCGGTATTGCGGAGAAAGGAAATCGTCGAGTAGCCATGCTGCTCGAGGAAACGGTCCATCTTGGCGAGCGTGGTCCACCAGTAGTCATGATTCCCACGAAGCAGGATCTTCCGACCCGGCAGGGCCTCCAGGAAGTCGAGGTCCGGAGCGAGTTCGGGAAGATGCATCGCCCAGGAGATGTCGCCGGGCACGAGCACCACGTCTTCAGGGGCGACCGTTTCGGACCATGCTGCGCGCAGCCGCTCCGCGTGGTCCTTCCACTGCGGTCCGAAGATGTCCATCGGCTTGTCGCTGCCGAAGGACAGGTGCAGGTCGGCGATGGCGAACAGGGTCATGGGGTCTCCTCCTGACGTACCTGTGGTTCCGCATTCGGTTGGGCAGGGTGGAAATGCGCCTGCACGGCGGCAACAGCGGCGGAGGTCATCCCTGTGACGGCGGCCAGTTGTTCCTCCGTAGCCTCCGAAACGGCCTTGATGGTGCCGAAGACCTCCAGCAGGGCCCGTCTCCGGGTAGGTCCGATACCGGCGATGCCCTCGAGGGTGAATCTTTTCGTCCGCTTCGACATGAGCTTTCGATTGTACTTCTGCGCGAACCGGTGCGCCTCATCCTGCACCGCGGTAAGCAGACGAAGCAGGCGCATCCGACGCTCCCGCTCCTCCGGGTCCGTGGGGGCTTCCCCGCGGGCGTCGAGCGCTCGGAGCCCGAGTTCGACCGTGCGCCCATCCGGAAGGACCAGTCCCCGGGTGCGGTGGCGGTCGTCCTTGACCATTCCGGCCACGGGGACCCGCCATCCTCGCTCGGACATGGCCGCCTGTGCCGCCTGGACCTGCCCGATTCCGCCATCCATGAGAATCAGGTCCGGCGCAGCGCCGAACTCGTCGTCGCCCTTTCGCCCGAGACGCCGGGAGACGGCTTCCTGCAACGATGCCCTGTCATCTCGTCCCTCGGTGCCGATGCGGAAGAGGCGGTAGGACTTGCGGTCGGGCTTGCCGTCGAGGAAGACGACCATCGAGGCAGCCTTGTCGTCGTTGGCCGTGTTGGAGATGTCGAACGCCTCCACGCGGTAGGGTGCGGAGGGAAGGCCGAGCAGGGCGGCCAGATCGTCGAGAGCCGCCTTCACGGCCTCCTCCCCGTGCCCTTGGAGCACGGCGCGCCGGTGCAGCGCGGCGGCGGCGTTCTCGGCGGCCATCGCCTCGAGGCCGGCGTCGTCGCCGCGCTGCGGGACGCGCAGGGCCACGCGGGCGCCGCGCAATCCGGCGAGAAGGGCCTGCACGTCCTCCGGGCCTGCCGGAAGGCAGGGGACGAGGATTTCCGGCGGAACGGCCGGCGCATCGGGGTAGTGCTGCACGAGGAACGCGGCGAGGATCTCCTCGTCGGGCGAACCGTCGTCGGGCAGGAAGAAGGTCCCTTGTCCGACGATGCGACCGGCGCGGATCTCGAGCTTGCGGACGCAGCACTCCGTCCCGTTGCGTGCGAAGCCCAGCGCGTCCTTGTCGGCGTCCTTGCCGCTGACCGCCTTCTGCTTCGCGAGGATGCGGGAAAGGGCGTTGAGGCGGTCACGGTAGACGGCGGCGGACTCGTACCGCTCCTCCTTCGCCGCGGTCTCCATGGCGCTCTGGAGATCCTGGAGGATGCCGTCGTAGCGACCTTCGAGGAATCGGCAGATTCCCTCGATCACGGCGCGGTAGTCTGCGGCCGATACCGTACCGAGGCAGGGAGCGATGCACCGTCCGATGTGATAGTTGAGGCAGGGACGCTCCTTGCCGATATCCCTCGGAAAGATCCGCTGGCATGTCTTCATCGGAAAGATCGCTCGCAGCGCCTCAAGCGCCTCGTAGAGCTGTCCTCCCAGGTAGGGGCCGTAGTATCGCGCCCCCTCGGCGCGATCCTCGCCGATACGGAAGGCCTTCACCACGCGGGGATAGGTCTCATTCAGCGTCACACGGATGTAAGGGTATTCGCGGTCGTCCTTGAGCAGGATGTTGTAGCGGGGCTGATGCCGCTTGATGAGATTGCACTCGAGGAGAAGGGCTTCGAACTCGCTGTTGCACACGATGAAATCGAAATCCCGGACATTCGATACCATCGCCTCCACCTTGACACCACCCCGAGGGGCTTCGCCGCTGAAATAATTCGCGAGGCGGTGACGAAGGGAATTCGCCTTGCCGACATAGATGACACGGCCGGACGCGTCCTTCATCAGGTACACGCCCGGCTTCGCGGGAACAAGATCCAGTCGTGCGTCCAAGGGGACGCGCCGCTCGTCGTTCGCCATGGTCTTCAGGGGCCGCGGCGGGGGCTAGGCTTCGGGGTGAGTCAGATAGGAAGTGACGGCCTCGAGCGCTTCGTTTTCGTCATCGCCGTCGACGGTGACGGTCAGGTCCGCCTGATTCTCGATTCCGAGGGACATCACGCCGAGAAGGCTCTTCGCATTTGCACGGCGCTCTCCACGTGACAGCCATACGCTGGAGCGGAAAACGGAGGCCTTCTGGATCAGGACTGCGACGACCTTCATCTGAAGGGATTCGTCGCACCGGAACACCACGGTCTTTGAAAGCATGCCGTCATCCTCCTCTTGGGTCGTTGGACATGTTCTTAGTATAGAGTCGCCCCACAGGGGTGTCAAACCG
>CAZOHH010000051.1:1314-6907 GCA_964579735.1 uncultured Oscillospiraceae bacterium | reverse complement strand
CTACGCCTCGTTGAGCGGCGGCAGGAAGTCCATCCCGATTGCGTTTTCCAACGCGGCGGCAATGGAAAACAGCCGCGCCTCGGTGAATGGGAGTCCGAGCAGGATCAGCGGCACGGGAAGCCCCAGGGTCTCATCGATGCCAACGGGCAGCGTCAGCGCCGGGCAGGCCGTCAAGCTGAAGGCAAGCAGGCTCTGCGTGGAGACCACGGCATCCAGCAGGTTCGCCGTGAACATCTCTTCCAGGGCGCGCAGGGTCCCGCGGATTTCGGCCCGGACGGCGGCGTAATCGGGCGTCATCATGGGCCTCTCGAGGGCCAGGGCCCTCTCGATGCAGGTCTGGCCGTGGCGCAGGCAGGTCTCGGCGTGCGCGGTGTTGTAGTCATGGATCCCCTGGAGCGAGCGCACGTGTCCCGACCCGCTGCGGAGAGCCGAATCCATCGCCGGGCGGAATTCATGGTAAAGCAGGGTGTAGAGGTCCTGGTCCTCATCATGAGGTGGAACGACCGGGACGAGGATTGCACCCATCGCGGACAGGGCGTCCAGCGCGGTGTGGAATGCCGGCAGGAGAACGGGTTGGTTCGTATCATCCAGCATGTGGACACCCAGCCTCACGCCTTCCAGCATCCCCGGCTTCACGTCGCAGCACTCCGGGCCTGGTACTTCGAGTCCCTTGCAGAGTCCGGTGGCCGGGTCCTCCGGGTCGAAACCGGCAATCAGGGAGAAAGCAAGGGCACAATCGGCGACGGTCCTGGCCATGGGTCCAACCGTATCGAGGGAGGGGGAGATGGGAAGGATGCCACGGCGACTCACCCAGCCGACCGTGGGTTTGAGACCCACGACGCCGGCGGCCGATGCCGGTGAGATGATGGACCCGCAGGTCTCCGTGCCGAATGCGATGGGGACATAGCCTGCCGCCACGGCGACCGCAGACCCCGTCGAGGATCCGGACGTCTCCGCGCCGTCCTTCCATGCGTGTCGGACCTGCCCACCCCGGGAAGAGTAGCCGTTGGGCATGTCGTCCGTCATGAAGTTCGCGAGTTCGGTCATGTTCGTCTTGCCGCACAGCACGGCGCCCGCCGCTCGAAGTCGGACTGCCACGAAGGAGTCTCGATCGGCGTACCGATCAGCCAGAGCCAGGCATCCCGCGGAGGTATGGCAGCCATCTGCCGTGTCGATGTTGTCCTTGAGGAACACGGGGACGCCGTGCATTCCACTCCGCGGACCCTGGGCGCTTCGTTCGCGATCGAGGGCAGCGGCGATGACCTCCGCTTCGGGGTTCCACTCCAGAACGGCATTCAGGCGGGGGCCTGACTGGTCGAGGGCGGCGACGAGCGCCATCGTCCTCGAAACCTGCGCCAGTGAATCGGATATCGGCATTCGTTGTTCCTTCCCTAGATCTTCCGGCTCATCAGGACCGCGTTGTCTCCATCGTCCGGATAGTATCCCTTTCGCAATCCTTCACGCTCGAAGCCCATCGAGACATACAATGCGATTGCCCCTGCGTTCTTTTCCCTGACCTCGAGCAGAATGCGCATGAGCCCGAGATTCCGAGCTTCCTCGAGGAGCTTCTCGATCAGCGTCCGGCCGACGCCGAGCCGACGCGATGCGGGTGCGACGGCGACGTCCATGATCTGTGCCTCATCGTGAACGGCCCACATCCCGATGTAGCCGATGATGGCGCCAGCCTCGACCGCAACGAGGTAGTGCGCGGCGGGGTTCGTTTCCAGATCGGCGCGGATCGAACTCTCGCTCCATGGCAACGTGAAGCAGGCTCTCTCCAGCAAGAGGATGGCCTCGGCGTCCGAGGGAGCGGCTGGGCGGACATTCATGGTTTGCGCTCCCGGATCGCGGCTTCCCTTTCAGCCTGGGAAGGCGAAAGGTAGGAGGCTGACATCCGGGCGGGGTCACCCGGGTCACCGGCCGCGGCCTGCCGTTCTGCGAGTTCCGCGACGGAGGAGGCAAGCGGGGACTGGAGCGCGCCGACCGCAACGTGGATGTCGGCTCGTGGAAGCAGGTCCCGAAGCCGTGATGCATGGAGAGCAGCCGCATCGCCGCAGAGGACGACCGTCGCATCCGGCTTTGCTTCAAGCGCGGTGTAGAGTGCCGCGGCGAAACTCTCGATGGGCAGGTTGGCTTCCGCGACCCAGTGATGCGTGCCGTCCCCATCGAGAGCACTTCCGAAGATCCTACCGCTCCGAGCGTCGAGCATAGGGCATACGAGGAGGTGGCGGGATACGAGGAGAGGGAGGGCGAGCGCGTCAAGCGTCGAAACGCCGTAGACCGGCTTCCGCGCGGCGAACGCCATCATCTGCAACGTCGCGAGGCCGATGCGGATGCCCGTGTAGGAGCCGGGACCCACGGTGCATGCGTAGGCGGACAAATCCGCGTGTGCGAGGCCGCAGCGATGCATCAGTTCCTCGAGTGCGGGCATGAAGGTCGTGGAATGCTTGCGGCCGAGCGACAGCGTCGTTTCGCCCAACACCGTTCCGTCCCGCACCAGCGCGATCGAGGCGCTGCGGGTCGACGTATCGGCGGCGAGAATCAGCATGTGGAGCTCTCCTTCCCTTCGGAGCACAGGGCGGTGTAACGAGCGACCAGCCGCTCTTCGTCCCTCTCCCGACCTTCCGGATAGACGATTCCGATGTCGCGCAGGTCCTCCCCTTCGCCGTCCCGACGTTCTGCAACGATTTGGATGAGCGAGGCAGGCAAGGCCTCCCGGACCCGTGCAGCCCATTCGACGACGCTGACTCCATCGGTCTCGAGAATCTCGTCGAAACCGAGAGAGAGGAATTCATGAGCCCCGGACAGGCGATAGGCATCGAAGTGGTGTAGCGCAAGACCCCTCGCTCCAGCTGCGTGTTCGATCATCAACGTGAAGGTCGGACTGGACACGAAGCCGCGGACACCGAGTCCTCGTGCGATGCCGGACGTCATGGCGGTCTTTCCTGCGCCGAGATCCCCGTCCATCGCGACCACGTCTCCGGAGCGCAGCGTGTCTGCGAGGGCTTCTCCCAGCGCAACCGTCTCCTCCCGCGACCGAGTGGTGAAGTGGCGTTCAGGAACCATGGACGACGAGCCCTCCGACGATCGTGCAGCGCACCTTCGTCCGCATGTCCAGCGGGTGACCCGTGAAGATCGCGATGTCGGCATCCTTGCCTGGTGCGAGCGAGCCGACACGGTCCTGCATCCCGCAGACGCGGGCGGCGTGGATCGTCACCGCACGCAATGCGGCCTCTTCGTCCATTCCCTCCCGGACGGCCATGGCCGCGCTGAGCAGGAGGTGTTGGATGGGGATGCAGGGATGGTCGGTCATGATGGCCACCGGGATTCCACGGGCCGCGAGGATTCCTGGGTTGCGCGCGTCCGAGTTTCTGAGTTCGGGCTTGCTGCGGTCCAGCATCAGGGGCCCGACGATGACCCCTTCGAGGCGGCCACGCCGTTGCGTTCCGTTCATGGCTTCCAGAAGCGCATCGACGATTCGATACCCTTCGGTGGCGTGGTCGAGCGTATAGCGCAAGCCGAACTCCTCGCATACACGAATCGCGGTCAGCATGTCGTCGGCGCGATGCGCGTGGATCTTGAGTGGAATCTCGAGAGCCATCACCGGCCGGAGCGCCTCCAGCTTCATGTCGAAGTCGGGGCGCTTGTCCTCTTCCCCTGCGTCCGCGCGTGCGACGCCCTTGGCATAGCGGCCCGCTTTGAACAGGGCCTCCCTCAAAAGTGCGGCCGTGGCCATGCGGGTGGCGGGGGCCTGGTTCCGAACGCCGTAGTTCTTCTTGGGATTTTCGCCGAATGCGGCTTTCATGGCGGCGGGGGCTCGAAGGGTCATCTCATCCACGTCCCTGCCGGCCGTCTTGAGGAAGGTGAACTGGCCGCCCAGCACGTTGCCGCTGCCGGGTCCGGTCATCACCGAGGTGACTCCGCCGGCAAGTGCCTCCGCAAAACAACGGTCCTCGTGGTGGATGGCATCCACGGAGCGCAAGTGCGGCGTCACGGGATCCGACGATTCATTGCCGTCGTCCCCCTCGATGCCGCCGCCATCGGCAAAGACACCGAGGTGGCAGTGTGCGTCGACCAGCCCGGGCAACACGATACCCCCTGCAGCATCGACGATGCGGTCCACGTCGACTTTCGCGAAGTCTGTAGGCCCATCGCCCTCACCGACTTCGACGATCTTCCCTTCGTGGCATAGGACATAGCCCCGCTCGTAGCGGTGCCCGTCCATGGGCCATACGGAACCTCCTCTGATCAGCAGCATGGCATGGGTCCCCTTTCCCTTCATAGCAAACGGGACGAAGGCACAAGTCCCTCGTCCCGTTCCAAAACCGACGGATCGGCCTTTTATCTCTTCGAGAACTGGGAGGCTTTTCTTGCCTTCTTGAGACCGTACTTCTTGCGTTCCTTCATGCGGGGATCGCGCGTCAAGTAACCGGCCTTCTTCAGCACGGGGCGGAAGGATTCGTCGACCTTGAGCAGTGCGCGGGAAAGGCCATGGCGGATCGCGCCGGCCTGACCGGAAAGCCCGCCGCCGACAGCCTTGCAGATCAGGTCGAACTTGTCTTCGTTCGCCGTCAGCACGAGGGGCTGCTTGACGATGATCTTCAAGGTCTCGAGACCGAAGTATTCTTCGAGCTCACGACCGTTGACCGTCACGGTGCCCTTGCCGGGAACCATGCGGACACAAGCGACGGCGTTCTTGCGCCGGCCCGTTCCATAGAAGTAAACCTTGGTGGTCTTTGTTGCCTTAGTAGCCATGGATCGGTGCTCCTCCCTTCATCAGCCCAGGATCTTTAGGACTTCGGGCTGCTGAGCGGCATGCTCGTGCTCCGGTCCTGCATAGACCTTCAGTTTCTTGTAGATGGCACGTCCGAGCGCGTTCTTGGGCAGCATGCCCTTGACCGCGAGCTCGAAGACCCTCTCAGGCTTGGTCCGCATCATCTGGCTGTACTGGATCTCCTTGAGGCCTCCAGCGTAACCGGTATGA
Source organism: uncultured Oscillospiraceae bacterium (assembly GCA_964579735.1). Lineage (GTDB taxonomy): Bacteria > Bacillota > Clostridia > Saccharofermentanales > UBA5734 > CAILLO01. The sequence goes on along the minus strand of CAZOHH010000051.1, from coordinate 1,923 downwards.
TAACGGTACATCTTCTGCTCGAGCTTGCGTCCGGTGAGGACGATCTTGGCAGCGTTCACGACGATCACGTAATCGCCCGTGTCGAGGAATGGAGTGAATTCTGGCTTGTGCTTGCCGCGCAGCACCCTCGCCACTTCACTGGCCGCACGACCGAGGACGAGTCCCTCGACGTCGACGACGAGCCACTTTCGCTTGATTTCCGAGGCTTTCGCCACATATGTCTTCATCTGTCCTGTCTACCTCCGTTCTGCATCCAACGGCCTTCGCCGCAGAATCCTTCGTTTTGCTTCACCATCATATCGAGGAGAGTGGGGCATGTCAAGCACGTTTTACGATAGAGTACTGGAGCTTTCATTTTCTTCGTTTTTCGACCACTTTCGAGTCCCCTTTCGTCGCTCCCTGGTGGAGCAGGAATGACCTCCCCATGTCCTGGATCCTGTGGCTCCATGGGGTCCCCTGTCATCCCGGCTTTCGCACGACGAGCCGCATGGGGACTCTTGCTTTCGAGTCCCCTTTCGTCGCTCCCTGGTGGAGCAGGAATGACCTCCCCATGGCCTGGATCCTGTGGCTCCATGGGGTCCCCTGTCATCCCGGCTTTCGCACGACGAG
>CAZOHH010000051.1:0-1214 GCA_964579735.1 uncultured Oscillospiraceae bacterium | reverse complement strand
CCGCATGGGGACTCTTGCTTTCGAGTCCCCTTTCGTCGCTCCACCAAAAACAAAGAGGCGTCTGAATAGACGTCTCTTTGTTTTTGGTGGAGCATAGGGGACTCGAACCCCTGACCCCCACACTGCCAGTGTGGTGCGCTCCCAGCTGCGCTAATGCCCCGTAGCGTTGCCCATTCTAATATGCGGACGGAGCGGATGTCAAGCGCGGCGGGTCTGTTCCGCCGGGAAAGGTCGTGAGCCGCAGGTGTGCTGGATACCTGTGCTTAATCGCTATGCTCGCGGGAGGTCGGCGTAGGTGTCACTCCGGGAGTGGTTCTGTTGTGTTCTCCCTCCCCGGCTTTCGGGGTGACGGTGAGGCGCTTCTCGGAATGCGTCGGATCTGGCGATCTGGTGGCTTCCCCATGCTCGTCGTCGTCGTCGTTCGTCGGCTTCGGCGTGAACGTCGCCCTCGGTTGCCCGGTCCCGGTAGGATCTTTGTCATCGGAGTCGTCCTTGTTCCCATGCTCGCCCATCTCTTCATCGATGTCGACGCCGAGTGAGTCGAGACGGTCGAGGATGTCGCCCACGGAGCTGCGCAGCCAATCATCGAGGACGAATCCTTCTCCGGTCGCAATTTCGAGAATGCGGAGAAGCTCCAGTTTTCCAGACGATACGCCGAGATCACGGGCCTGCATGACGAGTTCGACGGCCACGTCGTCCGTATTCATCTTCGTATCCACGCCCAGTTCATCGAAGTCGTTCTGAAGGCTTTCCCGCAGTTTGATGCCGATGGTCTCGATCCGTCTCTCATCCTGGCTGGCCACGGCGACGATGGCTCGGAAACCCGTCATCGATAGACCCCGTAGACTTGCTGCCGCTATGATGGCGTCGACGCCTTCCGAATAGGTGAGGTTGAGAACGTTCGCATCATCCAGGATCGACCTGGATGCAGCGTCGTGACCTTCGACGGCGATGACGCGGTCGAAACGATTGAGCGTGAGGGATACCCCGAGATTCAAGTCGAGACTGACGTAGCTGACAGGCGCCGCATAGACTGCGATGCCGGCCCCCATGACGAGAACGACCACAGCCGTGGCCGCCGCTGCGAAGCGGCGGGGACTGAACGTGCGGCGGGGTAAGGACCTGGGTTGTCGGACCGGGAATGCTTCCATGGGGGTGGCCCGGGGACGAGGTGACCACCAGGGGGCGGGAAGTACGGACCCGACTTCCGCGAA
>CAZOHH010000050.1:0-17070 GCA_964579735.1 uncultured Oscillospiraceae bacterium | reverse complement strand
GACGGGTTTCCGGTGCGGACTTCGTGCGCATGCTCACGACGTATGAGGGCTACAACCTTGTCTACCAAGTCAGGGTTCTGTCGGATGGTGTTCTGGGAAAGGACATGGCCCTGATGCAGGTCTCCATCGACGCGAAGAACGTGATCGACCGCTTCGACGAGTGCCTGGGCTGGTTCCTCGACGGGTCGTTTCTCAGCTACAAGCGGGAAGCGGCGTGTACGGTCGCTCTGCTCGAGCGGCTCGGCGAATTCGAGCTGTTCTGTCGCCATGGAAAGCGCGAAATGGCGAGGCCGGTCGGACGGACGCTGATTGAACGTCTGTGGGCTGTGGAGCACGACACGGAGGACTTCCCGGACTTTCTCGTCGATAGGATCGAGCAGATCATGCCGGAGCAGTTTCCGGGAGATGAAGAGTACTGAGGGCGCGGGGGACGGGGAAGGGGCCGACCCTGCTGGCAGCTTGACAGCAAACAGGATGCACAGTTCACTCCATTTTAGAAAAGTACAAATATTCAGGCATAAATAAAATGGGGATATGAAATGGAGATTAAACGCGATCGCTACTTGAAGCGGCTGATTGCCCACAAACACAACGGACTCAGCAAAGTGATCACCGGCATACGACGCTGCGGGAAATCCTATCTGCTGTTTGAATTGTTCAAGAAGCACTTGATAGAGCAGGCGTGACACGTTCCCATATCATCGAAATCGCACTGGACGACCGCAGATTCAAGGAACTCCGCAATCCGGATGCATGCTACAGATACGTGTCGGAATTGATTGTGGATTCGGATATGTATTACCTTCTGATCGATGAAGTGCGGCTCATGGAAGAGTTTGAAGATGTTCTCAACGGCTTTCTCCATATCAAAAATGCGGACGTCTATGTCACGGGAAGCAATTCGAAGTTCCTATCCTCCGATATCGTCACGCAATTCCGTGGTCGCAGCGACGAAATTCATGTCCGTCCATTGAGATTTCTGGAATTCCTATTGTTTCAAGAGACCTATATCAAGGATATCGTGGAGCGCAATCATATCCGCAACGATGCGGAAGAAGCCATATCTGGACTATCTTCAGGATGCTTTCGTCATCGACAAGGCCTTGCGTTATGATATCAAAGGGAAAAGGACTTCCTATTGAACCAGGACAGCCTGGAACTCTGATATTTGCGCTACAGCTTCTCTTCGAAATCCTTGAGTCTCCGATAGAACGTCGATCGACTGAAGGCAAGCCGCTTCAGGGCTTCCGCTTCAGTGATCGTTCCCTTCCGGAATCCCCCGAAAATCTCCAGTGCCTTGGGTTCGTCGATCCGTATGCGTTGCCGGCCGCGATACTTACCTTTGGCGGCGGAGTTCCGGATGCCTTCGATTCGAGTGCCCCTGAGCGATAGCAACTCGTTTCGGTACAACGAGATCAGCAGGGAATGGAACTCCTTGCGATTGTCATCGTCGATGGAATAGCCGTTCGCCTTGACGTCGTCTCCCTGGCAGATCGCGGTCAGAAGTCTCCGGCAGAGGACGCGGGCCCGCTCGGGCTCCACGGACTCCGGGAAGGAGATGCAGTGCTTCTCCTCGTCAGGGTCGGGCTTCCGGACATAGAGTCGGTCGCCGGAATAGCGCAGGTCGGTTCGAATCAGCCATTCGAGCTGATTCAGATACTTCATGCCCACTTGTTCCAGCAGATCCGCGAGGTCTTCGCGATTCCGGTTCGGGGCACGCTCGCTGATGAAGACGGGGACCGCTTCTTCTCTGATGTACTCCGACTTCCGCAGGTCGAGGTCGAGCCCCGGAATGCCCTGGAAGACGGGCGGAGAAAGCAGATCGATGACAGGATAGTAAGGAGTGAAGACATAGGTGAAACTCTCGTCCTCACGCTCGGTATAGGTGATCCTCGCGATTCTGTATTCGAAATCCAGTTCGTCGCGGAGACAGATGAAACCGGTGGTCGTCATTTCCTTCATGACCGACTCCTCAGCGCGTTCATGGATGCCTCGAGGATCTTCTCGTAGCGCTCGTGGATCATATGCCGATAAAAGTTCCTGTGGATTTTGGTGATGCCTTCGGCCGTGTCGATGAGTAGGTCGATCTTCCCAAGATCGATTCTGCCGTACACCTCGACCAAGGCGTCATTGCACTCCGGGAAGGCCAGACTGTGGATCACCCAGTGATAGGAACTCTTTTCGCCATGCAGCTTGATCTGCGAGGTCGGGAACGTGTAGATCCGCTTCTCCGTCTCCTCCTTCGAATCCATGACGCGAAGCATTTCGTCCTCGTCCGTCATGTTCGGGAAGAGGCACGAACCGTTGTCGAAGACGGGAGCGAGACGATACTGGTTGTTCTTCTTGAGGAATCCCCAGTTGCCGCCATGACGGTCGAAGTTGCCGAGGAATGCATCGACGATGAACATCTGCCAGAAGAGGGCGACCGTCTCTTCCACGTTCGTTAGCTTCGAGTTCTCACGAAGCATCTTCATGATATCTTCGTAGGAATACTGATAACGCTCCTTGTCGCTGTCCAGAGAGCTTTCCCCGACGTCATTGAAAGGAACGAATTGCTCATCCTCTTCGACGAAGTTTCTACAAGCGACGACAGGCTCGCCTCGATAGGTCCCGAGGAAGGTTTCCTGCGCTGAAAATCCCAACAAGCCGAAAATCCGAGAGCCCAGGTATTCGGAGACGTGGTTGTAACGTACACCGAAAGCGGTTGTCTTCTGGAATTTGATCATAAACTCGCATCCGTCGATCAGGACGCCGAACTTCCGCTCCGAGCCGCCATAGAAAATCCGACTCCGCTCATACTCCGAAAAATCCATGTTGTCCTCCAGAACCCTCAAGCATGCTGCATGCTGGTGATTCACATCGTACGACATGGGCGAGGAAGTGTCAAATAAATAACAGATACATATGATACTTACACATGTTTCATACCAGGACGCTCGAATCGGCATGGGAGTGTCGCAAATATCTATACTCTATTGAGACTCGGACCCAATCGAATCGGAACGACATTTCGGAACACCTCCCCCACATTGCATTGCGCGAGCGCTTATACTATCTAGATAGAGCCTTGTTTCTGGTGCTCTAGCGAAAGGAGTCTGCCTATGCCGATGACCTCACCCTCGCCCGACCCCGCCTCTCCCGTCCAGTTCCGCATCGACACCCACGTCCACACTTCGGAGGCCAGCGGCTGCGGCCGGGAGGCGGCCCGTGTGATCGTGAACCTCTACAAGAGGGCCGGGTTCGATGCGATTGTGATCACCGACCACTACAATACCTGGAACTTCGAAGGCTATGAAGTGAATACCTGGCCGGAGGTCGTGGACAAGTTTCTGTCGGGGTATCGCGCCGCGCGCGAGGAGGGTGAGAGAGTCGGACTGCTCGTGCTGCCTGGGATGGAGATCACATTCGACGAGCAGTACTACGCGGATTTCCTGGTCTACGGGCTCGAACCGGAGTACCTGTATCACTTTCCCGAGCTGCAGAAACTGGGGCTGCGACAATTCAGGGAGCTGGTCGCGCCACTGGGAGCCTATATCAATCAGGCGCACCCGTTCCGCGACGGCTGCGTGGCGGCGGACCCGAAGCTGATCGATGGGGTCGAGGTATACAACGGCGGCAATGATGCGAGGGAGAACAGGCTGGCGCTCGCCTACGCGCAGGCGAATGGACTGCCGGAGCTGTCGGGTTCGGACTTCCACCACCGGATCAGTCTCGGTCGGGGAGGCCTGGTCCTTCCCGATCGCGTGAAGGATTCGTCCGACTTCGTGGAGATGCTTCACGCGAACCCGAAGCTCCCGAGAATCGAGACAAGGTAGGGGCGCGATACCGGTTCAAATGTTATCCGACATGGGGAACCATCAATAAAGGGATAAATGATAGCCGGTTAAGCTGAGATACCTGCCTTCAAGTCGATGACGGCTTTGAATAGGTTTCCTTCCCGGTCGTCGATGAAATTGATATGGGGATAAGCGTTCAAGGCACGTCGAATGCCACTGCCAAGCCCACGATAGGGCAGGATGCGAGTCGCGAAGGAGGCGAGAACGGGATTCCGAATGTTCGAGTTGCCGTTCAGGATGTTCTGAACATTCAGGTTGTTCGGAAGATGACCGGGGCTGATGATTTCGATACGATCGTTGAATACGATGATACGGACGGGTGCGATGATGAAATAGTCTCTATGGATCAAGGCATTGGCAAGGAGTTCCTGATAGACGACAGAATCCACCAAGGGCTTGCCCAAAGAGTTGACGTCCTGTCTTGCCTGGATTCGGGGAGTATTTCGCGACAGGAAATTCAGGCACTGTTGGAAGATATCCGCCATACGGCCCACTGCTTCAAGGCTCTCCAAATAGGAAGTCGAACCAAGGTCTTCACCAGGATACCGGACACATTTGGCGACGAAAGCTGGAAGTCGATACTGCGGCGTCTTGGCGAATAGCAGCGCACCAGCGATATTCAACTTACCGTCCTTGGCAAGATTCATGTTCTCAAGGATAACCGAAAGTGAGTTGCTCTGATTCTCGAGCTTCTCGCCCGACATCGACTCAAGGAAGCGGGAGAAATAATCGACATCGATGTCGGAAATCATGACTCCTACCGAGGGAGTTTCGTCCGCGTGGATGATACCGGACGATTGGAACATGCGCTGCATCTCTTCCCTGGAAGTCACTCTACGCTTATCGGAGCCGCTCTTGACCCAGATGGCCCCTGTAGAATCCATATATGGCTTGCTGATTCCCTCTTGAATGGAAACGACGATGACGATCCCCTCGGCCATGGAGATGTTCTCGGTTCTCGTGTTGATTGGCGGGTTCATATTGTTGCTTGACGCACTGGAAATCATCTGATTGATTCTGCCGACATCCTCGACGGACAAGCCGGTAATCTGTCCATCGTCCTTGACACCGATGAAGAGGAACCCACCCGATGTATTCGAGAAGGCGACCATCTCTCCCGCGAATTGAAGCGCATTGCGGACATCCGACTTGAACTGATGCCGACTGTCTTCTCCCCTGGATATGATTCCGATCAGCTCTGCAGCGTCCATAAAGAATAGATCTCCTTTCGACGGTCAATGGCATCCTTTCCACCTTCCATGATATCCACGATGCTTTGCTGCATCTCTCTCGAGTCGATTCCGCCCGCCTTGACATGTATCCGGCCGTCTGAAAACGAACATGCCATGACCTGTTCGGCATCACCGAGCACAGGAATATTTGGATTGTGGGTTGCAAAGATGAATTGAGTCGATTTCTTGATTCTCTCTATCAGGCGGATGACATCGGCATAGATGGTTTGGTTGTCGAGATCGTCTTCTGGCTGGTCGATCATGATGACGTCGTTCTCGCCTTGACTGAGAATGAACAGAATGAGCGCAGAAGCGCGTTGCCCCATGGAATGGTTCTTGAGTTCCTTGCCCTGGTACGCAATCGTGAATCGGTTTGGCACCTGATACGTGACAAGATCGGCAAGGCTTTTCAAAAAATAATCCTGGAAGACGGTTTTTTTGAGAACTCCTTCGCCATTCCCGCCCAGAATTCCTTTCCAGATGGTCACCATGTCCGGGTAGGTCTTTGTGGCTTCAATCAAATCCTGTTCCCGCAAGTTGCTCCCTTTCATGACGCTCTTCAGTAATTGCAGGTAGGAAGGTCTATCCCCCTTGTATTCCACTAGGAGTCGCAGCGAAGAATGGTTTTCATTGACTTTATCCAGAAGTGTCTGGGTCAACATGAATTCTTCATGCCACAAATTCTCAAGAGCCGACAATTCGAGCATGAAGGCATCCCGTACCTTGATTTCGCGGGCCTTCTGTTTCTTCAGTTCCTCGAGTTGGCGATTCACGATATCCAGGGTCACGTGGATTTCCTTGAATTCTTCCGATCGAATCGACTGGGTGCCGGAAGATCTCAGCTCTTCTGCCAGGGTTCGGTTGACTTGAGCGAACTCCTCCTGTTGTCCGGTCTTCAAGGTCGAGAATTCCAGTCCGCCGTTATGGAGGTATTGGGCACCGGATTTTGCATTCTCGAGCAACGTCTTCAATATGTCAACGGTATGAAGGATTCTATGATAGGACTCCAGGATTGGAACAAAAAACGCCTCGTTCTGTTTGGACTGATACCGGTATTGATTGCTTAATTCATCCTCGTAGTCGGCAATGAATCGTTCCATTCCTTCTATATATGAATGTGCGATTCTCTCAGAATTCTGGATCCACTTTTCGTCCTGAATGAAGTCGAGCTGCTTTTGAAGCTTCTCCTCCAATGAATATTTCCTGTAGAGACCCATCCTATGTTCCAGATCCGTCAGTCTTCTTTCCTGTTCCTGGATTTCGTCGTCCAGATCCGACATGCGGAGAAACTCGACCGCCACGCTTCGTACGCGCTGTTTGGCATCCTCTACTTTACGGCGAATCTCGACAAGGTGATCCCCTAGCAGTTTCTCAACCAGGTCGCGCTCAAATCCTTCGCCGGACCTGGACAGATCCTTCTGGCCGAAGTAGACGGGTCGGTGGACAATCGTATCCCGGATGGAAAGTCCAGGTCGAAGGAGCCCGTCGACGAAGACTTCCGGAGACTGGCCAAGTATCCGACGAATCACATAGTTCATGCCGTGCCTGTCGACAACCTTCACAGTGACAGTACCACCGCTCTTCAACAAGTAGGGAATGAGCTCTCTTTTGTATTCGCCGTCCTCCGCGTGATCACTGAACGGAATGTCGAGTGCATATCGTAGGGACTCGATGATGGAAGACTTTCCGCTCCCACGTATGCCGATGAGAGTGTTGAGTTCGGGGGAGAAATGGAGGGTTTGTCCTGCAAGCAGACCGCCCTCGTATGAAATGCTGACGATATGGGATTGGGTATTGGCTTGTGGACCGATTCCGACTCTGGCTTGATGGTTCATCAGTGCGAATTTCACGGATTCGAAACTGAACTCGCCGATTTTCAAATAGCACGGCTTCCCCTTGCCGATCTCGTCCATGCTCTTGCAATCCGAGCCTTCCACTTCGGCTGGATAGCTATTCTTGAGCCACCCCTGTACCGTCGTCCTGCTTTTCCCATTCGGCTTGTCGATCGTTCGTACTTTCTGAAATCCAAGTACCCTTTGACGAAAAACGGGTTCACTTCCAAGTTCGGTGAGTCTTCCCCCGTCCAGTGCGGACCAGAGTCCGTTCGCTTGCTCGACATGAGCGAAGATCAGGAAATAATCCTTCTTGAACTCTTCTAGCTTCTGAATCGTATCCAGGATGCCGAACTTGCTGCGTCCGTGCTTGCATTCGTATTCTGTAGGAGCCTTGCCTGCAAAACAGGTGGTCAAGAAGTCGTTGATGAACGAACCTTCCCCGGAAATCCATTCGTCCGAATATACGGCAAGACAATGGACGCCATTCGATCCGTCCCCTACCGACAGTTCTACACCAGGGAGCAGCAGGATTTCTTCCTTGAGTGCTTTCTTCCGCAATGCGTTGAATTCGCCTGCGTCGAATTTGTTGTGATTTGTTATGACACCAACCTGAATTCCATTTTCCTTCAGTTTTTTGATATAGGTGGCGACGAATGCATTTTCTTCGCCCATATATGAAAACTCCGAATCCTTGCGAGTATGCAGATGGAAGTCCGCTCTTACCCAAGCGCTCCCCTGTATGAAGGTTCGACTCGATACCATGGTTCGTCCCCTCTCCGCACACGAATCGTAGTAGTTGAGCCCATTGTACCATTCAAGCACCGAACTCGAATCAACCTTCGATCAGGTACCTCAAGTCGTCCAGCGATAGCGCGCCGTGGTGGTCGTCGGTCTGGTTGACGACCCTGTCGAACCGGGATCGCTTTTTGCTCTGCAGCAATTCCATCTTCTCTTCGATCGTACCCTGGGTGATCAGCCGGTATACGGTCACGGCTCGCTGTTGTCCGAAACGGTGGGCGCGGTCCGCCGCTTGATCCTCGACCATCGGGTTCCACCAGGGGTCGAAGAGGATGACCGTGTCGGCCGAAGTCAGGTTGAGGCCATATCCGCCGGCTTTGAGACTGATTAGGAAGACGGAAATCCCGGGGCTCTGGTTGAACTGGTCCACGACGGATTGCCGGTCGACGGTCTGCCCCTCGAGACTGCAATACGGGGTGCGCCGATTGTCGAGGCGACCGCGCAGGATGGAGAGCATCCGGGTGAATTGACTGAAGACGAGTACCTTGTGACCGCCGTCCAGGCACTCGTCCAGGAGTTCTTCGAACAGCTCCAGTTTTCCAGACAGACCGTCGGCTGAACGATACTGCGGGTGGATCAGACCGGGGTGGTCGCAGATCTGGCGGAGGCGCGTCAAACCGGCCAGAATCTCGATCCTGGATTGCCCAAGGGCATTCTCCTCGACCGCTTCCTTGAGGCGTTTCCGGAGTCGTTGGAGCGTCTGCTGATAGAGAGCCAGCTGATTCTGGGTCAACGTCGCATAGCTGGTCTGTTCGATCTTGGCGGGAAGATCGGGCAGGACTTCCACCTTGGTCCGACGAAGAAGGAAGGGGCGGATTCTGCGCGTCAGGTCGCCCAGCATCTCCTCCGTGTATCGGACTCGGAAATCCTCCTTCCGACCGAGAAAGCCAGGCAGGATATAGTCGAAGATGGACCAGAGGTCCAGGAGTCGGTTCTCCATGGGTGTCCCCGTCAGGGCAAGGCGCTGATCTGCTTGGATTCGCTTCACATTGCGGGAGAGATGCGTAGCCGGGTTCTTGATACTCTGGGCTTCGTCCAGAATGCAGGTCTCGAACCTGAATTCGAGATAGGAGGCCATATCGCGTTGATAGAGCGGATAGGAGGTGATCAGCAGGTCGAAATCCGCGGTCTGGCGTAGCAGACGCTGCCGATCCAGAGGGTTCCCCTGGACGATCACGACCTTCAGTTCCGGAGCGAATTTCTTGACTTCCCTCAGCCAGTTGAACAGGAGTGTCTTGGGGCATAGGATCAGCGAAGGACGCCTGCGCGCGCCCATCAGGAGCAGGGTCAGAACCTGCAGCGTCTTTCCAAGTCCCATGTCGTCGGCTAGGAGACCGCCCAGACCGTGGGTCTTGAGGAAGTGCAACCAGCGTACGCCGTCGCGCTGATAGGGGCGCAGGACGCTTTCCAGTTTCATCGGGAACGGCGGTTCCGGCATCGCCGCTGGGTGGGAGAAGGCGGTGAGAAGGGTCTTGAAACGAGGGTCTAGCCGAATGGACTCCGGATACGCTACACCGGCTGCTTCCGCCCAGTCTGCAAGCTCCGCGGCCAGATACAGATCGCCCGTGAAGTCTTCTCCTGAACCTCTCGGTCGGAAACTGCCCAGAATCTCGAACAGGTGCTGGAGCTGTATCCGGTTCGTCACTTCGATATAGTGCCCGTTCAGAAGCAGCCATTCCTGTTGACCGCGCAGATAGGCATCCAGTTGTTCGGGCGTGACGCGGAGCTGTCCGCATTGGAAAGAAAGGTCGAACGAGAGTAGCCCGACCGGTTCCTCCGACATCTTGAACTGAGCGGTCACGGATCCGGGTTTGGAGATTCTCCGGTCGAGTTCTGCGTCGTACAGGAGCTTCCAGCCAGGGGGTAAGGAGGGAACCACTTCCTTCAGCAGCACCGCGAGGTCGAAATCAGATAGAACTTGCGGGGAATCCTTCTCTGCGAAAGGCGCCGTCCATCGGTTGAAGTATTCGACGACACCCTGCTCCGTCCGTCGGTTTCTGAGGAGATATCTTCGATCGGACGCGGTTCGTCCCGAATCCCGGATCTCTTGAGCGAGAGGATCGATGCTCATGATCCTTCGCCCCTGAGCGTCATGGTAGACGAGGCGCGGACTCACCTGGATTCCATCGGACGAGGTCTGTGAATTCAGCAGGATATGGACTTCCGGTTCGATCCGATCCTTTTCGATCTCGCGCATGGAACGGTCGTCGAACGCGAAGGGAAGAATTTCGGAATCCGGGACGGCGGTCTGCTTCAGATACTGCAGGCCGATAGCGACCAGGTGTCGGCAGAGCATTCCATCGGAGAACGCACAACTGCAGGACCAGGAGAGAAGACGATTTGGAGGGGGCTGGAGGGTCAGACGGCTCTGGAAACGCTCCGTGGAGCGGACCTGTGCCTGGATTTCCCATCCACCGGATTTCGTTTCGAAAACCGTCAGATCGACGACTCGCCGGTTCCGGAAATAGGCCTTCCCTCGGACCCAATCCGTCGGGCTTGAAAGCTCCTCCAGGTCCTTGGCAGCGAACACGCGCGGCTCCCTTCAAACTGGTTTTTCTCGATTATAGCACGCAGTATGATATATTCAGGAAATCAAGGACCCGCAAGGAAAACCGGAGGGAAGCAACCCATGAAGGAAGCCGACGACCTCTTCGATCCTCTCCTCGACCTCAATGCCACGGTCAACGACTTGAGCCGAAGCTGGCACGTCCTCAAGCAGACCGCAGCGACCTGGAACCTGAAGGATGCTCTCAAGCATGCCGAAAGACTCGGGCCGCTGGTCGGTCGTCTCGCGGTGAACTGGCCGATGGCGGAGCAGGAACTGGCGAAGGTGAGCGCGGGAATCCGTGAGAAGCTCGTTTCTCCAGATTATGCGACAGGGCTCGAAAATGAGATGCGGACGGCCGGCATCCGGTTCAGCGGGGAATTCCCGGTGTACGACCTCCCTCCCTTCCGACTCACTGTCTCTCTGGAGGATTTCGAGGCCAAACTGGCGCTCGGACGCAAGAGCGAACGGACCGCCGACCTGAACCCGCAGCAGCTGGCCAAATGGGTGGGCGTCCGGTACAAGAAGGTCCTGTCCAGGAAGTTCAATGCGATGGCGTTCCTGAAAGACTTATTGGAAGCCTACCGGGTCTCGAACCGTTTGAATTACCGCGGGAAAGAGATCACCTGGGGGTGTGCGGTACCTATCATGGATCTGTACGAGATCATGACCCTCAAGCAGACCGCACGGCAGGACTACCCGAAACAGTTTTTCGTCTTCGACCTCGGGCTGCTCAAGGAGTCTTCCATGCTCGAACTCAACGAGTTCCGGTTCGAGCTCGGATTCGCGAGAAACCAGGCGCGCGCAATCGTCGTGGTCGACAGCAGCGGCCGGGAAAGCCGGATCAGCAGCCTGACGGTCTACAAGGGTGAAGGAGACGAGTGATGGCACTGCCGGTCGAGGACATCGTCAGCCTGAGGAACGGTCAAGCCCCCACGAATCTCGACCTCGTCCACGACATGACGCTGGGGAACGAAGTCTGGCTGGACCGCTTTCTCGCGTACTACCTGGATTCCTATATTCCGCAGGGCGGCAGCAAAGTCAAACTTCTCGTCGGGAGCGAGGGAAGCGGCAAGACGCACCTCCTGAGATATGTCCAGCATTCCGCACTGGAAAAGGGCTTCGCGTCGCTCTTCTTGTCCGCGCGCACGGCAGGACCCCGGCTGAGTGACGTACCCAACCTGTATCGGCTGGTCGCGTCGACCCTCGACATGGAAAAGCTGGTCACAGGCCTGAGCCTTCGTGTCGCGGCTTCGCTCGGTTACGCCCCCTCCATATATGACGGAACGCGCAAGCTGCTGCCGTACATCATCGAAGAAGGGTACGGGGCACCCGATGCGGCCCGCGAAATCCGGATTGCTGCGGCGAAGATCCTGAAGAACGCCGACATCAGTCCTTCCTGCTTCACGTTCGCCTTCACCTTGATGAAGGACCGGTTGATTTCGGACGAACCGGCCGGCGTCGGCGTGGCTCTCCGCTGGTTTCGTGGCGAGAAACTGGAGCGCTTCGAGCGACGGGATTCCGGTCTGTTCGAGACCCTGCAGAAGTCCACGGCCCGCCGATGGCTCGATTCCCTGCTGAAGCTTCTGGTCCTTTCAGGACACAAGGGACTGGTCGTCCTGATCGACGACCTCGACGTATTGTATGAACGTTCCGCGGAAACGGGGCGCTTCCTGTATTCGCCGAGCCAGAACAAGGATACGTACGAACTCATCCGGCAGATCATCGACGACGCCGACCTATTGAAGAACCTGGTCTTTCTCCTTGCTGGGCGCCGAAACCTCGTCGAAGACGAAAAGCGCGGCCTCAAGAGCTATGAAGCTCTCTGGATGCGCCTTCAGACCGGACTCGTTCCTTCCGGTCGATTCAATCCGCTGTGCGATATCGTCGACGTCGACCAGCACCTGGCTGCGGCGGGTCCGGACTTCCCTCGAAGGCTATCCCACCACCTCGGTGTCGTGTTTTCGCAATATGGGCTCAAGCGGAAGGCCCGTGAAAGTAGCCCCGACGATTCTTCGCGAGTCGCCCTTAGGACGACCGTGATCGACAACGCCTACTCGAATGAAAGCGAAATGGAGACACGGACATGAGCGAAAGTCAGGCCACCTTCGTGATCGAGTCCCTCCGCGCCGGGATTCCAACCCGGGTTTCCACGCGGCTTCTGCCCGAGCTCCGGCCGTCCATCACGGACCGGATCGTGTCGGACCTGACCGGTTTCGGCAAGGGGACCGTTCCACCTGGCCGCCTGATCTGGGGTCAGTACGGACAAGGGAAGACCCACGCGCTGACCGCCATCGAGCATCTGGCTCTGGACCGGAATTTCGCCGTCAGCCGCGTTTCTTTGAGCCGTGAGGTTACCTGCCGCAATCTCTTCCAGCTCTATGGAAACCTTGCCCCCCGGATCAGGACCCCCGACTCCACGCTGGAAGGGATCCAGCAGTATCTGAACCGGATCCAGCCTCTGGAGATCCGCCAATCCGCCTTGTTTGAAGAGGGGAGATATGCCAATTCCCTGCCTGTACAGGTCCTCGAAGACTACTTCTATGCCGAAGGGGAGGACAAGGACGGCCTCTACGGAGACCTCCTGGGCGTTCGCCTTCCGGCGGGCGAGTTGAGCCGGATACACCGCACGGCTCGGGGCTCGGTGATTCCGAAGTTCAAGTTCAAGGTCGCGGAGCACGCGGAGAGCTATTTCGGGATGATGGCGGACGCAATCCAGTTGTGCGGATTCGAGGGCTGGGTGATTCTCCTCGACGAGGTCGAGCTGCTTGGCCGACTGGGGAAACTATCGCGATTCAAGGCCTACCAGAACCTGAACTGGCTGCTCAACTGGCAGGGCGGAATGGAATACCCGATCTATACGGTCGCGGCTGCCGCGACCCGACTGCAGGACGACCTCTGGTACGGGGGAAAGGGCGACGACCGCGCGTCCATGCCGGAGCTGGCACGGGAACGGGCCGGTGCGCAGGCACAGGAGGACATGGAGCGTTTCTTCACACGGGCAATCGACAAGGACTCCTTGAAAGTGTTGCCCGCCGATCCTGCGGACCTGGAGAGACTTCTGGACCGGATCGTGGAACTGCACGGGAAGGCCTACGAATGGAATCCCGACGGTTCCAGCCCGAACCTGATTCGGCACCTAGGGGCTCAACCGGTACGAACATATGTCCGGGCCGCTCTTGAGTATCTCGACCTGCAGTATCTCTACGGCCTCACCGAACTCCCTGACCTGGCCGCCCTGGTTGAAACCTCCGTCGGTGAGACGGAAGGGGACGAACCGACCGACGCCGTGTCGCTTTCGGTCGACGCCTGAAGCGGCCCTGCAGAAACACCCAAGCGCAGGCCTTTGCACATCGGGCGCAGCGGAACTCCATCGGACCGATGTCCTCCTGGTCCATGGAGGAAGGGAACTTAAGGTGCCGACCTTTTCCGCCGCCAGGAAAACCTCCCGCGCACACTCTTCGTCCTGCGTTTCCATTCAGGGTTCGTTCAGGGTTGGTGGTGCATCCTGTAGCCATACTGGCTATAGGACTAGCGGAAGTGCGCTTCCTCTCTGTCCTTGCCGTTTGAATCGGAAGCCCCCTGAAGGACCCTTGGAGGATTGCCATGAAGAGGACGATGAACAAGATCCTGTCTCTCGTCACCAGCCTGATGCTGCTGTTCAGCATGCTTCCTGCGACAACAGGCGCGGTATCCTTAGGCTGGACGACCTATACGGTCACGGCCTGGTCGGATTTCGGCAGCTCAGGGGGCAAGGTCTGGGAACCCACGAGGTACCCGACATCCGGCGGCACGATCGTCCTGCCCGCGATCGCGGACGCAGGCGGGACCGTGATCACGATCCCGAGCAACGTGACCAGCATCACCATCAAGGGTGGGGGCACGGCAATCGTCAATTGCTCGATCGCCTTCGCCAGCGGCCGCAGTCAACCGATCTACCTGACCATAGACGGCCTCGACCTGACGTCAGGAACGAACCAGTCTGCAATCGACTTCACCAATTCAGGGGCCTTTGTCTCGGCCCTCAAGTTCAAGGGAACGAACACCGTCGAAGCCGGAACAGGAATCGGAGCAGCCGTCTGTATTCCGAAGGATATCTGGGTGGATATCAAAGAAGCGGTGGTGGACTCGGGCGCAGTCCTGAACGCGTTCGGCGGCGAGGGCGAGGTAGCGACGCCGTCGTCCACGGGAGCCGCCATTGGCAGCCCGTGTCTCGTGGAGTGCGGTAACTTCGAGATCTTCAGCGGAACCGTGAATGCAACCGCATCTTATGGCAGCGCGGCGATCGGAAGCGGGCGCGGCGGTGGGGGCGGAACGGTCACCATCAGCGGCGGCACGGTGACGGCGGTCGGCGGTGACTGCGGCGCGGGCATCGGCGGCGGCTGGGCAGCAAATGGCGGAACCGTGACCATTTCGGGTGGCACCGTGACGGCTACGGGCGGCGATGATGGCCAGGGCATCGGCCCGGGTGCCGGAGGAAGCACGAGCAACACCGTGGTGATCTCGGGCGGTACCGTCACGGCGCAGGGCGGGTCCAACGGAGCCGGCATCAGCGGCGGCTATCAAGGCACGATCACCATTTCGGGCGGCACGATCACGGCGACCGGAGCGAGCAGCGCTGCGGGCATCGGCGGAAGCCGCAAGATGGGCGGCGGTACCATCAACATCAGCGACGGAACCATCCTGGCGAAGGGCGGCTACGGAGCCGCCGGCATCGGTGGCGGCTACGGCGAGGACTACGGTCACTACAATGCAGGGGCAGCAGGCGACATCACCATCACCGGCGGCACGATCAAGGCTTACGGCGGCGGGTATGCGGCCGGCATCGGCAACGGCTGGTGCGTCAGCGGGTTCGGAGGCTCCGTCGTCGTGACGGGCTCTCCCAGCATCCTGGCGGTCCGCGGGACATCCGCTTCCGACTCCACCTGGGACGACATCGGTCTAGGCAGGGACGGCAGCGGCAGCCCGGTCGTGACCTTCTCGGACGGGAACGAGAACGACCTCGCCTACATCCGGTTCCATGTCGACACGGACATCTCCGGCGCCACCATCACGGTCGGCGAAGGCGAGACCACCGAACTCACGACGAACGCGGATGGCGACGCAGCCTTCTACGTGCCGAGAAGCGCGACGGCCTTGGCCTACATCATCACCAAGACCGGTTATAAGAACAGCAAGGGAACCGTGACCCCTAGCGTGGGCAGCACGACGAAGTACGTGACCATGGTCGAAGGGGTGTCCGACGTGACGGCGCCCTCCTTCAGCACGGATTACCCGAAGGCGACGGACATCCTGGAGAAGCAGTTCACCTTGAAGGTCTCCGCGGACGAGTCCTGCACCGCCTACTATAAGGTCGTGCGCTACGCCTCGGGGGAGCCGACTGCCGCGGAGATCAAGGCGGACGGGAATTCCATCACCGTCACCGCGAAGGATACCGAATATACGACGCAGGTATCGGGTCTCTCGACCGACACGAGCTACGACGTCTATGTCGTGCTCGAGGACGCGGAAGGGAACGTCGGCACGATCGCGAACCTGGCCGTGAAGACATTGGAAGGGGACGAGACCGCTCCGGAGTTTGTCGCCTCCTTCCCGAAGATCGAGTACGTCACGCAATACAAGGCCCTGTTCTCCGCACAGGGGAGTGAAGACTGCACGGTCTACGTCTACCGCCAATTGAAGACGGCTTCAGCACCCAGCGCGGACGACATCGTGGATGGCTCGTATTACTCCTCCATCGAGAAGGGGCCGACATTCTTCCTCGTGTTCGATGAGATGGATTCGGGTACGGAGTACGATGTCTATGTCATGCTCGAGGATGGCTCGGGTAATCGCAGCGACATCGTGAAGCTCTCCTTCACGACGCTGGCGGACAACAGCGAAATCATCGTGTTCGCGGATTCGGGTCTCAAATGGGAACTGATCGACGCCGGACTGGACTGGAACGACGACGGCGACATCAGCCACGAGGAAGCGGCTTCCTGCTCGGAACTGTATCTGGACGACTGCGATCTCGACGATCTCCAGGGATTGGAGTATTTCTACTACCTCGAGATCCTGGACCTGTCCGACAACTACATCGACGATCTCTCCGGGCTGGTAGACAAGCCGATTCTGGAGGATTTGAATCTGAACTACAACTACATTTCCAACATCAGTGTGCTCGGGGGGTTGACGGAACTCACGATAGTCGAGCTGTACGACAATTCCATCACCGACGTCAGCGCTCTTGAGAAGCTGCTGCGGCTGAGCTACCTAAACCTGCGCAAGAATCTCATCACCGACATCTCGTCCCTGGCCGACCTGCCTGAATTGTCCTATATCACCCTGAAGATGAACCGACTCGACATTTCCGAAGGCAGCGCGACCATGGCCATCATCGATGCCTGGGACGACGATGGCGTAGAAGTCTATTACGACCCACAACAGCTCGACTTCGACGTCGACTACGACGTCGGGTCTCCCGAGATCACCGATATCTCGGACGAAGGATTCACCCTGACGGTCGGCGGTGGTACCGGAACGACGAATGCGATCGAATCCGGCCTGGGGGATCTCGAATACTATGCTGGTTACTACGTCGTGGAGCACGACGATGAAGACGGATACCTGACCGACGAGGACGCCTTCGACTGTGTGTGGTACGACGGCGAATGGGACGACCTGTGGTACAACGAGGACACCGATCGCTATGAATACACTTTCACGATTAACGGACTCGACCCGGAAACCGAGTACGATGTCTACACGCTGATCGAGGTCTATGACGACGACACCCGCTACAGCTACGTATCGATCATCAAGCGGGTCTCCGCCACGACGAC